>JAKQLF010000044.1 GCA_029567325.1 Bacteroidota bacterium | reverse complement strand
ACCAGGCTAGAGAGGGTCTTTCACTTGAAGCCCAGGAGAGGAAGATAAGGGCATATTGTGACCTGAAAGGACTAGAACTTGTCACCATTTTCAAGGACGAGGGCATCTCAGGGTTCAAACCTCTGGAGAAAAGACAAGGTGGATTATCTGCACTCGCATCACTGGGTTTTGTACTCCAGTCACTCACCAGCCACAATGGAAATGGCAAGAACCCCAAATTAACTCTTGAAAATGATCTTCAGAAAGGGCCCAAATTTGAACGTTCTGGTACTCCTGAGGGCAATGAGTGGCAGAGGTCTGATAACACCCCTAAAACAGCCCAGGATTACGGCATTCTGGAAGCTAACAAGTGTGTCATTGCCAATGATGTATCACAATCTAAAAATGGAACATTTCATTCTTGTCCTGGTGAACCAGTTGCCTGTAACTTGGTTGCCATTAAGCTGGACAGGTTGTTCAGGAATACGGGGGATGCAATATCAAAATATTTAATATATGTTTAATATTGACAATAAACGAGGATTGACATTTTGATAAAATCAGTTACACACAAAATATGTATAAAAAACTAAGTGCCCCGATAGGCATTCAATGGGAACTTACATCGTGGTGCAACCATCATTGTATATATTGTTATAATTATTGGCGTGCTAATACTTCAATTCTACCAGATTTTCTTAAAAGCAAAGAACAAAACATTATTGCTAATGAAATAATTAATAATAAAATATTTGATATTTGTTTGACAGGTGGCGAACCATTATTTGTAATTGATAAATATTATGATTGTCTATTAAAATTAAAGAACGCTAATATTAAAATGACTCTTAATTCAAATTTATCATCGATTACCAATGAACATGTAAATATTTTAAAAGATATTGGTATAAACAGTATATTAGTTTCATTCCCATCAGACATAAAAGAAGTTCATGATGTCATTACAGGTGTAAAAAACTCCTACGATAAAGTAGTAAGTGGTATTAAATATGCAATCAATAATAACTTTAATATATCAATTAGTATGGTTGTTACTAAAATTAATTTAAATACAATAAAGTCAACTGCAAATTTTATTAAAGATCTTGGTTGTAACACGTTTTGTGTTACCAGAGCATCTTATCCTTCATGGAATAGAAATTTTCTTGATTACAATTTATCCCACATAGATGTTTTAAAAATGCTTGATGATACTATTTGGACACATGATAATTTAAATTTAGAAATAGATACATTAACTCCATGCCCTATTTGTGGTTTTACTTCTGATAAACAAAGAGAGCACTTTCATTATAGAGGTTGTGGTGCAGGATGTTCAAGTGCTATTATCGGTTCATCTGGACAATTAAGACCTTGTCCTCAAAGTGAGTATAATTATGGTTCAGTTCTTGATGTTGGGTTAAAAGCTGCATGGGATCTTATGGATGATTATAGAAATGATGTTTTCGTACCTAAATATTGTAAGGAAGAATGTGACGCTTTCCCATATGATTGCCAAGGTGGCTGTAGAACATATTCTAAAAATATGTATGGAAGTCTAGATTCAGAAGATCCAATGTGTACAAGAAAAATACTTACAAAAAAACCTTCAGCAAAAAAAACTAATCTTATTTTAGATGATAATTATATTATTGGCGATAATGAATATAGGAAAGAGGAATTTGGTTATATCGTTTTTTCTTCAAGAAAAAATTGGGTTCCTATAGATGATGAACTATTCAACATTTTATCAAATAATTCCGTCATTAACAAACAAATGATTGAGAATGAATTATCTGTAAAAAGCGATGAAGCTAACTATATCCTATATCGTTTGATAAATAATAACATTGTATTACCAATATCAAATAAGAAAGGAGGTAGTTTATGAAAGGGATAGTTAATCTAATGTATTCAAAAAAAGAAGATGATAATGATGATATGAAATACTGTATTTGGCCTTTCTGTGAAAAAGATTGTGAATCATGTGAATGTGAAACTAAATGTGATAATTGCGAAAGATGCCAATGCCAACGATGTGATTTATCATGGTCATAATTGTATAATATTTGGAAACAATTTAATATTGACAACTAAGTATTCCTTGGTATACTTTGGGATACCATGTCAGATATAAAACTATTAACACCAGAAGAAACCGCTCAAATCCTTGGATTATCTCCAAAAACAATTAAAGACTGGTGTCGTGCAGGCTACATCAAAGCTGTAAAAATTGGTAAGGGTGGCATCTGGAGGATTCCAGAAAATGAACTTGATCGATTAATAAAAGAGCGCTCTGGCAAACGTGAAGTAAGAAAAATTGCAATTGCTCTGTCAAAAGGTGGAGTTGGTAAAACAACAACAGCGGTCAATTTGGCTGCCGGGTTGGCAATCGCTGGAAACAAAGTTCTGGTCATTGATACCGATACCCAGGGGCAGGTTGCTCCACTTTTAGGTGTCAAACCTCCAACAGGTTTATCTGATGTGCTTGGTAATTCAATATCCCTTGAAAATGCTATTTACAAAGCTAGGGAAAACCTTGATATTTTGGCAGGTGGCTCTTCATTGGCCGCAACAAAAATTAGCATTTCAAAAAATCTCGATCAACCTCAATTTGCGCTTGCTGTGGCATTAGAACCCTTAAATGGCAAATACGATTATGTCATTATTGACACTGCTCCGAGTTGGGACATTTTGAATCTCTGTGTTTTGTTCTTTGCTCATGAGGTATTGGTTCCGATCTCTTTGGAAGTTCTTTCTGTCCAGGGTCTAGTCCAGTTCCAGGACAACCTTGATGCTGTTGCAAAATACCAGCAGAACCTTGAACTGAAATATATATTACCTACGTTTCTTGATAACAGAGTCAAGAGAAGCAATGAAATTTACGAACAATTAAAGACGGCCTATTCTGATAAAATCTGCGATCCAATTCATTACAATTCAAAAATAGCTGAAGCACCAGCAAAAGGCCAACCAATTTTTGAATTTGACCCAAATTCAATTGGTGCTGATGATTACTGGAAACTTGTAGACAGGGTGAAGGGCAGGAGATGACAATAATACCTGGCGCTTATATAGATTCATCTTTTGGCAACAAGAAAGTGAATGCTTTTTCTCCATCGCCACTTCCAATTGAAGTTTCCCCAAGTTGGGATCACATGGAACCCTACCATAAAGCAATGACAAAAATATCGGAGGCAAACAATAATCTAATAGAAATATCTCGAGCAACAATAGTCAATATACTATTTAAAAAAGAATCGGTATTTTCATCACAAATTGAAGGGACGCACTCCTCACTTAATGATTATTACAGCTATAGTGCCGGTCTTATTGAACAAAACGATGACTTAAACGAAAACATCGCCCATTTTAATGCTTTATTCTATTCATACAAACAACTGCTTGATGGACGACCATTTACATTGGGTCTCATAAAAGAGGCCCACAGATTGCTGATGGAAGGCTCCCAAAGAGGAGAGAACAAAAATCCAGGATCTTTCAGGAACAGCCAGAACTCAATCAGGATGACTTTTTTTCCTCCCCCACCTCTTCAAATGCAGGATCTCATGGATAACCTTGAATCATACATTCAAAATCACAATGATGACCTGCCACCTCTTTTTAGGGCTGCATTGGTACATTACCAGTTTGAAGCAATTCATCCGTTTGAAGATGGTAATGGAAGAATTGGTAGAATGCTTATCTCAACCCTTCTCTGCCATTGGGGAATAACGAGACTCCCCATTATTCATTTAGGTGAGTATTTCAAATCAAATAGACAAGAATACATGGAGAGATTACTGCAAGTTTCAAAAACAGGAGATTTTGATGGCTGGTTTTTATTTTTTCTGAAAGGTGTTGAAGCCCAGGCCATAAATGCACTTTCGCTCTGGAATAAAATTACTTTCCTAAAGGAAGAGATCTTGAGCAAATTTAAGAGTGATCCCAAGGTCCATACCACCAGCTCTCTAAGGTCATGCATAGATTACATTGCTTACAACCCCTTTTTTACTGTCAATGATATAGCAGGCGAAACTGGCGTTGAAAAACAGACCGTCAACAACATCATTGATAAAATGGTCCAGAAAATGATTGTAGACAGGGCGGGGAAGCGTGGAAAAGCACATGTCTATGTCTGTAACAAAACAAGGGATATCCTTTCAAATGGGTAAACTCTCTCAAAATACATTGGAAGTTTATACTTTGTCATTTGTATACTGTTATTTTGACAATATATTTGTCAAATATTTGTTTTTTGTGGATTATCTGTTGAAAACTTTGTGGATAAATTTTTTATCAGCCATATTACCTTTACAATATCAGCATCTATCGAAGGGAGGCTCTGATGTCCAGAGATCAGATTGATGTAATGAATCTTCTTGCAGGGAAAAGAGTTTCACCTGCAAATGACATACAAATTTCAAGAATTCTCCCCCCAGAATGGCAACCCAGGCAGAAATTCGAAGAAGAAAAACTCAAAGAATTGGCCAACTCTATTTTGAAAAATGGTCTCCTGCAGCCCCTTATCGTTGAACCCCTTGGAGAAAAATACAGACTTGTTGCTGGTGAAAGAAGATATCGTGCCCTTCAAATGCTAAACTGGGAATTTGTCCCGGTAAGAATAGTCGAAGGCCTTGACGACAAAAGACGCATCCACATCCAGATTGCAGAAAATCTCCAACGTGAGGACATTACTCCAATCGAACGTTCCAGGGCTTTAAAAAAACTTTTCGAAGCAAACAATCTGTCCATCGATGAAGCAATAAATACAATGATTCTAGCACAAAGGGATCCTGCCAGGCTTAACAGCCAGATTGTATTAACCGTTAATACAATCTGCGAGATGTTGGGCAAAAGTAAAGCAACAATATTGAATTGGCTTAGACTTTTGAAACTCCCAGAAGAGGTCCAAAATATGCTTGATGATCCCAATGGGCCTCTCACACCAAAACATGCAGGTGAGATTTTAAAACTGGATGACATAAAAAGACAAATTGAAATAGCTCATCTGATTGAAAAAATGGATTTGTCAGTAAGCGAGACAAAAGAACTTGTTGAAACAAAAAAAGGTGAAAACCAACCAGGAGCTTCATATAAAAGTTTGTTCAATACAAGCAAAAAAATGTTTGCGCATCTTGAGGGTTTTGATTATAAATCTGTTAAACAATCAAAACTCCAGGACATTGTAAAAGAATTAGAAAAGTTAAATGATTTTATATTCGTTTTGCTGAAGAAATACAAAGATAGTATTTAACATCTCTTTTGAATATTTAAATGCAATAATTTAAACCTATTGAAAAGAGGTGCTATAGGAAATAACATTAATAGTATCAATCATCAAATATGGAAAGGAGGTCTTATTGGGCAAACGTAACAGGGGTATAAAATAAAGAAAGCCCTTTGCAGAGGGCCCTCTTTTAAACGACTGTTGTATTGATTGTCGATGAATTACGATGATTGACAGTATATTACATTGAATAGTCGTGTCAATACCCTATTGCCTCAAATTTTGGTAATGGCACAAAAAGAAATTCACAAGTTTTATGATGAGCTGGGTTTAGAAACATTGCCCATTCCGCAAGGACAAAAATTTCCGCCTGCACCTGGATGGCAAACCAAACCTGTCGAAGAGCTCTGGCAGAATGCTCCAAAGTCTTGCAACATTGCAATCCGGCTTGGTCCCGGAAAACTCGCAGACTTTGAGAGCGACGATCTGGTCTCTGAATCATTCATCTCAAAGAGGCTTGACGAACTTGGACTGCATGACATCCCAAAATGCAAATCAAAAAGAGGGTGGCATCACTTCGTCAAAGTTGACTCTGTGCCTGAACATATCGATATCAAAAACTGGAAAGGCTCAATTGGCAAGGGAGAAGCCAGATTCAGAAATTGTTATTCTCTTATTCCAGACTCTCAGGTAGATGATCACCGATATTTCTGGGAAGGTGACAGTTATATTCGTTTTGGTGACCTTCCAACCATTCACTGGTCCGACATAGCCCATTACACGACATACAATGATAATCTGGTCTCAGCCTTTTTTAGCCCCTTGCCAAGATACTTCAAGACAAATGTAGAACCATGGGTTTTCAGTACTCTTGAAATCTTGAAGAACCACCCCAAAGGTCACTACCTGAGATGTGACAAACACAGCTGGAGTTCACGTTCTGAGGCCGAGTTTGCAATAATAACCAGGCTTGACTCTTGCGGTTATTCATCCGATGAAATTTACGACATCTTTGAAAAATATTCTCCTGGCCACTATATTGAGTACGGTCACCACAGGAAAGAATACCTTGAAAATACACTTCATAACATCTGGAACCTCAAAATAAGACCCGCACTTTTCAAATACTACAACACAATCAATGGCAATTCACAGCCTGACAAGATACTCAGGGTTCTTGTTTCAATCGCACATCAACTCAACACACTCGAGTTTTTCTGTTCCTATGGCCAGCTTGCAACCTATATCGGCATTGATCCAAACTCAAAGCTTGGACCCAAAAAATCTTGCATTTCCCTTGAAAATCGTGGTATAATTTCAATAAAAAAGGGAACAATGAGAATGGAGGGTATACGTGGAAAGTCAACAACTTTCTGTCTTTCAAGCAAAATACTTGAATCTAACTGAGATACCCTTTTTTATATTTTCATTCTTATCTCTTTTCATGGTACACGTAATAATAAAATCTTTAATAATTAAAATAATAAAACTGTGCTTATTACGTGTACCAATTTTTGGTTTTAGATTTTCTGGAGGTAACAAATGGGTAAAAGGATAGAAGATTACAAACATATAAACTCAGGAAGATTGAACAATCCAGATGTTGGTCTGGTGAATTCAACAAATGATTCTGATTGTTCCAAGAAAAAGTACTCGTTTGATCCACACATTGATCCTGAGCTTCAATTTGATTCTTCCAGGGCAGAAGTAGAGAAATTGCTCAATGACGCCCTTTCTTCAGATACCATTGATGAAATAAAGGGTCATCTTTTAAAGCTCCAAAAAATGCAGGACCCGTTTCTGAACTGGGCTGGCAAGGCAGAAAGAACAAGTTTTGATGTGCCTGTTGTGTCCCTTCATATACATGAAAGGATTAGCCCAGGCTCGGTCCTGAATTCCATAACTACGAGTACGGTTGAATATAGTCATGGGCTTTTTGAAGCAACTGAGAAAAAACCATTTCGAGAAGCAATTCAATTTTACAAGCACAAGCAGAATTGGAAAAACAGGCTGATAGCCGGCGATTCTTTGCTTGTGATGAACTCGCTCATACAAAAGGAGGCAATGGCCGGGCAGGTGCAGATGGTTTATATTGACCCACCGTATGGCATAAAATACGGGAGCAATTTCCAGCCCTTTGTGGGCAAGAGAGATGTGAAGGATGGCAAAGACGAAGACCTGACCAGTGAGCCGGAACAGATAAAGGCCTTCAGGGACACCTGGGAACTGGGGATACATTCCTATCTTTCGTACCTTCGGGACAGGCTTCTGCTGGCCAGAGATTTGCTCGCAGATACGGGCTCCTGCTTTGTGCAGATAAGCGATGAGAACGTGCACCTGGTCAGGAACCTCATGGATGAGGTTTTTGGGAGAGAAAACTTTGTAAGTTTAATTTCATATAAAACAACATCTGGCTTAGGAAATTTGTTGTTAGATAAATGTGGTGATTATATTCTTTGGTTTTCGAAGAATTATAATAATTGTAAATACAATGATTTGTTTAAAATTAAACCTATTCCTTCAAATGATTACATTTTAGGTGATTTAAAAAGTCAATCGGGAAGTGGTGGTACAATTATATTCAATAGCCATACTTTTACAACGTCTTCGGGGAGTTGGAAAACAAATCAGATTGGTATCGAAAGACTTAACAAAAGTGATAGAATTAGAATAGTTGGTAATACTCCTCGATACAAAAGGTTTTCAGACGATTTCCCATTTATTAAGTATAATAATATTTGGGATGAACAAATGTCTGAACAAAATAAAGTATTTGTTGTCCAAACATCTGTAAAAGTCTTTGAACGTTGCATCCTCATGACAACGGACCCAGGCGACCTGGTCCTGGACATCACCTGTGGCAGTGGCACAACAGCCTTCTGTGCCGAGAAATGGGGGAGACGCTGGATCACCTGCGACACCTCCCGTGTTGCCCTTGCCATCGCTAGACAACGTTTAACAACCGCCATGTTTGACTACTATACCCTCAAGGACGAAAAGCTGGGTGTGGACGGCGGTTTCTTCTACAAAACCGTTCCCCACATCACCCTTAAATCCATTGCCAACAACGAGGAGATTGACAGAATCTGGGACAAACACCATCCGCATATTGAAAAGGCTCTTTCTGACCTGAACAAGGCTTTTGTAAATTCCTCTTTCAAACCAATTCCTATGAATTCAAAAGGAGAAGTTTCAAAAGGGGATGTAGGTGTTAGTGAACTCAAGGAATGGGAAGTTCCTTTTGAACTGCCCAAGGACTGGCCTAAAGACACCGTGGAGCCTTTTGAGAGGTTTCGAAAACTTAAACGTGAGATGCAAAAAGAGATGGACGCTTCTATTGCAAGAAGGGCAGACCAGGAAATTCTTTATGACCAGCCACTGATTGACAAAACCAAGGTCAGGGTGACAGGTCCTTTCACAGTTGAGGCCGTACCAGCACCAACAGTCCAGTCACTTGATGAAACTGAATCAAATGACCAAAAAGATCTTGACAGCGGTCTTGCACGTGAGGGTGAATCCCTGCGTATGAAAGAATGGACGGACGAGTTGCTGAAAACTGGAATCAGGGGGAAATCTGGCCAGAAGATTGAGTTGGCTTCTATTGAAATTACTCCCTACAAACACATTCATGCAACAGGACAGACAAAGGGAGATGAATCCAAAAAAGTGGCCTTTTCATTTGGGCCTGAGCACATGCCACTTGAGCAAAAACAGGTTGAACTTGCGCTTGAAGAGGCCCACACAATTTTTCCGAAGCCTTCAATAGTTGTTTTCACAGCATTCCAGTTTGACCCGGAAGCGGCAAAAGACATTGATGAGGAAGATCCAACAAGATGTGGTTTTCAAGTTCTAAAAGCTTCCATGAATCCGGACCTTCAAACTGAAGACCTGAAAAAGAAACGTTCTTCAAATGAAAGCTTCTGGCTTGTTGGTTCGCCCGATGTTGAACTGATTAAACAGGAAGATGGTGAATACAGGGTTGAAGTCCTTGGATTTGACTATTATGACATGGTCAAGGGAACAATAGAATCTGGTGGAAAGAACAATATTGCCTGCTGGATGCTTGACACTGATTATGATGGAAGAAGCATCATTCCAAGACAAATCTTCTTTCCTCTCACTGGTGAAGATTCAGCTTGGGCAAAACTTAAAAAAACACTCAAGGCAGAGCTGAACCAGGAGAAAATGCAGTCCTTTTTTGGCACCGTTTCCAATCCTTTTGTCCCTGGCGACAGGATCGCAATCAAGATCATTGATGACAGGGGGATTGAAAGCTTGAAGATAATTGATTGCGATGAACGGTAACAAATATATTTTTTATACCATAAATCGTGGATAATCTAGAAACCATTTTGGAGAAGAAGCAAAAGATTGATAAAATGTACTGGTTTTTACTTCATAATAAAAAAAGGCGGTCTTATGGATGCCGCCCCGGTGGTAAGAACCAACAACCCCCGACTGGTTACGGATTGGTTATGTTATCTTGTGAATTTGCAGAAATGTCAATAGAGGTGAAACATGCCTGATTTTATTAGCCAGCTTATTGTCAACACACCATGGGAAGAACCCAGGAAACACTGGAAATTTGTTGAAACCACAAGAGAATTTGTGCTTGCTGAAGGAAGAAGGCCGGCCGGTTATGTTGTTGCTTCAGGTACAAATGATCCAAATGATCCTGGAACCTATGTAGAAATTGGGCTTGCCAATCACATCAGAAATAGGATAAGCGATTGGAGAACCAGCGATTACCCAGGGATAACACAGATTACCAGGGAACTGCTCAGTTTTTGGAAAAACCAGGACCCTGACCAGCCAAACAAATTTTTCTTCTGCCAGATTGAAGCAATAGAAACGCTTATTTGGCTAACTGAAGTTGAAGGTTATTCATCCACGGATCTTATGAGCATTCTTTGCAGCAACGAATCGAAAAAGCACAGTTTCATCGGTGATGGTGGTTCATTCCCCAGACTTTGCTCAAAAATGGCCACTGGTACAGGTAAAACTGTTGTGATGGCCATGCTTGTTGCCTGGCAAACCTTAAATAAAGTTGCCTATCCTAATGATGCCAGGTTTTCCAAATATTTTTTTGTTGTAGCACCAAATCTCACAGTCAAAGAAAGGCTTGATGTCCTTAAGCCTTCCAGTACTTCAAACTATTACGACAAATTCAACATTGTACAACCCACGATGAGGGACCGCCTAAATCAGGCAAAAGTACTTGTAGAAAACTGGCACAAGCTGTCATTTGAAGATGATGAAAAGATTTCAAAGAAAAAGGGTGTTGACAAGCGAGGTGCCAAATCTGATTTTGCATTTGTTAGGGAGGTCCTGGGGGATCTTTCAAGAACAAATGGTATTGTGGTCATAAATGATGAAGCACATCATGCCTGGAGAGTGCCATCAAACATCAAGCATCCTGATAAAGAGGCTGCAGAAGAGGCTACAAAATGGATTGATGGCCTGGACCGAATAAATAAAATTATTGGAATCAGGGCTTGCTTTGATTTTTCAGCAACACCTTTCTGGCCTTCAGGCAAAAAGAGTGAGGAAGAGTATCTCTTCCAATGGATTGTTTCAGATTTTGGCCTCAATGATGCCATTGAATCGGGACTGGTAAAAACACCACAAGTTGTTGTGAGGGACGATTCGATACTGACAAAAGATTCCAAATCTAGGCTTTACCATATTTATATGGATGATGAGGTAAAGCAGGATTTAAATAGAAAAGCAAATGAAAATGAGCAATTACCAGACTTGGTTACAAAAGCTTACAATATACTTGGTAATGATTGGAGAGACACTAAAAAAGCCTGGGATAAAAAACATTCTGATACACCCCCCGTAATGATTTCAGTTGTAAACAACACTCAAACCGCTGCAAGAATAAAGAATGCTTTTGATAAAAGAGAGGGAATTTCAATACACGAACTTTGCGATCCAGAAAAAACATTGAGAATTGACTCTGAGTTATTGAGAAAAGCAGAATATTTTGATGATGGAACATCTGAAACTTCTGTTAGCGATACATTTGATGAAGATGATGCTGTACCAATAAAAAAATCAAAAAAACAGCAGGCTCTTGAATTACGTGAAAAAGTAAACACAGTAGGCAAAGTTGGTCAATTGGGTGAACAAATCCAGAACGTAATTTCTGTTGGGATGCTGTCTGAGGGATGGGACACAAAAACTGTAACACACATCATGGGTCTTAGAGCATTTACAAGCCAGCTTTTATGTGAACAGGTTGTTGGCAGGGGTCTTAGAAGGGTTACATACGATGTAGATAAAAATGGATTTTTACAGCCTGAGTATGTGAATGTGTTTGGTGTACCTTTCAAATTTCTACCGTTTGAGGGTAATGGTGGCACAGATGATGATGAAATACCCAAAACACCCCCAATAAGAATTGCACCTGATCCAAATAAAATTGACAAAGAGATCAAATGGCCAAATATTGCCAGAATCAACAGCTATTTCAGGGACAAACTTTCGATAAATTATAAGGATGCAACGCCATTTGTACTTAATGCTTTTGAAACACCAAAACTTGTTGATATGGGTGTTTTTAAGGATGGCCGCATTGATGAAAATGAACTCAAAACCATAGATTTAAAATCTCTTTCTGAGGAATACAGATTACAAAAAATCGTGTTTGAAGTTGCCAAAAAAGAATATGAGCGATACCAGGAGAAAGAAAAACCAATAGCAACCTTTGCAGATTTTGTCTCTCTTGTAAATAGTTACATTAAACATGGCTATGTTAGAATCCTGCCTGATGGTTTACCAGAAGACCTAAAAAGAATCACAATTGCAATGAATATGTCAAAATTGATCAACCACATATGGGATGAAATTGAAAAAAGCAGTTCTGAGAAGATCGAAGCTGTACCAGATCCATCTTTGCCAGTTAAATCAACAAGTATGATGTTTCCTTGGTATACAAGGCGAGAGGTTGTTGGTGATCTTAAAAAAAATCATATTAATTTTTCTGTGTACGACAGTGAATGGGAATGCTCTGTTGGTTATGAGCTGGAAAGGAATTCACTCGTTGATGCATGGACAAAAAATGACCATTTGGGGTTCTCAATACCATACATCCATAAAGGTATTTACAGATCCTATTTTCCTGATTTCCTGGTCAGACTAACAAATGGAGTTAATTTGATTATTGAAGTTAAGGGTGAGAAAACTGACAAGGACGATACAAAATTTGCCTATCTTGAGCAATGGTGCAATGGTGTTACACAGTCAAATTTCGGTAAGTGGGTTTGTTATATGTGCGAGAATCCGGCAGAGGTTCCATCACAATTAAATAACCTTTCGTAAAATTGAAGTGAGTGAATTGGCAAAAGAACATAAATTGTTACTCACCGTAAGGATATATATAAACACTATGTTTGATGCCATATTTTGCTATATTTGGCATTCACCGTAACGATATAGATGCAACCTGAGTTTATTTCAATATTTCCAACATTGTCTAATTATGCTAATCAAGCAAGGTGATTATCTAAACAAAGCACCATCACAAGCAACTTTACTCCATTTCTATACAAAACTGGATGTACGCATTCAAAAATATTTGTCAAAAAAACGCATTAAAGCAAAAAAAACGCATTGGTGATTTAGCCATATAAATGTGAAACCAGCAGTATTTCCATCATTTTATAAATTATGTTCAGGTGTGCATTTTTGGCAAAACCACAGGTCAAAAAACATGAATTGTTTCTCACCATTAATAATATATATTAATACAACGTTTGTTGCCATTCCAGCATGATGCTTTATTGAAGTAATATTGCAATATTTAATAATGTTATGGTGTTGCCACCCTACACCGGAACTATACACTCTGAAGAATCATAGCCAGCCTTGTTGCACAGATAGTAGGTTCTCTTCCTTGTTTACTAAACCAGGAGTTTGAAGAAACCTACATACTTGACCTTTCATGTACAATATGTACATTATGTACAGAGGTGCAAATATGCCAGGCAGTTCATCAGTTGAGAAAGTGAGCCCATCAAAGGCAAGAGAGAACCTTGCAGAGATAATTGGCAAGGTTAGATTTGGGAAGAAAAGGTTTGTTTTCTCCTCAAGAGGCAAGGACATTGCCGCAATTGTACCCATTGAAGACCTTGTGTTACTTGAGAAGTTTGAGGACAATCAGGACATAAGGCTTGCAAGGCAAGCCCTTGAGGAAGAGGGCACAGTAACCTTTGAAGATGCCCTGGCAAAACTTGGGTTGAGTGAAGAAGCAGTCAAGCTTGCCACAATATCAAAGTAAGCAATGCCAATTTTCAGGATTGAATTCAAGCCAAGGGCATTGAAAGATATTGAGGCTCTGAATACTGAAGATAGACTCAAGGTCATGTCAAAGATCTATCTCCTGAAAGACAACCCATTCCCTGAAGGTTCAAAGAAGCTTGAGACAAGAGACAATCTTTGGAGGGACAGGGTTGGTGACTACCGGATAATATACCAGGTCCAGAAGAAGGTTCTTCTGGTGC
>JAKQLF010000035.1 GCA_029567325.1 Bacteroidota bacterium | reverse complement strand
TGCTCTTCCGATCTTATTTTTTTCTTCTTGTTATTCACAATCGAAAATTCCTAAAATGGCATCTTTACCTACCACATCTTTTGAACAAAATCCAAATACTACATCTACTTATTTGGAAATTGTAGCTTATTATAATCAACTTGGTGAGTCATCTGATTTGATACAGGTGAGTGATTTTGGTATGACAGATAGTGGCTTCCCATTACAAGAAGTGGTGATTGCTAAAAATGGCCATTTCACTCCAGAAGAAAGCCGTAAAGCAGGCAAATCGATACTTTTTATAAATAATGGCATCCATCCTGGAGAGCCTGATGGCATGGACGCATCAATGATTTTTGTACGCGATTTAATCACCAAACCTGAACTGACCGCTTTATTGGACAAAGTGACTGTTGTTGTGATTCCTGTGTACAATATTGGTGGCACTATCAATAGAAGTGCAACTAGTAGAGCCAACCAAAACGGACCAGAGGCTTATGGATTCAGAGGAAATGCAAAAAACCTAGATCTCAATAGGGATTTTGTCAAGTGTGATAGTAAAAATGCTAGGTCATTCAATGCATTTTTTCATAAATGGGATCCAGATGTTCAGATAGATACACATACTTCCAATGGTGCTGATTATCAATATACTATGACATTGATCGCTACTCAAAAAGACAAGCTACGCCCTATGTTAAGTAGTTTTATGACAGACTTGATGTTGCCAGATTTATATAAAAATATGAAGTCACAAAACTGGGAAATGGTCCCTTATGTCTATGCAAACGGGACACCAGAAACAGGTATTTATGGATTTATGGATCATCCTAGATATTCGTCAGGATACGCAGCTATGCATCATACCATCAGTTTTATGCCTGAAACACACATGCTCAAACCTTATGCAGATCGAGTATGGAGTACCTATGCATTTTTGAAAGTTGGTTTGGAATTTATGTTTCAAAATGGAAATCGCCTTGCCGAAATTCGCATTAAAGTAAAAAATGAAGTAAAAGAACAACAATCATTCGATCTATTGTACGAAATAGATAAATCCGAACCAGACACCATTTTATTCAAAGGTTATGAAGCCAAATATAAGCCAAGCCTAGTCAGTGGTCTAGATAGATTGTATTATGATAGATCATCTCCTTGGGAAAAACCTGTTGCTTTTTATAATGACTATAAACCAACTCTTTCTATACAAAAACCCAAGGCGTACATCATTCCACAAGCATATGACGAAATCATCAGCAAAATGGAAGTGAATGGTGTGAAGGTAGATAAAC
>JAKQLF010000021.1 GCA_029567325.1 Bacteroidota bacterium | reverse complement strand
GGAAGAAATTTAAGCTGCAATTTTGCCAAAATCCAATATTTCATTGATAGATGATTTATTTTTTTGCAAGTTAGGGTCAATTCCGAACTTTAAAAAAATAAAATTGAGTAATAATTGGTTTGATAGCTCTGTCTTTACGTCCCTTATTGATATGGGAATTGATATATCTTTAGCTATTCCTTTTCGTGCGACATTTTTACCAATGTTGATAGCTGTCAAAGTAGCATTGAAGTGAAAATCTAACCGCTCTTTGGCCCTAGCTTGGCAATTCGTTAGTCCCGTAAATTGTTTAGCATCTCTAAAATTGAATTCCATTTGAAATCTTGCTTTATAGTATTCTACCACTTGAATTGGATCCCTCTCCAAATTCGTCGAAAAATACATCTGCATATTTTTTACATTACCTTGTTGATCTAGATTCTCTACACACACTAACAGTATGTTCATTTTTAGATTTACAGAATTTACAATTAGACTAAAAATGCGAGTCTGCTCGTCCTCATATATGCGCCTCACTCTTCTCTTATCAATCTTTTTAGTATTCACCTTTCCAGCAAATTTTTTCTTTCTTCCCCTTCCTGATTTTTGTGGCCCATTATGAAGATATCTTAAGTTGGCGTCACTCCTTAACCTTGATATTAATTCCATTCCTTGATTAATTACCACCTGAGCATACTCATATTTGCTAAAATAAGCATCCGCCACTAATACAGTGGATATAGTCTTTAATTTCTCTCCCAACGATTTGAATTGGTCAATATATTGATCCATCATTGTTCTTCCTTCATCTGTCCTTGTTGGGGCTTTTGATTGACCAGCATAGAGGTGATAAGCCGTGTTTTGCTTTACATCAATTACACTATAGCAGCCTATCTCTAAGCCTTTTTCATATCTACTGCTACATCCTGAATAAAAATATCCTAGCCCTGGTGTACATTTACCTGATTTACTTATAAAACTTGGATCAAACCCTATTATGAGTTCGTCACTGCATTGATTCCTCACAAAAATAGTATTGAATTCCAGCCAATCAAACTCCTTACTGAAGTTGCTTCTGTAGCTGCGTTCTGAGTATGAGCCGTAGCGTTCTAATTGAAGAAAATTGATCTTTCCCCGTATACACATTATTAAAATCAACAGGTGACAAATAAATCTCTTCTGGACCACTCCAATGCCAGACATTTTTAATAAAATTGCGCCTATAAGGCAATTGCCTTTGATGAATGCGTTTTGAATGATCATGTGCGAGATGATTGTTCAGGTTGGCTCTGCTAATTTAACGCATTCATCTTTTTCTTATTTCTTTAGACTTTTTTCTTCCGAACTATTGCTTTAAAAAAATATATTAATTAACCCATTCATAATCAAATGGTATCTAGCCAATAATAGATATAGCAAACTAATATTTAATAAATTTTAAGAAAAACATGTAACTTTATTTTCAAATTGCGTCCAAAGGAAATGAGTCATTGATGCAAGAAGTAAAAAGGTTTTTATGATTAATCTGCTTAATGCTGTCATCAGTGGCGCTATCAACGTCAATACACCAGACGAAGACCTCATTTCTGAGTATCTTTTAACTCAAAATGCAAGGCTTTTTGATGTTTTGTATGAGCGATATTCGGGAAAGGTTTATGCCAAATGTGTAACTATTCTCAAAGATCAGGACGATGCGATGGACGCCATGCAAGACATTTTTATGAAAGTATTGTTGAGCATTGCAAGTTTCAAAGGAAATGCAAAGTTCTCTACATGGTTATATAGCGTGACTTACAACTTCTGTATCGACGAAACCCGAAGAAAGAAAAAACTGATTATTGAGGGTGACGATAAATTGTCACAAATTGGTGAAACTGAGCAGTACGTAGACAATATTGACGATGAGCGTTTACTCTCTGTGAAAGTCGAACATATGAAATTAGTTTTGGATGATATGCGTGCGGATGATAAATCACTTTTATTGATGAAATATCAAGATGATCTGTCTATCAAGGACATTTGTGATGTGGTAAAGAAATCAGAGAGTGCCGTGAAAATGCAATTGTTAAGAGCTAAAGAGAAATTTATAAAAATTCACGAAGAAAAATTTCATTACGATGGACAATAGATATAATGGTTTTAAAGAATTGGAGCAATCTATCATAGATGGAAAAGGCGATCAATTCTCCCAAGTAAAAAATAATTTACAAGCAAACAAAGGATCTTTTGATTTCATAGGAAATCTTGTAACGCTTTATTTACCTCAAGTTATGGAGGTAATTGGAAGATTCTTGGGCACAGATTCTAAAAAATAAAAACGCTTTTTCTTTTCAAAATATTCAATAATCACTTATGGATTTTACTGAAATTTTTGCGAATGCCTTTAAATTGATCATCGATACCTTTGCAGTAGGTATTCCCAATTTGATCAAAGCCATTTTGATATTTGCCATTGGATATTTTATTTCCAAGTCTGTGACAAAACTTATCCAGTTGATTTTACACAAAATGGGTGTTGACAAACTTGGCGAAAAACTTGAGGAAATTGACTTTATTTCCAAATCAAACATCAAAATAGAAATCAGCGCAATCATTTCAAAAATCATCTATGTTTTTATGATTTTGATTTTCTTGGTTGCAGCAACTGATGTATTGGGACTTCCAGCTTTGTCAAATTTAGTTTCCAAAGCAATAGAATTAGTACCAAATATCATAGTTGCAATTGGCATGTTGAGTTTTGGTATCATCGGTGCAGATATGGTAAGAAAACTAGTGCTGACAACTTGCGATTCACTCGGAGTGCCAAGTGGAAAAATAATCGCAAACTTTATTTTTTATTTCCTTTTTATCACTGTTTTTTTGATGGCGCTTGGACAAACAAATATTAATACAGCATTTTTAGAAAGAAATATTTCCATCATCATAGGCGGTGCGGTACTAGCTTTTTCAATAGGATATGGATTGGCGTCAAAAGATGTGGTGGCTAATTTTTTAGCTTCTGGTTATTCAAAAGATAAATTAAAAATTGGGGATAAAGTCATCATTGATAATGTAACAGGGGTTGTCACAAAATTAGATAATTCTATCATTGAAATTTCAAATGACAATAGCAAAATGATAATACCAATCCACAAATTATTGAAAGAAAAAATTGAAATACTTAACTAATCAACAATACAAAATTATTACTATGAGAAAAATCCTTTTCCTCACATTGAGTTTTATAGCAACAGCTACATTTGGCCAGACCCTTGAAGAACTGAAAGCGAAAAAGGCTGCAATTGAAGCAGAATTAGCGCCCATACAAGCACAAATTGATCCATTAAAGACTCAAATCGCGGATTTAGATGCGCAAATTTCAAAGTTTCCAGGCTGGTACAAAGGATCTTTTGGAACACTGGGTGTCAATTTCACAGGATTAAACAATTGGATTGCCAACCCAAATCCTGATTCCAAATCAACTACCATTTTAGGAAGTTTCAATGCTTTCGCTAACAAATTGGAAGACAAATACTTCTGGAGAAACAGTGGTGCACTCAATTTAGGTTGGCAAAAATTAGATACTAGAAAAGAAGGCGCTCCAAAAGCAAAATTCGAACCAGTATCTGATTTATTGAACTTGACTTCACTATTCGGTTACAAAATTACAAAAAACCTGGCTGCATCTGCATTGGGTGAATACAGAACCAGTGTCATAAACAATTTCAATAATCCTGGTTATTTTGATATTGGGGTTGGGGGTACTTGGACACCTGTAAGTAATTTGGTAGTAGTATTCCACCCATTAAACTACAACTTTATTTTTGCAGAAAATAACACAGAGTATACTTCTTCACTTGGTTGTAAAATCGTTGCGGATTACAATGCAACTTTGTATAAAGGAGTGAAATGGAGATCAAATTTATCTAGCTTTTTATCTTACAAAAACAGTGATCCATCACTCTCAAATCACACCTTCACCAACGGATTTAGCTTTACTTTGGTCAAAGGAATCGGCGTCGGAATCCAACATGCATTCAGAATCAACAGACAGGAATCTTTGGATAACCAACAATATTTCATCTTAGGACTTTCATACGCTCTATAATACCAACAACATTACCAATAGGTGTATGTAAAAGCCCGCTTTCTGAAAAGAGAGTGGGCTTTTTCTTTACTGTGCCTTGCCTATCCTGAATACTCAGTATCCTGGAAATTTAGCTTATCTTGTGCCAAATTAGAGAGGAAATGTCTGAAAAAGAACCGATTTGGCTCAACAAATTCATCAGTGAAAGTGGTATTTGTTCCAGAAGAGAAGCTGATAAATTTATTGAAGCTGGTCAAGTTATGATCAACAAGGAAGTCGGACAAAAAGGTGATGCAGTATTTCCTGGCGACAAGGTTTATCTCAATGGAAAACTCATTCAACCCAGAATAAAAGATGATCTCATCTTCATTGCACTCAATAAGCCTGTAGGCATTGTATCCACTTCT
Organism: Bacteroidota bacterium; assembly: GCA_029567325.1. GTDB lineage: Bacteria > Bacteroidota > Bacteroidia > Chitinophagales > Saprospiraceae > JADKBO01. The sequence continues at coordinate 20,375 of JAKQLF010000021.1, read as the reverse complement.
GAAAACGTGCGCGACAATATTGTGAAATTTGTCAATCATCCCAGTAGAATATTCCCTATCGGTCGTCTGGATAAAGATTCTCAAGGCCTTATTTTCCTGACAAATGATGGAGATATCGTCAACAAAATCTTACGCGCTGGCAATAACCATGAAAAAGAATATGTTGTTTTCGTGGACAAACCTTTGACAGACGAAGTGATTCACGGCATGGGAAATGGTGTTCCTATAATGGGTACGACCACCAAGAAATGTAAAGTTATTAAAGAAGGTGTAAATAGTTTCCGTATTGTGCTCGTGCAAGGTATGAATCGACAAATCAGAAGAATGTGTGAATACTTTGGCTATGAGGTGACCAAATTGGAAAGGGTGCGCATCATGAATATTTCGCTCAAGGGAATTCCCCTTGGAGAATGGCGAGATTTGACAAAAGAAGAATTGCTCAAAATTGACGACCTCACCAAAGAATCTTCTTCCGAAAATTTTGAAAAACCCGCTCGCAAAAAATTCGATTCAAAGGTCAAAACTTTCAAACCAAAAACAAGTTCTGCAAGGAGTGAGGATCCAAGAAAATCTACATCTGCCAAGAGTGAAGATTTTAAAAAAAGTGGTCCTAAAAAGTCTTCGGAATCAAAATCTGGACCACCAAAGTCTTCTTCTTCAAAATCTGCAAAACCACCTAGTGGAAAAAGAATTGGAAAATCAAGGCCTTCCAAGTTTGAAAAACCAACACACAATAGAAATAAAAGAGGGCGGTGATTTTTAATGGTTAATGGTTACTTTTTAATCTTTAATCTTTAATGATTTTTGACTGATATTTGCTATTTGCCTTATTGCGGAGATGCTGAAAGAGTTCATAAAGTTATTAAAGTTCCAAGTTTGGTTTAACTGTTTATTTGTTTAATCGTTTATCATAGACAAATAAACGCATAAACTAATTAACATCTCTTATTGCTTACATTCCTAAGCTTTCTGTACGGGATTGAATATTGCCTATTGCCATATTGCCGTCGAAGACCATTGCTATATTGATTATAGCCTTATTGCGGTGGCAGACCATTGCCATATTGCCCACGTGTCCCTGCTTACTGCTTAATGCAAATGATTGCCATATTGCCCACGTGTCCCTGCTTATTGCAAGGGATTGCCATATTGCCCACGTGTCCCTGCTTACTGCAAGGGATTGCCTTATTGCCCACGTGTCCCTGCTTATTGCAAGGGATTGCCAAATTGCAGTCGCAGACCATTGCCATATTGCTAATTGGTTTCCCAATCATACCAAACATTCAAAGGTTTGCTCACGTATTTATTCTTAGCGATATAAAATCTCCGAGGCCAATTGGAACAATCACCAACGTGTCGTGACATGCCCACTCTGGGACCAGTTACAAAATTTTCAATGATGGTGCCTGCATCATAAATTTGAATTGAACTCTCAACCAGATACAATGGCATTTTATCATGATTATTGGTGATGCCTAAAGCCTCACAAACCTTGCCAGGACCCCCAGTCAAGCGATAATCGTCGTAGTCACAATTCCGATTTAATTGCATTTGTTTTAGATTTTTAATCGGAGCAACGGCTCTTATTAAAACTGCTTCTCCAGTTTCAGCGGGCCCGCTTACCACATTAAACATGTCATGCACGCCATAACATTTGTAAACATAAGCATGACCACCCTCCAGATACATAGATTCATTTTTGGGTGTTCTGCGCCCATCTTTTGCATGATTACCTAGGTCCTCCAGCCCACAATATGCTTCAGTTTCCGTGATTTGTCCTGATATAATCATGTCATTACCAGGATTTACCATAATGATCTTGCCTAAAAGCTGAGGAGCAAGAGACATGGCATCTTGCATAAAAAATTCTTTCGGCAGCAAAATCATTTTTTAAATTTTAGACAATGATAATCACTGACTCAATTTTTGTTCTAATTTTCTATTGCTAAAAATTCTGTAAGTGAGATATTGACGATATGATCCCAGCCACCCACAAAGTTTTCACGTTTGAGAGACGGCTGATTGTGATCAAACGGAATAGTAAATTCATGGGTAAGTGTAAGTTTTGTGTGATGCTCATCCACACTTTCCAAGGCCCAGGAAACTATTGAATATCCTACATAACCTGGATACTCCCAAGAATACACGAGTTTTTGACCGTCTATTATTTCTAACATTTTCCCACGATGAAGCCATTGTTTATCATCAAGATCACCTGCACTCCACTCAAACTCCTGCCCAACTTCCAGTTTCCAATCTTCTGCAAAATCAAAATACCATTTTCTCATTGCGTCTTTATTGGAGATGGCATTCCAAACCAAAGAGATTGGAGCATTGTATGTTTTTTGAACAATGATCGTTTCCATATTATTTGTATTTAATTTTGTATTGAAAGAAGTTTGAGCTTCCAAGTATCTATTGAGTTTTTCAATATTTTGAGCCAATCCCTGATCAGCCTTAAAGGTCTTGACTACATTTTCAAATTGTTCTTTAGATTCAAACAACATATGCCATTCTATGTAGGTAAGATCACCTTTGGGGTCGAAAGTAATGGTTGATCTAAATTTTGGGTTGGAAAGGTGTTCATACACGATCTTTTTGTGCAAAATGACTTCGACGAAAACACTTTTATTCTTGAAGTCCGTGCCATCTGGACCATGCATGGTCAAATTCCATTCACCTCCTTCCTGCACATCCATCTCATGAATGGTATTGCTAAACCCATCTGGGCCCCACCAGTTTTTGATGTGGTCTGGGTCTGTCCATACTTGCCAAACCAATTCTACCGGCGCATGAAGCCAACGAGAAAGTTTAAGTTCACGGTCTGTTGTGTCGTTCATTTCTATTCTTTTATTTTTTTTGAATTTTCTCTAAATAAACTTCCAAAGCATCGAGCTTCGATTCCCAAAATTGCTTGTATTGTGCAACCCAAACCGAAACCTCATTTAGTTTCTCAAATTCTGCATTACAAACCCTTTCTCTTCCATTTTGTGAAATAACTATCAGCCCACATTCACTCAATATTTTCAAATGAAGAGAAATTGCTTGCCTGGTCATGTTAAAATTATCTGCAATGGTGTTGACATTGAGCGACTTTTTGGACAACATACCAATAATTTCCCTCCTTGTTGGATCAGCAATTGCCTGAAATACATCCCTTCTAGCTTCCATAATACGCAAGTATTTGCTTGCAAATATATATGCAAGTGTTTACTTGCGCAAATGCTTTTAGAAAAAATATTAAATAAATAAGCGATTGCCATATACCTTCGTTGGCTTAAGCAAAATCACAATTATGAATCGTACACTTCAAAGACTGTTTTCAAGAGATCTCCAAAAACTAAAAGAGGAAATTTCGTTGTACCAAAATGAAGAAAATATTTGGTTAATAGATCATCACATTTCAAATTCTGCTGGCAATTTATGTCTACATTTAGTGGGCAATCTCAACACGTATATTGGAGCACCTTTTGCAAATACTGGATACATCAGGGACAGACCTTATGAATTTGCTGCAAAAGGAGTACCCAGAGCAGCATTATTATCCATGATTGATGAAACCATTCTTGTAGTGAATGAAGCGCTGAATAACATAACAGCTGATCAACTTCAACAAAAATTCCCTATTTTGATATTCAATGACCAAGATACTACGGAATTTATCCTCACCCATCTTGCAACACACCTTGGTTACCATTTGGGTCAGATCAATTATCACCGCAGATTATTGGATAGATAGGCAATGGTCTGCGACCGCAATTTGGCAATTGTTATCAGTTTTTAGCGACCTTGGGTCTCTCCATATTTTGCAAACTTTTCACTTTATGAACTCCTGGCGAAAGCTTTTCGCCCCTTCTATTTCCGTACAGATGCAAGGCCTTGCTTCTCTCCATATTTCAAAATACCCAAAGGAGAAACGCAGGGCCCTGCGTCTCTCCTTGTTTGAAACTTTATGAACTTTCTACTTTTTATTTCATGAACTGTCTATTACTGGTTGATGAAATTTAATATGTCATTATTGATGGTTTCGGCTTCTGTGGTGGGCATACCATGGGAGAATCCTGGGTACAAAATAAGCGTACCGTTTTGCAACAATTCTTTGGCTTTTACGGCCGTGGTTGCATAGGGTACAATTTGGTCATCTTCGCCGTGTTGTACCAAAACGGGTATATCCACAGTTTTTAAATCTTCTGTAAAGTCTGTTTCAGAAAATACTTTGATACAATCGTATTGAGCTTTGATGCCACCCATCATCCCTTGTCTCCACCAATTATCTTGAATACCTTTTTTAATATCAGCTCCTTCTCGATTATAACCAAAAAATGGAATGGTGATGTCTTGATAAAACTGTGCTCTATTGTGTCGTGTATTGTGGCGAATATCGTCAAAAACTGCCAAAGGCACACCTTCTGGATTTTGCTCATCGGCAATCATATAAGGAGTGATGGCGCTGATCAAAACTACTTTTGCCACACGGTCTTTTCCGTATTTGGCAGCGTACCTGATGGCTTCTCCACCGCCTGTAGAGTGCCCAACGTGTATCGCATTTCTTAGATCTAAATGTTCTGTAAGCTCGGCTACATCAGCTGCATAAGTGTCCATATCATTACCTTGGTAAGTCTGAGTTGATCTGCCATGACCGCGGCGGTCGTGAGCGATGACTCTAAAGCCTTTTTCCAAGAAAAACATCATTTGAGCATCCCAATCGTCTGATGATAATGGCCATCCGTGGTGAAAGAAAATAGGTTGACCTTTGCCAAAGTCTTTGTAATAAATTTCTGTTCCTTTTACTGTTAATTTGTTCATTTGAAGTGTATTTAAATGTTTATGATTAATTTGATATTGCAAAGTTGAGTTTATTTTTTGGGCGCTTAAATGGACGGTTTGCCCCTTGAATTGTACTTTTTTCCTTTTATTATTATTATTTGAGATGCGATCGTAAGATCCAAGCCATTTTTTCATGGTCTTGTAATAATCCGGTGATAAAATCACCACTACCAAAATCGCCATATTCGTTTGTGAATGGGTTTATTTTTTTGCTTAAATGATTAATGACTGTTTCATGATCAGCCAATAAATTTTTGATAAATGCGGCACTGCTTTTTGTAGTTAAACCAGATTCTACAAGAGTTGTCAAATCTAGAAAAGCCTTTAAACTTGCTGGTGATACAAAACCTAAAGTCCTGATTCTTTCTGCCACACTATCTATAATGGAAGCCAACTGCTGAGCTTGGTCTTCAAATAGTTGATGCTTTTCATAAAAGTCTGAACCTTCTACATTCCAATGGGCATTTTTTGTTTTCGTAAAAAGTACATATTCATTGGCAAGAACAACTGATAACTCAGCTGCTACCTTTTTGCGATTGATTTCTGTAATTCCAATATTCATTTGCTTTTGTTTTTTTGATAAAGCAAAGGTGCGTGGAATTTCGAGCTGATTCAATGGACGGTTTTCGCCTTGAATTGCACTTTTTGCCCTCGACCACTTTTTTCAATCTTGAGAAAGAAACCAAACACCTATTGAAGCGTCATGTGGGATGAACAAAGCACTAAAATTGTTTCCGAAACGAAATGGGTGATACCCCTGTGTTTTTGGTAAAGAAACGTACAAAATAGGCATCGTCTTCATAGTTGAGACTGTAAGCAATTTCTTTGACGGTAAGGGTTGTATGTGCTAAAAGGCGTTTACTCTCGAGTATGATTCTTTCTTTTATGATATCATTTGGAGTGTTTTTACTGAGCAAATTTATTTTCTTGCTCAAATTTTTTGGAGTTACAAAGAGCATTTCAGCGTAGTCGGCAACGGTGTGGTGTGTTTTATAGTGTTGTTCCACCAATTGACTAAATTTTCGTAAAAACTGCACGGCCATATGCTGATCATTATCGGCCAATTGGTGTTTGGTTTTCCAGATTCGGGTTGATTTCAAAATGATTAATTTCAATAAAATGCGCAGCATTTCTTCTGTGTTGGCATCATGAGTGATCATTTCAGATTTTATGTCTGAGATAATTTTCTGAATATCTTTTGATTGATCATCGTTGAGCTCAATAAATGGAACTTCAAAAACATTATTGTACAAAATACCATCGCAGGCCACCTCTTGATCATGGATTTCAATACAATAAAAATCCCGGTTGAAATGGATCAATTCTGCTCCTTCTAAGCTTTTATCCAATGGTTGTACAACTACTTTTGGGTTTACAAACAAAAGAGCATCTCGTTCAAAGTTGAATGCTTGAAAGTCAATTTTAAGACCAAATTTCTGTGGAATAAAATTGATTTTTATGTGGTCATCTATGATGTTTATTGACTTGGCAGAGTTGTTATACTCGGCCAAGTCAATGTTCCCAAATTGCTTATAATTGAATTGTTTTATCATATTGTATTATCACAAGCATAAATGTATCAAAAATAGAGACAGATAAGTTTACTAAAAACTAAAAGTTTCCACAGCTTCCAGAGCTTTATTAACTGCATGTTCGCCCATATTTGGAACAAAAATACCCTCAAGTCTGAAGGTTTCGACATCTGTCATACCCATGAAACCCAAAATGATGCGCAAATAGTTTTCCGTAAAATCATAAGCTTTCATCATACCTTCAGAATACACTCCTCCAGACGATATGGCCAAGTAAACCTTTTTATTCGTCAGTAAACCCTGCGGAGCTCCTGTTGCATAGCTAAATGTTTCATTGGCGCGGGCTATTTGGTCGAGCCATGCCTTCAGGCTAGCTGGTATGCCGAAATTGTATAAAGGAACTGCCAACACCAGGATGTCTGCTTTTTTGATTTGTTGGATGGCATTTTCAGACGGTAAAATAACTGCCGATTGCGCAGGGCTACGCTCACTTTTAGGTGTTGAAAACGCACGGTACATTTCGGCTGTCAAAAATGGTAGTGGATTCTCTGACAGATCGATCGTTTCAATCAAGCATTCTTGATAAGTGTTTTTTATCTTTTCTACAATAGCATTTGACAATTGATTGCTTTTGGAAAAGTCACCATTAATGCTTGACTTGATGAGGAGCACATTTTTTTTAGTCATTTTTTTAATTTTTAAATGAATGATGCCACAAAGCTATGTATATTTGCTATCGATAAGTTACTACTATACATAAGGTAAGTAGTAACCTTTTGGTTAGTAAATTATTGGAAATTGATCAATAAAATCAGCACAGAAAAATGCAAAAGCTCCATAAAAGCCTTGGAAGATGCCATGTACGTAATAGGTGGAAAGTGGACGTTAAGAGTGATTATTGCAATCAAAGATGGACATACGCGCTTCAATGATTTGCAAAGAACCATTGATGGTATATCTGCAAAAGTGTTGTCTGGGGTCCTGAAAGACTTGGAACAAAATGGTTTTGTAAAAAGAAAAGTAGATATTGGTGTACCTGTGGTCGTGGAATACGAATTATTACCTTATGCAGAAAGTTTACAAGATGTGCTCAATGCTTTAGTATCCTGGGGTGAGGCGCATAGAAATAAATTGATCAAAGTACAAGAAATGAGCATTGCTCAACCATAAAACTTACCCATTCAATGATCGATAAAAGGCTTATTGTCACGCTTTTTTGTGTTTTATTTTTTTTGAAAGTATCCGCTCAAAGCAGTAAAAGTGAGGGAATTACTTTTTTTAAAGAAATAGTTTCAAGAGCACCGGAAAGCGTTTTTAAAATGTTCCTTGACGCAGGCATGGAACCTACAAATCATGAATTGACTCCAGAAGAGCAGTTGAAAGTGGAACAGGCTTTTTTGATATTGCCACCTTTGCATCAGAAGATACTTTCGAAACATTTGCAAAGCATCAGTTTTATGGACAATATGCCAAATACTGCCCTTACATCAACTTTAGAAATGGTTGATTCTGTAAAACAATTCAACATCACTTTTAGAGCAGGCATTTTGCATGAAACCATTTCTGAATGGGCAACATGGAAGGAAAAATCAGCTTTTAATTTTACCGCAAACCCGACAATGGATATCCAGATTGATGGTGGAAAGTTGGATGCTATCCAATATGTATTATTGCATGAAGCGACGCATGTCGTAGACGCAGTTTTAGGCTTAACACCAAATACAGGAAAACAAGACTCTTTGGTAATCCATACCGCATTCACAAAAAATATTTGGCATTTGTTTAATACCCCAAATGCTCAATTTAAGAATCCTTTGTTGGAAAAAACGCGTTTTCGCAGTGGCAAAGTGCTGCCAATAATTTCGGCACCAGACATTTATAAAGCTCTTAAGAAAACTCCTTTTCTATCACTTTATGGTATGGCCTCTTGGTATGAAGATGCAGCTGAACTCATCACCATCTACCACCTGACACAAAAGCTAGGTCAACCTTTCATCATTTATGTAAAAGAAAATAATAAGGTAATAGCCACCTTTGAGTCAATGAAGCATAAGCAAGTAAAAAAAAGGATCAAAAAACTGGACTTTTTGTATAGGTAAGAAGTTTGTAAAGTGTCGTAAAGTTGGTAAGGTCGAAAGTTCTTAAAGTTTGTAAAGTTCTTAAAGAGTTCATAAAGTTTTTAAAGCTGGTATAGAGTTAATAAAGTTAGGAAGTTGTTTCACTTTAGGAAACATTTTGACTTTTTACTTTATGAACTCTCTACTTTATGAACTCATTTATTTAGAAGCAAGCCAAGCATCAAACGCAGTTTTAGAGTAGGTGTTGATACAATCTGCCGCTTCTAAACCAGCTTTTTGCGCAACGGCAACACCAAATCTCACAAAAGGAATTTGAGAAACTGAGTGGGCATCTGGGTTGATGGCAATTTTTACTTGTTTGGCGACAGCCATCTTGATGTAAGTGTAATCCATATCCAATCGTTGTGGATTGGCGTTGAGCTCTATGACGACATGGTTGGCTGCGCATGCATCAATTATTTTTTCCATGTGTAAGAGATAACCAGGTCTACCCAATAAAAGTCGGCCAGTAGGATGGCCCAGGATTCTAGTGGCAGGATGCTCAATGGCTTTAATCAATCTAGCAGTTGCTCTGTCAACGTCCATATTGAGGCCTGAATGTACAGAAGCGATAACCAAATCAAAGCCTTTGAGGAATTCATCGTCATAATCCAGACTTCCATCAGAAAGAATGTCGCTCTCAATGCTTTTGTACACTTTGAATGGGTTTAGCTTTTCGTTTAGTGCTTCTATTTCGCGCCATTGCATTTCCACTCTTTCGGTAGATAAACCTTGTGCATAACCTGCAGATTTGGAGTGGTCGGAAATGACAAAATATTCATAACCCAACTTAATGCAAGCTTGAGCCATTTCAGTCAAAGTGTTTATACCATCACTATAGGTTGAGTGGTTATGGACAATACCTTTGATATCCTCTGTAGTTATAAAATGCGGTATTCCATAGAGTTTTATTTCTTTGATGGTTTCTGCACCACTACGGTAGTAAGCTGGGATAAAAGGCAAATCCATGGACGTGAAAAAATCCTCGACCCTATCAAAATCCGTTTCCTCAAAATTCAAAGAATTGAAAAAGTCATTGTCTGAAGTTTGTTCCAACTCATTGTAGGCAAAATCCATTTCAGCTTCTACAAAAGATACTGGATATCCTTTATACAATTGTTCTTCAGACTCTTCGTCCATTTCAAAACCTAGTGATGCCAAGTCTATTTCATCAAATTCTGAAACCAAAATTTCAATACCATTCACAATAGGATCCTGCTTGGCCAATCCACCGACCAATGCCACTTCCATATGTGGATACTGTTTTTTAATGTTAGAAACCAGTGCATTTGCATCGTCTATCAAAAAGCCATAAAGATATTTGCCTTGACTATCTGCATAATATTCCAATTTTCTCTTGATGTCCTCTTGGGTTTTAAGCCCAAAACCCTTGGTAGCCACCAGTCTATTTTCATTACAAGCATAAAGCAGAGAACCTATATCTTCAATGCCCATTTCTTTCCAAATGGATTTTATCTTTTTGGGGCCCAAACCACGCACACCGATCATTTCTTGCACCCCAACAGGTGTCATATCTTTGTATTTCTCCAGCGTTTTCATTTTGCCTGTGGTCAACAATTCAATGATTTTATCGCCAATGGCTTGACCTACACCAGCGATGCTTTTGATTTGATCCACGCTCATTTCTGCCAATGGTTCGCCAATTTTTCTGAGCACGTTGTATGCATTTTGATACGACCTTATCTTGAAGGTATTTTCGTCATGGAGGTCCATGATGTTTGCAAGCAAGTTAAATGTCTTGGCTATTTCACGATTGGTCATGGTGTTTTATTTTCCTTTTCCTTCTACCAGCACTTGGAGCGTGTAGATCAATATTTTTAGATCGAGACTCAAACTCATGTTCTCAATGTATAAGATGTCAAATTTAAGTCTTTGTACCATTTGTTGCAAATTGGAAGCATAGCCATATTTGACCATTCCCCATGAAGTGATCCCTGGTCTTACTTTTAAAAGATGTTTATAGTGAGGTGCAATTTGCATGATTTGGTCAATGTAAAATTTACGTTCTGGCCTGGGACCTACTAATGACATATCACCTATAAGCACATTGTAAAACTGCGGAATTTCGTCTAAACGATATTTTCTCAACACTCGCCCCACAGGCGTGACGCGTGGGTCGTATTCATGTGACAATTGCGGGCCAGCGTCTTCAGCATTGACATACATCGTTCTGAATTTGATGATGTCAAACGGCTTTCCTCCGAGCCCTACCCGAGATTGTTTATAAAATATAGGACCGGGACTTGAAGACCTTACCCGTAAAATTAAATATATTATAAAAGGAAGTAATATAATAAGGGCTATCAGACTGATGGTTATATCCATTGCTCGTTTGATGACCTTTTCCCATTGAGGTATCAAGTCTTGCTCAATTTCAATCAAAACTGCACCATAAACATGGTTCATCTTTACTGTACCCAACATAATGTCATACATGTCCGGTATCACTTTTATGAGGATTTGCTCAGAATAATCATACAACTGATCCAAGATTTGCTTGATTTTGTTGTGCTCTGAGGTCTCCACCGCTATGATGACTTCTTTGATGTCGTTTTGCGTGATTACTTCAGGCAAATCTTTTAAGGTGCCAAGTAAAGGCAGATATTTTTCAAGCAGGTTTTTACTATTACCATTGCTATCTATGAAACCTACAAAATGATGTCCCAAACTATACGGCCTGTTGATGATTTCATCATACAATTCTAATGCATTTTTATCGCCTCCAATGATGAGGGTACTATAACTGACTTCACCCCTTCTCAGCCTGCGGTTTGCATTGGTCAAAATGATCATCCTGAAAACCGTTGTTATGATGAAATGCAGTATAAACAATCGCATGAATGACTTAAAATAGGTCTGATTGTTGATGATGATGTCGTCAACAATCACTACAAAAAAAATGATGAGACATCCAAAAAAAGTGATGATGAGTGTTCTCTTGATTACTTCCAATCTAGAGTATCTATATAGATCTTTATACTTATCAAAAATGTGATAGAGCAACATCCAAAAAATAGGAGTGAGTAAAAGACCTGTATATAGTTTTGTATCCTCAAAGATGGAGGCAAAAGGTATTTGTGGATTTTCACTTATTTTCCTAAGAATAAAAAATACAAGCCAAGCAAGCGCTGCAGACAAGAAGTCTGAGAACTTGTAAAACAAGAGGCCGTTATGTATTTTATCTTTCAAAATCTTTTAAAAGTGAATGAGTTTTATATTGTCTAGGTAGATGGTTGATTTCGTTTTACCAGGGCTAATGGTGGATGAAAATACTACTTTATATGATAGTACATCTGATTTACTGATTTCATCTGTCAAGTCCAGGTAAAAGTGTTTCCATTCTGCGCTTGGAGTTACCAGTATTTTATAAGCTTTCACTTGGTTACTTCCTTTTTCCAAAATGGTTCCAACAAAAAAATTATCGTCACCTTTAAAATCGAATTCAAGAAAAACACTTCCTTTTTTATTGTTGGCACCTAAATACCTGGCTGTATGGGTAACTTCGATGGCATCGTTTTGTCCTTGCAATTCTATCAGACCGGCAAAGCTTCCAAATGGAGATGCGATTTCTACTCTCTGAATGACCGTTTGCGCATTTCCATCAACATCATCCATAAAAATATTTGTTTGTTCAAAATCAGCTACAAAATCAAAAACTGCTTCCCGCTTGTAGTTGAAATTCAATGGAACGGTGATATTTTCCTCGGGTCTTATATTTTGTTGTGTGACGATTTCATCAAAAAAAGGATATTCTATGGAGGAGCTGTTGTTGCCATTTGGGCTGATACCCGCTCTGATTTGTAAAGAAGTTGGGCCTTCCTTTGCTTCGACGGGAATGGCTGCTGGTAGACCAAAAACACCCAGTATTTGCTCATCGGCATACACCCAAACGTCCTTGATTCCATGCGAAGGAGCACCAGATCCAATACTGGATTGTAGGCTGGGGTCTCCAATTTTCAGCATCCCAATAGTGATTTCTTCCGGAGCAAGGAATGTACAAGACAGAGCGGTTGTGCATAATAGTAATAAAGTATAAACTACTATTTTTCCTGTCAAAATCGAGATTTTAGAATGAAGTAATGAGACACAATGATAGACAATATCTATATAATAATTTAGCTAAATCTATATAAAATACTCCAGCATAAGGCTATTAATATCAACAAAACAAAAGCTAAAATGACAGATCTTCTGATGTTTGTGACAAAGGCTAGGATTTCTGTTTCTAGGTGTGGATATTTTGGAACAACCACATTTTTTATTTTTTCAATGTCTAACAAATCCTTTACTTCTATATCTACTCTGTTGTCTACCAGTACTTTGTAGTATTTAAAAACTTTGACACGGAAATATATATTGATAAATAGTAGACCTAAAAAAGCAAGGATGACAACAACAATGATGCTGGTATACATAGTCAAATATTTCTGCAATGATAAGGAAAAGGCTCCAAAATCTCTTAAAAGGAAATCCTTACAACCTCTATCATTGGATGATGATCTCTATCAATTCGCTTTTATCAAGGTCTGATTTAAGGGTAAGTTCTTTTGAAATGCCACGATAGGTATACTTAATGCCCATGGTGTTTGGCGGACGCTTGCCAACGTTATCTGCATGCAGGATTAAGAAATTTCTGCCTTCTTTATTCAACCTTAATTTTAATTTTTGAGGGGCTCTTTCTAGTTCTGCTTTTTCCAGAATCCAATCGCCATTAAAATTTATTGAAACGATGTCGCCATCTTGGATCATGTGGTCATAAAGTAGCAAATCCAACACAATGTCGTCGGCTTTTAAAACAGTTGAGGAGCGTTGTATTTTTCGCTCTTTAAGTAATGTAGGAAATTGCTCAATGTAGTCATCTGAAGCAACCAAATCTGGCGTATCCACGAGTCGCTTTGGATAGATAACCTGAAAAATGTGCGGTTGTTCCATCACGAGGAGTTCGGAGGAATCTTCTTTTATCAGCACTTGATTAATTTCAGATGCCAGCCCCGATCCATATCTATTGAATTTTGAAAGTAAGGCGATGTTGTGATAATAATAAAACTTACCATAAATTTTGTAATTATCATTGACGACACCACTCGTTATAAATTCATCAGCAGAGATGATAAAATTGTCTAAACTTCGCAACAGATTATCTGCGTGTAGCTTATTGGCTGGGGTATTGATCTCTTTCGATTGCGATAAATATTTTGCAAATGTTTGTTGTTTGGCTTTCAAAGTACTCATAGTACCAGCAAAACTATCCGTGTCTTTTTGACGTATTTTATCCAGGACAATTTTGCATAAGCCATATACTTCTCGCAAATTTTGAAACGGACTGTTTTGTTTCTTAATTTCTGGAAGTTTGTTGATTTCCTGACTCAGTTGCGCTTGTAATTTATAAAATTGACTGTAAGCAATTACACCAGTCTCCAATTTTTCATAAACCTTAGCTATGTTTTCTTGCTTTGACAAATCCACATTTTTGGTTGCTTTGTCTAGTTCAAATCTCAAATTATTGATGATGGTAATTTCTTTTTTGATATTGGTTGCTATCAAATTGAGCTTATCTGCGGTTGTTCTGTCCAATAATTTGCTGTCTTTGATGCATAGATCAAACCATTCATATGGTGTATTATTATTAAAAAACATTCTATCGGGATCCTGGAAGACGTCCATTGGTAAATCTTCGTTGCTATAATTATTGATTCTATAGCTATCCAGATCTACATATTTGTTGAGGTCTAGATTATAGTTTTCCAACAACTTGTTGACAATCAACATGCCATGGATGCTTTCATTGGCAAAATTTATATAGTTGTTGATTGCTTGCATTTTATCACCTGGTGGAACGTTTTCCTCAGCTGAGCCTGCAGTCAAACGCAAATTAAGATTGAATAGAAAGACTATGAACATCATCACCTTTCCCAAACCATTGAATTTTAAATGCATCAAAATGTTTTTTTGTACCATTATAAGACGGAGTGCCGATTGTAAATGTATCCTATGATCATATTCATAACAAGTAACCAAGCATTAAAGTATTGTTATGGAAACGAATTAAACCTAGATTGAAGTGTTCTTTCATCGATTTGTCATGTTTGCCAAAACACATTGCCTTCACCTTCTTTTTTTAAAAAATTAAAATCATTAGATGCGGAAATCAGCGCAAAGTCCATCAATGGCAAATATATGATATATTACAACAATGGATCATAAGTAATGCGGCAACATTAAAAATTTCATGGAAACTGGAAATAGTTGGGCAAGGATTAATGGTTAATAGTTAATGGTGGAAGATGTGAAATGGACCGTCTTTCACAAGGTAAGGACCGCTTGCTTTGCCATTCAATTTGAATAATCTTCAGCAAAATTAGGGTTGCACAAGGACAACAATAAAAACTCACATCCAACTTTAAGTTTATTCCAACTTTCAAAAAACGAACAACTTACAATAACTTTCAGCTTCTCAGTCGACCCAATTTCATTATAAATCAAACAATATCAATACAAATCATATAATAATTAATTATAATTTGTTTTCTTTGTACCTTGACATTTTCAAATGTAATTGTGATAGATACTGCACAATGGAAAATCATACATGTTGTTTTCTTGAGGCTATCCATTATATTTTATTGAAATGAAAATAGGGCGGACAATAGTCAAAAATTTTTGGATCAAGATTTGTGCTATTGACTACCAAAAAATGGGGTCTTAAAAAATGATAAAAAAAGTAGATAGGCAACTTTCTTTTTATATTTTTTTGGTATGTATGCTCATATCCTTATTTGGATATATGAAATATCAGCAAAACAAAGCAAAGCAAAGTTTGCCTGCCTTGTCTGCATTTTTGGATAATGAACTTGAAAGTCTGAAGAATGGTGTTGCAAATGCATCCGTGGCCACACTTTCTAAAAATGTATTTTTAGTCAAAGTTTATGAAAACGACAAGCTGATATATTGGAATGACAGTCGTTTGAAACCTGCCAAATCAAAAGATCTCAGAGAAGTTTTTTCTTCGTCGTTTGTAGAAAAAAACAAAATCTGTACTTTTTCATTGTTAGAGGATAAAAAATTGGGGTTGATTTATCCCAATGGCCAACCCATTCTTAATGAAAACGTCCTATATTTTAAAGCGAGTGGTAATAGGGATGGACTTATAAAAATTCACAATGGGAGTTTAGAAATCAATAAGGTTCAGAAGCCTCTATCGGTGGGCAAGCAATTGGGCGTTACTTTAGTGTGGTTGCTGGGTTTGATAGGTTTATTTTTATTATGGAAATCAGCTATTTTCTCCTATAAGTCAGAAGACCAACGTTTTGTCATTTTATTTTACATTTTGGGCATTGGTATCGTATGGGTAGTCTTCAAATTATTTTTCAATGATTTCTTAATGGGTGGTGTCGACGCTCATAAGGTCAGATATGAGAACTATTTTGGTACCATCAGTTTGATAGATATTTTATTTGACCTCATTTGTATCATTTTTGTGTTTTTAGCCTCCTTGCATCCATATTTCATTACTCGATTGGCAAGGACAAAATTCAGTTACAGGCTACTACTTGGTGCGTTTACAACAGCCACAATATTTTTTTACATCTTTTATCAGAGTTACCAGTTTGTAAATAAAGCAAGCTTAAATTTTGGAATTAATTCTCCATTGGCTTTTGGTCCCAATGAATTGATATTTTCATTTGTCTTGATTGGATATTGTTTTCTCAATTTTTACCTAGTGACATTATTCTTCAAAAATCAAGACAATGATTTTCCGCTTAATAAAAAGGTGTTTACATTTTTCTTGCCAGTGGTGGCAGTCGCCTTAGTATATTTATTTTCATTAGATATCATTGTCATATCTACCATCGTCATTTTTATTTTTATATTCTTATTGAGTTTTGATGTATTCCAAGACATTGATTACCGACATTTGAGTTTCTTTGTTTGGTGGGTGGTTTTTCATGCAGCCTTCCTCACTTTTACTACATACAGAGCGGCGATATATCGCACAAGTCAAGATGAAAAAATAAAACTGGAACAAAGTTTTTATAGCCCTAACCAAGATGATATTAATAAAGTAAAACTGACAACTTACACCATTGAGCTGAGTAATTTTCTCAAGCAATTATCAATGACAGCCGAGGGCCAGACCTTTGAATACAATGATTTCATTTCCTATATATATTCCATGATCAACAGTGACAACAATGGAAATCTTGGAAATTTACAACTTGATCAAATTGAATTTTTTGACAATAAGGGTAAAAGTTTATTCATCAATTATTCTGGAGAGGTAGAAAAATCTAAAGAGGAAATAAGCGGTGCAAAATTGGTAGGGAATAATTTGTATTACCGGCCTTTACCCCCCAACTATATCTGGTATAAGCCAGTCGATGATTCGCTTCACTTGATTCTGAAATACAATGCAAAAGGTTACAGCAAATTCCAAGGAAATTATTTGTTATACAAGGATGGGAATCTGGTAGACGGTCAAGGACTTGATTTCATTAAGTCGGAAATCCCGAAATTTATTAGTCAAGATACCATCATTCAAAAATTCAACTTCTATAATCATAAAATAGATTCCAATTATAATGTAGCGGCATTTGTTCCAGAATATGGACTACTGCGTCCTATATCATTGTTCTCCCTGATATTCATTTTAGGGCTACTTTTTCTGGGTATATTGACCTTTTTCAATACCTTTTGGAATTATTTACCTGTTGATTTTGGCCTACGATTTACAGATAAGACATCATTGAGGTTGCGATTGCAGCTCAGCATCATAGGCTTGATCATCTTTTCTTTTACAGTTATTGGAGTGGTTACTGCTATTTACTTTCACAATATCAATAAGCAAAAAATTCTCCAGACTTTTGATGATAGAGTGAGAGCGCTTACAACAGATATAAATTTGCGATTGAGTGAATTTACAGAAAAAACAGGAGCGACCTATTATCTGCTCAACCAACTCGAAAATCTAAATAGCATATATAGATCCTCCGTACAATTGTATGATGATACAGGTCAAAGTTTGTCGAGAAATAACCAATTTGATTATACACCAAGGCTTCCATTTTATGTCTTGGAACAAATCAAAAAATTAAATAAAACGCAGTCAAATCTCGGTGTGAGGAGTTATAATTTGAGTGAAGAAGAGGTATTAATTCCTCTTTATAAAAACGATAAATCTCCTATGGCCTACCTCTCATACACTCAGACAGAACCTGGTGTGGTCGAACGCTCTGAGATTAAAAATTATGTAGGCACGCTTTTGAATGTTTATATATTTCTATTCCTGCTTGCCATTGCTATTTCATTAGGCATTTCCAATTCCATCACGAAGCCATTGGTACAATTGAGGGAAAGTTTGCGGCAATTTAAAATTGGCAAAGCTTACAATAAATTAAAATGGGAAAGTACAGATGAAATTGGAGATTTGATCAATGACTATAATAATCTGACGGAAGAAATCAATAAAAGTGCCAATATCATAGCGAGGACAGAAAGAGAAATGGCTTGGCGGGAAATGGCAAAGCAAGTGGCGCACGAAATAAAAAATCCGCTTACGCCCATGAAATTGAGTTTGCAATATTTGGAAAAGGCCGTTGCAACAGATCCTGAAAACGGTAAGAAAATGATTTCCAAAATTACTGCAACCATGATGGAGCAAATCAATAATCTTACTCAAATTGCGAATACTTTTTCAAATTTTGCATCCATGCCCAAAACGGAAAATGAAAAAATTATTCTCAATGAAGTTGTAGAGAAGGTCCATGATTTATTTAGAAAAAGAGATGACATGGATATAAATCTTATCGAACCAATGAATGAGATTTATGTTTTTGCTGATAGAAATCACTTAGTCAGGATTTTAAATAACATCCTGAAGAACGCCATTCAAGCAATTCCTGAGGATAAACGTGGACATATTGACTTGGAATTAACTAAAGAAAAAGATATTGCCAGAATACGGATTTCCGATAATGGAATAGGGATAAAAGAAGAAATGAAGTCCAAGGTATTTACTCCCAATTTTACTACAAAAAGTTCAGGAACTGGTTTGGGTCTTGCCATCAGCGCCAATATGTTGGAAACTATGGGTGGACGTATTTATTTTGATTCCGTCGAAGATGTGGGGACTTCTTTTTTTATTGAATTGCCTTTGATGAGGACCGAATTACTAGCAGATAATGAAGTCCTATTGGATGAAGAATAATCCGAATAAAGTAGTACCGTTTTACCTATTAATTGAATAGGATATCGCCCATTATTTGGATTGATTATGGCTTATTGCTGAAATTATTGTGCAATAATTATTGAGTTTTACAAGCTGAATTCTGGATTTTTTCTGAACGAATGAGTGAAATATTTCCTAAATTCTGGGTGTTAATGAGAAATTAAATTTTTATTTGAATTTGTCTTTTTATTAATTTTAGGTGTAACCAGCGCACAAGTCGAATCTCCAAAATTCAAAAATTACCATTTTCAATTCGAATGGGAAATAGAATAGTGACCTGGATATCATTTTAATATATGTACGGTCTTTTGCAAGAATTACTTGGACAAAACATCTTTTAAATTAAATTTAAATAACACAATATCAATAAGTTATGTAAGTCATATAGGTTAGTGAAACTGCGAAGCTTAGTATTATTGTCTAAAATTTTACAAGTAATAATTGCATGGTTTAAAAGGCTAAATTGCTTACCAGAATCCCAAATTAATTTATTTAAAACAATGTGGTCAATTAAGCGTTTGATTCATGGAAGTCAAGACAGAATCCATACTTGAATATCTAATTGTATGTAGAGCTAATCATTTGAGTATAAAGAAGTTTTGCGATAATTATTAACAAATTATATCTTTGCAGATATTATTAATTAAAACATAGCCAAAAATGATAAAAAAGAAGTATTCAAAAAACGGATGTAAAGTTACATTTTCATTCAAAAAAGGTGCTTTAAGTGGTTCGGAAGATGTGAGAGTATTAGGAGATTTCAACGGATGGAGTTGGGAGAATGGAGCAAAACTCAAATTTTCAAAAGGGGAATTTTCAGGATCTGTAGATTTGGAACTTGGTAAAAGGTACGAATTCAAATATGCATCTAACGAACATTTTTGGTTTAATGATACTCATGGTGATGGATATACTTCCTCTCCATATTATGGCATTGATAATACTGTAATTTTTATAGAAAATGTTGAGTCCCCTAAAAAAGGTGGAAGTGACAAATCTGAGAAGAAAAGCGGAAAAGGTAAGGTAACAAACAAAGCTCCAAAAAGTAGCGAAGTTTCAAAGCCTGAAAAAGTAAAATCTGCTTCTAAATCAAAAGCAAAATCTGCATCTAAAGTTAAAGATAAAGCTGAAAAGGTAAAAGTTACTGCTGAACCAATTGTTACTGAAGCAGTAGCAGAACCAATTGCACCAGCAGCAAAAGGCAAGCCAGGTCCAAAGCCAAAGGCAACGACCGCAGCTCCAGCAGCACCAAAGGGAAAAAGAGGTCCAAAACCAAAGGCATCAGCAGTTGAAACAACAACAGCAGCAGCAGTAGCAGAACCAATTGCACCAGCAGCAAAAGGTAAGAGGGGTCCAAAGCCAAAGGCAACGACCGCAGCTCCAGCGGCACCAAAAGGAAAAAGAGGTCCAAAACCAAAGGCAGCAGCAATTGAAACAACGACAGCAGTAGTAGCAGAACCAGTTGCACCAGCAGCAAAAGGCAAGAGGGGTCCAAAGCCAAAGGCAACGACCGCAGCTCCAGCAGCTCCAAAAGGAAAAAGAGGTCCAAAACCAAAGGCAGCAGCAGTTGAAACAACAACAGCAGTAATAGCAGAACCAGTTGCACCAGCAGCAAAAGGCAAGAGGGGTCCAAAGCCAAAGGCAACGACCGCA
>JAKQLF010000017.1 GCA_029567325.1 Bacteroidota bacterium | reverse complement strand
TATGAAAATTTCAAATCCTTATATAGTGTACAATTGTCTACAGCATCTAAGGTAAAATTTACAGGTACTGTACATGCACCGTTAGCATTTACAAAGACAGTATCTTTGCAAGGACTCAATCGGGGAGCTATTGTATCCATGGTTTGGATGTTCTGAACAAACTCCCAATAGCCCATAGATTTGTCATTTTTGAAGGTACACATATCCATGACCTTCCAAGTCCGCATGATAATAGGGCATCCAGAATTGGGATCATTAAATACCATATCAGTAAAGTTTGATACTGGCATGGCACATTTATCCAAATTTAGAAACCTCGGTAATCCTCCTAAGTTTCTGGCAAATGGTGGCTTGAAGCAACCCATTAATAAAGTATCACCTGGAATAATGATGTCATCCTCATCAAAAGGATCCATATTAATGATTATGATTTCTTGTGTTTCTACCAAAGAATCAGTTGGTATCGTCACATCTTTTATGATAAATTTCCTGACTATTTTTCCAAAATTGCACTTGGTGGAATCCAGTACCTCCGTCCTTATTCTCAAATTTCCACAAACCCTGGTAACCAAGCCATCTGTAAATTCAAAATCACCAATTGACAAGTTTCTTACTTGAGCAATATCTGTTTGGTATTTGCCAAAATTATCAAGATTGCTGGACAATGCTCGATAGTCTTCACAAGAAATTGTAATGTCTGGCAATGTGGTTTCTAGTTGAATGGGTAATTTATTTTGGACCTTAACTGCCACCATACAACTTGTGCTCATTCCATCTGCAGTAGCGATCACTTCAACCATAATGGTTCTGCCCACATCTCTGCAACCGATTCGGATACTCGAAGAAGCAACGGTATCACTAGCAACAAAAAAATCTGTTCTCATCCTTCTCAACTGAAGTGTCACTCCAAATTCTCGTCCATTGACTAAGGAGTCAGGCATTAAATATGTTGTGTCAGCGTTGATTGCTACAACGGTAGAGTCTTTGCAATTTAAAGCAGGTCCCGCAGACGATCGGTAGTGATTGTCTTTAGTAGTAAAAGAAGAAAGAGCAAGCATCAAACTGACCAGCGCAAAAACAGTCAGGACACTTGCCAGTGTCATGTAAATCGGTCGCTTCATGGGATGAAGTTTTATAGTTCTTTAATTAACTCAATTGAAAAAAAATCCAGTTGAGTCTTCTTTTATCAATGCTTACCCTTTTGGGAATGATAAGCATCAATGGATAGGCTGGTTTATGATAAGAAGTCAAAAGTATAGAAGTATTTACATATTACAAAATTTTGTAATATGTTTTTTCTTAAAAAGTTATTCACTGGACAAATAACCCTGATTTTTACTGGATTTATGGCCGGAATTATTTTATAACCTTTAGACTTGAATTCTAGAAATATGACAATAAAATTGGTGTTGGAAATCTTGTTTAGAAATTAATTTCCAAAGTATACTTTGATTTGGCAGTTAATAAGGATGGATTAGTTTCTTTTATCTAGGCCCCACATGAGTTTGGTTCTTATGGTATTCATAAAGTCCATACTTTCTAGCATGACCAAATTGATATGAAAATCACACCTACTCAGCTTGATGCGGTCATCATGGGTGATGGTTTCATACCGCGAATCAAGAGTACACAAGAAGTTTTCGCCCCTACCTTCAACTTGGAAAGAAATTTCTCTAGTATCAGAAATAACCAGTGGTCTCACATTGAGACTGTGCGGAGCTACGGGCGTAATCACCAGATTTCCTGATCCTGGAAAAACTATGGGTCCTCCACAAGACATAGAATATCCAGTTGAGCCCGTTGGTGTCGCCACAATGATGCCATCAGCCCAGTAAGAATTGAGATACTGGCCATCAACATACGTATGGATCGTAATCATTGAGGAAGTATCACGTTTGTGGATGGTAAAGTCATTCAGCGCAAATGGCATATCACCAAAAATAGGTGTGTCACAGTCAATTTTGAGTAGCGTCCGCTTTTCCAACTTGAAATTACGCTTGGCAACAGCCTTGATGGCCATTTCTATTTTTGCTTTTTCAACACTTGCAAGGAAACCCAGTCTTCCAAGATTTATACCCATGATAGGTATTCCTGTATCCCTGATAAATGAAATTGCACTGAGGATGGTGCCATCTCCACCAAGTGTTATCAATACATCAGGTGCAAAGTTTATCAGTTCGGAAGTATTGGCTACCTTTTCAAAACCTGTTTCATTTACGCCTATGAGTGGGTCGTGCAATATTTCACCTAATGTGGTGTTGACTCCTATTTTGAAATCATATTCAAGGAGTAAATCAAAAAAGTGCTTTATGATGTGAAAATCGACTTCTTTTAGTTTTTGTGCGTACACGAGTACTCTCATCATTTGTCAAAATTACGTGTCAAAAATTAAATGACGATTGCAAATATAAGCCCGACTCACCAATTTGATTGAAGTTGTACTCAACAGAAAAAAGATAATTGTTGTACAACATAAAATCAAGGGCTGGGCCATATCCTATCAATCCTTTGTTACTCAGACTATTGGTGTCTTTGTATGTAGGTTCGTTTACATATCCACCGTCAATAGAAAATCTGAAGTTGAGCGCCACAGGCATTTGTTTCAATTGTTTGAGTGGCATCCATTTTCCTAAATTAATTATGCCTTTATAATATTGATACCGAAGGGCAGTTTTGGCAATAAAAAAATCTGACCCGTCCATTACATATAACTCATAACCCCTGATGCTATTGCTTCCGTATCCTAAAGCAGTATTATTTGCATATCCTAGGGTATTCCTGATCAAATTAAATTTGCCTTTTACCCTATTTCCCCAGAATAGATTTTTAACTATTTGTGTATAGATTTCACCACCAAGGATCAATTCAAGATTGTTATAATCTGCAGTTTTACTTAAGCCAGATTTTTTGATTTCTGTAAAAAGCAAATATCCTCCTTCAGCATAAGTAGGAAAAACCCTTTTATCATAGATTAATTCATACTGGAAGTAGGGAAAGGTGATGGACGTTTTTCCATCTAAAAAGTATGATGGATTGAGTTCCTGAGCAACGACTGTATCAACGGTATTATGATGGATTTCTATTCTGAGTGTTTGCCTTAAGAAGGCATTGTTGCGTTTGGAAAGTGAAATACCTCCTCTAAACCTACGGAGTAATTTCCTTTCGTCTTCCCATTTCCTGAATTGTATTTTGTTGTTGAGCGTTTTGTATCCAATTTCTCTATTCTCGCTGTAAAAAATACTGAGGCCACCTCCCCAACCCTCATATAAATATGGGTACTTGTATTCCAATTCATACTTTTGAGTATAACCTCTCTGAAACTTTAGTTTTAACCTATCTCTATGCCCAGTAGTATTCAGGTGATCCAATCTCACACCATAGTTTACCCTTGAAAAATCAAAGTTCTCCTCTTTCCACCAAACATTAAAACTCCTATCGGCCAATTCAAATATGATAGATGGGTATATGTACCAATTTTCCTGGAGCTTTAGTTCAAGTTCAATATGGTTGTCGTCAACTTGCCAATTTTTTATATTGAAATCTGCAAGATTGAATAATCCCGTGCTCAACAATCTTTTTTCATTTTCATCAAGTCGAGCATCCAATTCAGCCAATGTTATAGTATCTTTTATAGCAAAGTCCAATTCTCTAAAAATTACATTTTCGCTGGTTAGTTTGTTCCCAACAATCTTTACTTCATCAATAACCACGTAGTTCAAAACAGTATCTTGGCCAATACAAAACTGTTGTAAACACAAGACTATTATTGTACTTAAAAAAGCATTCAATGAATGAGATAGTGAGGAAATGCGTAAGGGATAACAGAAAGGCCTCTGAAATTGTGCTGAAATAAGTTTAAACGTAGTGGAAGGAAGTACAAGCTGAGCGGGCACTTCGGCCTCTCCTCCTTTTGGCGAGCGTAAGGAAGTATTTTTAACTTTTTTCAACAAGATGGTGGTCAATTCTTTTCTCGATTAGTATACCTATACGCCCAAGTAGTGCATGAGAGACTCATACCTTTCTTTGAGAACGTAATAAAGGCCTTCGTCGTTGTATGTTGCCATCACATTATAATTATACCTTTCAAGGGTAGCCTGTAACCTACCAACTTCCAGTGAATTGGTCTTGATTGAAACATTTATCAAAGAGGTATCATCAGAAGCAGAAATTGCGCAACTTAGAATGGTTGCACCCTCAGATTCAACAATTCTTGCGATGGTGGCTAATGAATATTCATTTTTAGCCATTTCTATGATGAATGTACTGCCAGGCTGATTGAGTGAATAAATACTTGCCAAATGATGAAAAAGTTCTTCCATCAGAATACTTCCGAGATATCTACCTTCTTCAACAATGGGAAGTAATGTTAATTTTCCTGAGGCCATTTTTGAAATGACGTCAAAAACATGATCTGTAGGCAAGCAATGTTGAAATGAGTAGTGCTCAGACAGGCTGGAAAGCTTGTCAGTATCATCAGCACCAAGCAAAACATCTTCTTCCAATAATGCAATAAAGTTGGTTTCTGAATCCACAATCACTAAATGTCTCAGTGAATTGGTTGAAAGAAAGTCCAAGCCTTTAGATACGACATCATCTGGACTGAGATCAACGAATACTGCCGTTTTAAGATTGGTTGCGATCATCTGGTTAGCCTTTGTTTTTCTTTCTGATATTCTATTTCAGAGAGTATTCCTCTATCTTTCAGGCTCTCCAATTTTTTCAATTGTTCTAGTTTAAAAATTTCTCCCTCGGGTTGACTTTCAGCTGCTTTTGGTCTTGCTTCATTTTGAATTTGACGTGGCACAACTTTAAATTCGCTTCTTTTAAACTCTTCAAACTCTGGTTGAATCCTCATATAAGCCAAATCATCGTGTTTAAGAATTCTGTCCAGATCGTTAAAACCCAAGTTTACTGCTTTTGCCAAATGTTCGAATGCCAATGATTTCTTCTCTGTTAAAGAATAAGCACATGCTATGTTGAAGTTGAGCGCAATGTCATTTGGCTCCAAATTTAACCCTTGTTTGAAATCTTCAATGGCGCTTTCCAGGTCATAATCTTTATATTTAGACATGCCTGTTGTCTTGAAAGGATTATTCCTGACTTTACTTGGTGGTCTTACAAATCCTCTGTCACTATCGACTTTTTCATATCTACGCATTTGTTCTTCCCTTCTCCTTTCAATCTGCGGATTGCGCTGAATAAAACCCCTATTGTATTTTTTATCAAACTCTTCATCGCTCATTCCCAGCAATTTGAATCCATCAAAAAGACCAAGAAAGAAGGTGAATGGAAAAACAGTCACCATACTGAAAAACATCAAAAAAATAAATAACACAGATCCTCCTCCATCTCTTAGGTAGAATTTGTGCAGGCCCACTGTGCCACCAACCATTGCAAAAATAGCTGCCACCAATCTGTTTCTAGGTGTCATTAGCATTTGTATTTGAACATAAAGATAATCAACTCAACTCAATCAAGGTTTTATTTAGACCAAAAACCACAAAGCCGCTCCAAACGATCGTTATACAACGATTGGTCGTTCTTCAAATAGTCGGAAATAAACAACTCGGTTCTTCATACAACCAATTTTGAAACGCCTGTGTTAAAAAATCTTACACGTCAGTACTGCAATATCATCCTCCGATGGTTGCCCTGCTGTGTAATTGATGATTTCTTCCTCAAGTTGTTTGCTTATTTCAGAAGGCAAAAATCCTCTTTGACTTTTTAAAAATGAAATGAGCCGTTCTTGCTCAAAATACTCTCCTTGTGGATTTTGCAAATCTGCAAGACCATCTGTAAAACATACTATGAGGTCATCTTGTTTCAACTCCAGTTTTCCCTCATGGATTTCTGGTAATTTCTCAAAAGCACCGATGACCGAACAACCATTTTCCAATCTTTCAATATCTCCATTTTTTCTTACTAAAATAGGCGGATAATGACCAGCATTAACGTAGGTGATGGTTTTATTCTTCGTATCTACCTCACATATAAAAAAGGTAATGAATTTGTCACTTTTTGTGATGCGATATACTGCTTGGTTGAGTGCAAAGACAAATGTCTCCAAGTCTCGATATTGAAAAATCAAACTCTGGATCATGGCTTGGAAATTTGCCATTAAAATTGCAGCGCCTACTCCTTTACCAGAGATATCGGCAATACATAAGGCAAATCTATGTTCATCATAAACAATAAAATCTATATAATCTCCACCAACATTGTAGTGCGGCTGATAAATCTTAGAAACTTCGTATTTATTATTTTTGGGGAAATCTGTAGGAATCAAAAGCTCTTGAACATCTTTGGCGAGCTCCATTTCTCTCTTATATCTTTCTTGTTCGATTTGTCTTTTAAACAAACGTTTATTTTCAATCGCTACAGAAACTATGTTTGTAATGGTCGTGATGAATTGTATTTTATTATATAAGTCTTCTTTGTCCTTAATGCCACCTATCAAGGAATATGCAATCGCATTCTCTTTGTGAAAAACGGGTATGATGATATTAAAGTTTTGTAGTAATTCATTATCATTTGCCTTGATGGTATGCATTCTCTTATACTCCGTGAGCACCGGCGCCAGCTTTTGTTCTTCCATGTCATCACAATTGATGTGACATACACAATTCCAACCAGCATCAGTTGACACCATAAGCGCCATCTTTTCTATGCCCATTTCCCAGCTTAAAAAAGATCTATACATATCGAACAAACCTTCTTGAGAGACATTATCATTGATGGCTTGTGTAATGGTAAGTAGACTCCGAATTTGCAGTTGCTTTAGGCTGAGTTCCTTTTCTAGTTTTTCAATAATGGCTAATTCTCGAGTCACGTTATCGATTTATCTTAAAATTTCTAAAATATTTTACAAATCTAAACTACTGGTCCAATATTTGTACTTAAATCGTGTCGGAAATTGGATAGTTCTATCTCTTGGGGTTAGACCTTACCTTTTTATCAGTATTAACCATGATTTTTTATCATTTATAAGCCAAGATTACATAAACCTCAATAAATCAGCGTATTATTGATTTATAACAAGTGCTAAATGTCAAACAAAATTTTAGGAACAATTGCGGTTTCATTTTTATTTCTTTCTATTTCATTTGGCCAGGTAGCTTCAAATGAAGCAATAAATTATCTCAATGCAGGTGTTGATGCATTCAATAAGAAAAATTATGTTGCTGCTATCCAATCTTATTCCTCTGCAATACAAACAGCACCTGATTATGTAAAAGCTTATTACAACAGGGCAAATACGTATTTAAATATCAAAAAGTATGATGAGGCTATCAGAGATTACAATCAATGTATTGCCATTGATAAAAATTTTACAAAAGCATATTTATACCGAGGATTTATATATGCACAGAAGTCGGATCTTCCACGAGCTTTAGCTGACTATTCCACCGCTATATCGTTGGAACCAGATAATGCTTCTGCCCTAATCAACAGGGCTGTTTTGTACATGCAAAATGAAAGGAATTCAGAAGCGCTTGCAGATCTTGAAACAGCACTTTCTACTAATCCATCAAATACAAGTGTTTTATTAAATAAAGCGGTGGTTCATGAACAACTAGGCCAATTTGAACAAAGCGTTTTTACCCTCAATCAACTCGAAAATTATTTACCGGAGGATATCAGAGTATTTCAAATGCGTGGCAAAAACTACTTGAAACTCAACGATTATTCAAAAGCGATTTTAGATTTTAGCAAGGCTATCAATATGAATCCTTCAGATTTTGAAAATTACTATTATCGAGGTTATTGCAAACATCTCTTGGAAAATTATAATGGAGCATTGGCAGACTATAAAACAGTGCTTGAAAAAAAGAAAAACCATTTACCGACTCTAAAAAACCAGGCATATATTGCTTCAGTTCTTAAAGATTATGAGACTTCTGTTCAGGCTTACAGCACCATTCTATTTTATGAACCTGATAATGCCAATCATTATCTCTCAAGAAGCATTGCTTATATTAATGCTGCAGAATATGATAAAGCTCTTGATGATCTGGACAAATGTTTAGACCTAAAGAAAGATTTTGCAGAAGCCTATTATAACAAGGCAACAGTGTATAGTAGAATGGAAAAAATGGAAGAAGCTTGCAAAAATATAAAGCAAGCAGCAAAACTCGGATATGATCCTGCCTATCAACATGTAAACAGTTTGTGCAAATGATTATCTTTGTATCAAATTAGTTTTTACACACACCAATGGATATTCATTTTATTGAACATCTGGAGCGCGCTCTAGAAGAAGATTTACCCGGAGAGGCTGCGCATCAGTTGATGACTCCTTTTGATTTATCTCAATTTCAAGTACCTGAGGATTATAAAATTGCGTGTGTTCTGATCTTGTTATATCCTCGGAATAAAGAATGGCATATTGCCTTACTAGAAAGGCCAATTCATAATGTACATGATTTACATGCCGGTCAAATCAGCCTGCCAGGTGGTAAATTTGAAGAAAGTGACTATTCCTATCAAGATTGTGCCTTACGTGAAGCAAACGAAGAAATTGGTGTCGATCAAAGTAAAATAGGTATCGTTGGTGAATTATCTAGCGTTTATGCCAAAGCTAGTAATTTTATGGTTTATCCTTTCGTAGGATTTACCACCTCAGAGCCAGAATTTAATGCTCAACCAACAGAAGTAGCACAAATCATTGAACTCCCTTTAGAAATTTTGACCAATCCAAAACACAGTAAAACAAAAGATATAACTGTGTCCAATAATCTTGTTCTTAAAAATATGCCCTATTATGATTACGAAGGACATACGATTTGGGGTGTAACGGGTATGATCCTCAAAGAGCTAGAAGAAATAATCATACAATCCGATCTTTAGTTAGTATAAATAGGTTTTTACTTTTTCAGGTTTGGAGAAGTCCTATAAAACATCCTTATCTAAAGTTAACTTATTAGCAAAAAACCTGGACGAAATTTTTATGCTTACAAATTTATATTGAATCGCTTAAAGTTTCCCTATCCCTTCAAATGCAAGGTTGATGTCATCGTAGGAGAAACCCTTTTGTACTAGGAATGAAAAAATTTTCTTCCTTATGATAACTGGGCTTGGTGAACTTTTTTGAATTGATTTCGCCTTCTTCTTTATTAATGTTTTAGTCATTAATAGATATTCTTTCTCATCAATTTCTTCCATTGCTTTAAGAATGGTAGAATTTGGAATTTGCTCAAACCTCAATTCCCCTAAGATTTTGTTTTTACCCCAGTGATTGTATTTAAATTTTGATCTGACAAAACTGGAAGCATATCTCAACTCATTCACTATATTTTCTTCTACCAGTTGATTGATCAAATCTTCCAATTCATTGTGATATATTCCATGGCTTATCAATTTTGATCTGATATCTTTCAAGGACCGTTCTTGATAACTACAATAATTGACAATTCGATCATAAGCTTCGCTTTTTTGCCACTTCACTGGTTGTTTACTATCCTCGTCAAACACCTTTAATAATTTGTATAATATAGTTTGATAAACAAAATACTAACGTATATAAGAACATGCAATTCACAGATTAATTTCAAAAACAAATCATTTTACCATTCTATGAGTTGCAATTAATGGTTGCGAAATTGCTATAATTAAAAAAGGCGGTACCCAACATGGATACCGCCCTTCTAATTTTATCTCACCAAATAGTGGTGAAGTTTCACTACTCTATGATAACCATTTTCTTAGTTGCTGTGAAATCACCACTTTCGATTTGGTAATACACAACTCCTGATGCATTGATATCAGCTTTGTTCAATGTGATTACGTTTTCACCTTTGCTTGCATTGATGTTTCTGTTCATCAATACTTTTCCAGTTACGTCGTATACTCTG
>JAKQLF010000003.1 GCA_029567325.1 Bacteroidota bacterium | reverse complement strand
ACACCCATTTGTGTACCTATATATTATACTGTCAACAAGATGATCAATTATCTGTTTTGGCAGCATAGTCAAGTTGCCGCAGCTTCATAATAACAAAAATATACTGTATCGGAGAAAAGGTCGACCTTTTTAGACAGCCTCTTTGCCTCTAGCTCAAAATTCCAGAGATCGAAAATTCAACATCTATTCCAGATAGGAAGAAAATCTTTCGCCCCTTCTATTCTTTAACATTACGAACTTTAATCTACTTTTGCTTAACTTAGTTTTATGTTTTAATAAATGGATAATTGATGCACTTTTTGGGCATTAAATTGTTCCTAAATAAGAATCAGCGTTTCTCTCATTAAAGCCTTTGGGCCATCCTTACAAATGAAATCAAATACAACAAGTAACCACGATTACTATGACATCGACGATTTGCTGTCGGAAGAGCACCTCATGGTCAGAGATTCTGTGCAAAAATGGGTTAACGAAGCGGTAAATCCCATCATCGAGGATTGTGCAAATGATTGCCGGTTTCCCAGAGAATTGGTAGAACAAATGGGCCAGCTTGGCGCTTTTGGTGTTGATTTGCCGACTGAATACGGAGGTGGAGGTATGGATGCCATTGCCTATGGACTCATGATGCAGGAATTGGAAAAAGGAGATTCTGCTATTCGATCAATGGCTTCGGTACAAAGTTCGCTGGTGATGTTTCCTATTTATAAATATGGATCTGAAGAACAAAAGCATCATTACTTACCAAAGCTAGCCGCGGGTACCATGATTGGATGTTTTGGTCTTACAGAACCAGACCATGGTTCCAATCCTTCAGGTATGCTTACACATGTGAAGGAAGCAGATGATCATTATATTTTGAATGGCAGTAAAATGTGGATCACCAATTCACCCATTGCCGATTTTGCCATCGTTTGGGCAAAAAGGGAAGATGGTAAGGTCATTGGCTTGATCGTCGATAAGGGACTAGAAGGTTTTACAACGCCTGAAATAAAGGGTAAATGGTCATTGAGAGCATCCATAACAGGCGAATTGGTATTTGAAGACGTGAAAGTTTCCAAATCAAAGGTTTTACCTGGTGTTGTTGGAATGAAAGGTCCTCTCAGTTGCCTGAACAAAGCCCGATATGGAATCTCTTGGGGTGCAGTGGGTGCTGCCATGGACTGTTATGATACTGCCCTCAACTACGCTTTGCAAAGACAACAATTTGGGAAGCCAATAGCAGGTTTTCAGTTGACTCAGAAAAAATTGGCTGAAATGATCACGGAAATAACCAAAGCCCAATTAATGGTTTGGAGACTTGGTGTATTGATGTCAAATGGCAACGCCACACCAGCTCAAATCTCTATGGCTAAAAGAAATAATGTGCTCATTGCTCTGCAAATTGCCAGAGAAGCCAGACAGATTTTAGGTGGAATGGGTATTACCAATGAATATCCAATCATGAGACATTTGATGAATTTGGAAACGGTGATTACTTACGAAGGAACACACGACATCCATTTATTGATCACTGGGATGGACATCACTGGCCTCAATGCATTTGAATAAATTGTTGAACTTTAGATTACAATGGTTAGGAAAAAGACAAATGTTAAGTGTCACCCATTGGCTCTTACAGTAATTTTTGTTTACTAACAATCTAAAATCTATAATAGGGGATATGAAAAGATGTCGAATATGACAGAACCCAGAATGGGTTCAATTTGATTAACCCCGTGCGAAGCTCGGGGAATCCAATCCTTAATTTCTTACAACCCCGAATTGGGGTTGAATATGTCACAATATAGTTTTAAGCATTGAAAAACTGGATTATGATTCCTCACTTTTGTAATAGAAAGTGAAAAGATTAAAAGTTAATTTTAAAAATTGAAAAGAACACCACCTAATGAAATGGGTGAACGGCGTTGTTTTTATGTGCGGACTATTTAAATCCACTTCAATGCAATCCTTCTCAATAATTTCAGAAATAATAGCATCCATTTCCTGTACCAGAGGCTTGTGTGTCGTGTCGATGTTTAATTCCACACTTGCAAAATAGCTAAGGCTATTCATGTTGTAAGAACCAATGGTCAACCACTTACTATCACACAGCGCAATTTTGGCGTGTAAAATGGTTGGTTGGTATTCATAAATGGTGATGTTTCGCCTGAGCAGCCAATCATAAAGCCATCTTTCTGCATGTTTAAATATTTTGATATCAGACTTGCCGGCGGTGATGATGGTAATTTTTAAACCTCTTTTGGAAGCATCAGTTAGTAACTTTCTGATCGATTTTCCTGGAAGAAAATAACTGCCAACAATCGTGATGTGATTTTGGGCATTTTTGAGCATTTCTCCATAAGTATTGGAAATTTCAATTTTCTGTCTTACCCAATCGTTTCTTCTCATGCGTAGGGCAGTATCCCCATAATAGGGCACAGGTTCTGTATTACATGGAGCTTTAATATAGTTTTTAGCAAAGCCGCGCCAGGTTTTCCAACATAAAACACACAATTCATTAGCAATAGCTCCTTCCATGTAAATGGCAAAATCAAACCAGGCTTTACTGCCATTGATATCGTTGTAATTATCTGAAATATTCATTCCTCCTACCAAGGCGTAAGTAGAATCACAGACCATAACCTTTTGGTGAAGCCTTCTCCCAAAATAAAAATGTTTGCTTTTCCAAAGTGGCTCGAAAAAACGAACGCGAACCCCTGCTTTCTCCAAACGTTCCAACGTTCTATTGGATAAATTCTGGGAAGCATAACCATCCACGATTACATAAATCTCAATTTTCTTTTGTGCAGCTCTGATCAAAGCATCTAAAACCATTTTGCCAGTATCATCCTCTTCAAAAATATAAGTCTGTAAATGAATATTTACTTTGGCATGATCAATCATGGAGATCATCAAATCAAAATAATCACTGCCACTACGGATGATTTTAGCGCTATTATTGGTAAGGTAGGATTCGTCTTTTATTAACATTATTGAAATGATCTTTCTACAAGATTGTCGGCAAAATTAACTAAATATCAGGATAAAATGGATATTGGATGATAAATGCAAACTTGGTTAATTATATCAAGGCACCCTTGCGAGCTAAAGCATTTTCCACAGGCTCTTCATTTAAGCTATAAGTTGAAATTCATTGGGTCGATATCCAAGCTTTTGCTCATTAGAATAAAAAATGGCTTAAATTTAAGCCACAAAACTAATACAACATGGACTCAATCAGCCACATAGCAATAGGCGCTTGTATGGGCGAAATATTTGGTGGCAAGAAGTTGGGTAATAAGGCCATGATTTGGGGAGCTATTGCTCAGAGCCTGCCAGACATAGACTTCATTGCTTCTTTTTGGATGGATACTGCAAGTAACTTGTTGGCCCACAGAGGCTTTACACATTCATTTTTATTTGTTTTGATAGCTAGTCCAATCTTAGCCTACATTACGGATCGATTTCATAGACCACTCGAGATACAATTTAAAACATGGTTGATTTTTTTCATAGCGGTGATTGGGTCACATGTTTTGATAGACGCATTCAATAATTATGGGACAGCTTGGTGGGAGCCATTTAATCATCACAGGGTGACATTCAACACCATTTATGTGGCGGATCCATTTCTAAGTATTTGGCCAGTTTTAGCATTTGTCATCCTTTTGATTAGAAAAGGCGGTGAAATGTGGCGTAAGAAAATTGCAGTTTTTGGCTTGAGTTTGAGTTTGGTTTATTTGATATATGGAATAGCGAATAAAGTATTTATAGACCAAGAAGTCAGACGACTTTTGAAAACTCAGCAAGTGGTTTATGATGATTATTTCACGACGCCTGCCCCGCTTCAGACATGGCTTTGGTACGTTGTTGCCGGAGATTCTACAGGTTTTTATGTGGGATTTATATCCCTATTTGATAAAAAAGATACGTTGAAGTTGACCTTTTTTCCAAGAAATGAACATTTGCTTGATCCCTTATCTGAAAGTGAAGAACTCTCAAAACTCAAACGATTTTCTGAAGGTTTTTATACCGCTGAAATGTGGCATGATACATTGGTATTCAATGATTTGCGTTTTGGTCAGATGATAGGGTGGGAGCAACCAGATCAAAAATTTGTATTTCATTATTATTTGAAAGAAGGTGCAGATAATTCAGTTGTTGTACAACGGGGCAGGTTTGCGTTTTGGAATGGCGAGGTGTTCCAGACCTTTTTTAAACGAATTTTTGGTTACTAATAATCGAAATTCTTTCACATAAAAAGAATTCAATACTCCAATTCTTCCTTCATATTTTAAAATGGTGGTTCGAAGCTTTCTATTGGCCACTTTATTAAAAGCAATTTTTATTTGCAACAATGTTGCATTAATTAACTTATATTATTATATTTGCAACATTGTTGCATTTAGTTTGACGGGTATTTAAATTAAAAATTATTTTGGTTTTCATAAGTCCGGTGCATCATTAATTGGTAATCCGGACTTTAATTTTTTTAAGATGTTGAGCAAATCCTTTATAATAAAGTCAATGATAGCAGTTTGCATTTTTATTCAACCTGCTTGTAACCATAATCATTCTAACAATGAAGACCTTGAAAGAGCCAAGGCTTATTACAAATCTGCTTTGGAGACATCCGAAAATATTGAAAAGTTATTGGACACAATGGTTGTAAATGACAGCATTCGATCAATTTTTGTGGATAGAATACAACAATGGGAAGAATCGGTTGTAGAAATGGAGGGTATGGCACATGCTCATAAACATTCCGAGCACAATCACGATC
>JAKQLF010000002.1 GCA_029567325.1 Bacteroidota bacterium | reverse complement strand
ATTTGAATTAACCCAATGTGTTCAGTATTTCTAAACCTGCATCCCAATTGGAATGCCCTGAATCTGCATTAATATGCCCGGCATCACCAATAAAGATCAACTGGCTGCCCCAGTTTTGGGAAAATAGTGTAGTTCTTTCTTTTGTTGCCCAATGATCGTTTGTACTGGCTACAATAATGGAAGGGAAGGGAAGTATTGCCGCAGGAATGGGTGTAAAGTTTTCAATGGTCAATTCCTGGAAAGGATTTTCCAGGTCCGCCGGTGCCACCATCATGCCGCCTTTTATTTTGATATGGTGTTGGTTTGCCCAATGTGCGATGGCAATGCCACCCATGCTGTGAGAAACTAAGACAACTGTTTTTGGATCGTAGAGCATAACGGCTGCGTGTATATTATTTACCCAGTCCTGCATGATAGGATGATCCCAGCTTTTTTGTTGTATCCTCTTGCAATTAAGTAACCTGGTTTCAAAATAAGTCTGCCAATGTTCAGGGCCCGAATTTCCATAACCGGGGATTATCAGGTAATACGTCATTGAGTGATGATTGTTTTTTTAAGTTTGATGTTTGTTGGCAGATTTTGTTGGTGATTAGGTCCTGTGAGAATAAAGATTTTAATACTGCTGACTTACCGGTTAAGCATAGCAGGTTTTATTTCATCTACTTTCCACAGTGTATCTGTCTGCCGGCCGGATCTCAATTCGATATAATAGTCTTTTGTGGTTTTAATGATCCTGTGTCTGACGCCGTTTAAGTGATATTTGATATAGGCGGAGTCCAGCGCTGTTTTGGGATTTGCCATAACCGCATAATATTCACAGTTTGATTCCCAACGAAGTGTTGAGATAGTGGTGTCATTGGGAAACATGCTTGAAACTGCATATTCCAGCGAGTCATTTCGAATGAGCGTAACAGCGATCTTTTTCCAGTGCCCCAT
Source organism: Bacteroidota bacterium (assembly GCA_029567325.1). Lineage (GTDB taxonomy): Bacteria > Bacteroidota > Bacteroidia > Chitinophagales > Saprospiraceae > JADKBO01. The sequence goes on along the minus strand of JAKQLF010000002.1, from coordinate 1,466 downwards.
GGTGCTATGGTTATAAAGATTTAAAATGAAAACGCCGTTTTTTAGTTCGCTGCAGCTTTCATTTGATGGTTTGGTGGAGGCACAGCCCGCAATAAGAACCGATAATATAAATATTTTAATTAAGCAGCACTTCATAATAAAAGAAGGATGGATTTACCCGATGGAAGACTAAAGAAATCGATTTACTTAAATAAAAAAGCTGTGATTTTTTTGTGGGGTTATGAGTTTTGCAAGAGGGCCTCAACTGGTTCAAGCCTGCATTAAGACGATTGACAGGCATAAATTTGTTCTACGGGGTCTTTGCAAAATCAAAACACTTTTCTTCTTTTTCCTCATCTCGAAGCAGGCAGATTTGATTATTTTGTTTGATGGTTCCTTTATAATTCGTTTCTACGAATCCTTCCAGTTTTGAATCTTCAGAATCCTTATTGTCCACGTGAATAGTAATGTTCTTTCCATCTATTTTATATGTTCCCTTTTGAGAGAACTTTTTACCACGTCCAAACCATTTGGATACCGATTGGGGATCATTTGAAGAAACTGCCTGGAGATACACAGTTCCATCATCATAAAACAGAAGGTATGTAAATATTTCAATATTGGCAGCAGGCACACTCCCGGTTTTAGCTATGTACAAACCGTTCAACAAAATACCTGGTTTGGTTTCAGTTTGGGCATAAGCGCTAGAAATCGTTGTAACTAACAGCGCCAGGAAAAACAGTATTCTTTTCATTGTATTGGTTTTAAATTTCCGCCAATGTGATTTTGCTAAATAAACTTTATCCAAATATACATACAAAGAGATCAGGCAAGACGGCACAGGATATTGTTCATTTGCCAGTTGTCAATATGTTCTTGTCTGAATACAATTTGTCAAATGTTCAATAAACATTTTAAATGAAGGGAAAACAGGCTCCTCTACTATTGGTTCCTCGTTCAGCATGGCTGCATCAAAGTCAAAATAGGTAACCGGGGCATCTGTTTCACTTACAGGTTGCCGAAGGTCAAGACAAACATAAAAGTTGTCCTGGTAAATTCCAATTGGAATTAATTGCAGTTCTAAAATATGCTTTGACAAGGCATTTTCAAACAGGAAGTCATTTAATGCTTCAAAAGGGTCGTGGTGCCATGCAGCCGCAAGTGTCAGTGTGGGTAATTGAAAAGGTCTCTCATAACTGTAGGCTGTCACAAAAAATTGTTTGAACGATTTTGGGATGGTAAGTTTTATTTTCTTTTCAATTGCGTCAAAGTCCTGTTCTTTGATGGTGGTTTTTTGGAGCACCAGGTCATAGTAGTTCTCCGGTGTCATCACTAAGGGACCTTTATAGAAGTTTAACAGATAGTCTTTTTGATTATCGTAATAAGCTCTGAAAAAGGCTTCATAAGTGTCCATGAAAAATGATTGTTATAGTCGCTTACCTGGGTTTGGAAAAAACGCTATAACCAAATATACACACAATGCTTTA
>JAKQLF010000384.1 GCA_029567325.1 Bacteroidota bacterium | reverse complement strand
AATCTATTGCTTTCTTGTATCGTTCGAGTCTTGTTTTGAACCATGTCCAAAATGATGATACCTCTATCCATAGTACCACACCATAATGCTTTGGAAGGCTGATGGTAGTACAATGAAATGATATTGACATTTGGGATAATGTTTTTTGATACTTGATTATGGTCTATCACAAAGAGTCCAGTTTCATTTCCCACATAAGTCTTACCATCAATATTTCTTATGGTTTGAATATTTTTGATGTTGGTTTGAGATATCGTAAGTGTACCTGAAGCCGAAAGTAAGCCATTATTTCTGCATAGAAACCAAATATTCTTTTCGTCATCAACTAGAAAATCAATGATGGAAAGGGACGATTCATGTCCTTTGGCCACAAGAGGTTTTAATTCGTCAGTCGTAGTATTCCATATGTAAATGTTTTCTTTATTTTCTGTTTGGATTAAATAAGTATCAAAAAACAATTGTTGCAGTTTTACCACACTTTCACTTAATCCAATATCTGATTTTACTTGCTGTTTTGTTACATCAATATCCCAAACACCACTTTTGAAAGTCCCTAAACCTAGGTTTTGTCCAGATTTGGATGGATATATAGAAGTGACCACATCATCAGGAAGCGATGCGGCAACAGATGGTTTTAAAACTTTTTTCTTACCTTTATCAAAATGAAGTTCTTGAACACCTAGATCTGTGGCAACCCATATTCCTTCATTTTTAGTGGCCACCATACTATAGATTTCATTGCTAGACAAGCCATCATCTTCGTTAATATTGTACAAGACTTTGTCTTCATACACATAGACGCCTTCACCGTAGGTCGCAATCCAAAATTGATTACTTGGTGTAAAAAAGATGTCAGTTATTTTTGATTTTGGCCAACCTTCATCAATGACCCAAGGATGAATACCATTTTTGTAAAACTGGAAGATAGCACCATCTTCATAACCTATCCATAATATATTTTTTTCATAATAAAGAGCAGTCACTTCCTGACTACCTTCATCCGGTCTTTGATATATTTTATGAATATTTCCATCGTAAATAACAAGTCCTTCCTTCGTACCAATGTACATCAAATCATTTTGATATCGATACAAAAGTGTAGGATTCATCCGAAGCAAATCTGTACTGACTTCGTGTTGGTTGAAGTGATATTTTTGGCTTGTCAAAGTCCAACTTATCAAACAAAATAGAAAAACGATGCCTATTCTCATTTTCCTGATTTGGCAGACAGTGAGACTTGAATCTCTTCTGCAATTTTTTTGTGGACAATCTTAGGAATCGTAATGTTGTAGTCTTCTAACAAGATCTTAAAAGATGAAACAATCTGAATCTGACCATTTGTCACTGTAACATCGTGGTTTAGTATTCTTTCTTTGGTGATGCCACGAATGGTAAATTTACCCTTTGTCCGCACTTGGTATTTGCCATCTTTGTTCAGGGGAATATCATCCAATAATTTTCCAGTGTAAGTGATCGTGGGATACTTGGTGGTTTCCATATAGTTTTCATTAAAATGCTCTTTTTGCAAAGCACTATTAAACCCTTCAAAGGTCAACAACTTGACAGAAAAAGCAAATTTATTTTCTGTGATATCAATGATACCTGTCAGTTTATTGCTCTCCGCTTTGATCACTTCAAGACTAGCGTCAGATACAAACTTTACATTTCCATTAAGTGCAAGCGTCGAGTTTTGACCATAAACAAAACCTAAAATACAGACAAAACCGATTATTAATACATATCTCATGCATCAAAATTACTACTTTTTCGATAATTTTAAGGTCATTTCCATACTGAATTAGGAATAAAGGGTGCTGAATCGGTTTTTAGAAAGCTTTTGTAATTATTTAGAAAGCTTTTCGACAAAGAGTTTTAACATCTCATACGATATAATTACCTTCACTCCATATTATCAAAAATCACATTAATATGGTCATTACAAAACAAATAGTTTTTACACTTTTATTAGCTTGTTTTTTAGTACATCCTAGTATTGGTCAGAAGAAAAACACTAAATCTGCTGACAAAACAACAGCCAAGGCGGCAGAAAAAAAAGATGATTTATACAGTTCTGGAACGTTTTCAGCTTTGGCATTCCGATCTATCGGTCCCGCAGTCACTTCTGGACGTATCTCCGATTTTGCAGTCAATCCCAATAATCATAGCGAATATTACGTAGCATCTGCATCAGGTGGCGTATGGAAAACCACCAATCGTGGCGTCACTTATCAACCTATTTTTGATGGAGAAGGTTCGTATTCCATAGGTTGTGTCGTCTTGGATCCGAATAATAGCAGTACTGTTTGGGTAGGATCAGGCGAAAATAACAACCAAAGATCAGTGGCCTATGGAGATGGTGTGTATAAATCTACCGACGGTGGACAATCATGGAAAAATATGGGACTTAAAAACTCTGAACATATTGCCCAAATCATCGTCGATCCCAAAGACGCCAATATCATCTATGTAGCTGCTTATGGGCCTGTATGGAGCGAAGGTGGTGATCGTGGTGTGTATAAATCCATAGATGGTGGTGCGACTTGGACATGTGTAAAAAGTGTCAGTGCTTACACAGGTTGCAATGATCTAGTCATGGACCCTAGAGATAATCGAGTATTGTATGCGGCATTTCATCAGCG
>JAKQLF010000368.1 GCA_029567325.1 Bacteroidota bacterium | reverse complement strand
TGTTCTCAACAAAAATGATTGATGGTTCTATTGCATAATTTTCAATTTCTTCGTCACCAAGCTTATTCATTAACCCGAAGGTAACAAACATATCAATTAATTTCTTGTAGAAATCATTTACCAGTTCTTGGTAGCCTGAAGCTAAAGGAAACGACTTTAAGTAATAGCTCCTGTACCAATTGTTAGTGGTGGTATAAGTAGAATCTAAGAGGCCTCTGTTATGTGCTTGTGTAGTCAACAACCTAGGAAACCTTGATCTTTGACCATACATTTTGTTGAGGAAATGTCTGTTATCTTTGTTCCAATTCAAATCCCATAATTGAAGTGACCCTTTTCTGAATTTACTTAAATATTCATGGTCAATTCCTCCTCTAGTCCTAATCCTATGCAAAATTCCATTTACAAAAGGCAATAAATCCTTTTCTTCAATCACGGAAAGGTTGTTCTCATTCAGCCAATCCTTCATAGCAGGGAAGATTGCTCTAAGTTTATCTTCGTCAAATTTTACAGCTGAAGCTCCTGATTTTTCAAGCGTTCGACCTATCATGGCATTGTACCCAAATTCTGATAAAACTTCCCAATGCATCCGCATATCAAATTCTTTTTTGAAAGAACCATTAAAATTCTTGGAAGCATCGCGATAGTCAGTGTCGATGTCAGCCCTACCTTGATAATCTGCCGGAAAAAAACGATAGTAAAAAGCATCTTCCTGATTTAAACCTGTAGAATCCGAGTTTGATTTCCAATAATCTATAAATTGATATTGTAAATCCGAAATACGAACAATGCCTTGATTTTGATTTATAATTTTTTGCAAAGATGATCGGAATGTAAAACGATAGTTTCTTGCTTCTACAAAACCTGCCATGTGTGCTGCATCCTGGACACTATTGGTAAAAACCAGTATTTTACGGTATTTTTCAGTTCTTGGATCAAGATCCGAAGCCAATACCTGGCTAACCGTAATAGATGATAAGGTGGCAACCCTGGTGCCAATAATACCCATGGAATTTTCAGTATTACACTCTGGACAAATATGCCTTGATTTTGTTTCTTTTAATTTGCGGACTGCATTTATTCTGAGCGTGTGTTCACTTTCATTTTCGTGTAAGCTCATATCAGCAACGTGCATCCAATCGTTTATTTGATTGTTGGGTTCATACTCCTCTATATGCTTGTGATTCGCTGTATTTATAAAGTATATATTTTTATGATTGCTGAAAAAATACTCATATACCTGATTTGGATCGTGAAAAAAATGATTCTTATTATCATCTTTTACTCCCAACCATCCGCTGGCTCCACATTCACGGCAATAATAGGAAGGCAATGCCTTCGGTTCGTACTTATCGCCTACTTTGTCTTTCCAGGTGAATTTTGGGAGCTCATTTATTTCTCTTAAAACACCACTTAGTTCTCTTATCCAAAGTTGAATTTGTAAGTATAGGAATGGGAATTTTTTTGAAGTCCCAATTTTGGCTTCGCTAATTAAAGCCAATAAAGAATTAATTACTTCTTCTCGTTGGCTCAATTCATTTTCTGCATCCCACTCAGCAAGTCTTTTGAATTCAGGATTTATATCTGCTAATTTTAAAAGCAGTAGATCCAATTTTATAATCCTGGTACTTGTTAAAGAAATCAAGTCTTTCATCAACTTTAGTTTCTTTAATTCTTCACCCAACTGCAATTCATCCAAACTTTCCGGCATTTGCCATAACCGTTTCTGACGGGATATATAATTTGCGTATGTTTCATTTTCTCGCAGTCTACTTTCTAATAATCCAATCTGGCGTGGGATGTACTTTTCCAAAGCATCATCATCCAGTTCAAAAAAGTCATCAACTAATACCCTGTTTTCTGTGATGATTGCTTCTTTGTCAAATGTTTCACCAAATACTTTCTCAGCATATTCAGTAAGTAATTGAATGGAATTTTCTCCCGATCCAATGGCGGCAGAAGTACCAACTGCACATACCTGTCCCTTGGGAATGCCCAATTTTAACTTTAACCTTCTGATGAGATTTGCTACGTCTGTGCCCTGTGCCCCATCATAGGTATGCAATTCATCTAATACCAGGAATTGGAGTAAAGAAGGGTCTTCTAAATTGTAGGTCCATAGGTTGTGAAAATTGTTGCGTAGCAATGCATAGTCCAACATTTTGAAGTTGGTCAAAACTATATCTGGTGGATTTTCAATAATGGTGTCTCTGTTTTCGATGATGTGGTTTTCACCCATTTCTTTCGGGAACTTCTTCTTGTCTTTACCTTCACCAATAAATAAGCCTGCGGTAATTTTTCCATTTAATCTGTCATCTCCCCAGATGGTTTCTGCTAAACGCTTGGCCTGATCTGTTGCCAAGGCGTTCATTGGATAAAGTATAATCACCTTAATGCCTTTTCTATCTATATTTTTATAGCAGTGATCTAATATCGGATACAAGAAACATTCTGTTTTACCCGATGAGGTACCAGTTGTGACCAACGTAGATTGAGGCTTATGATTATCTTGTGTAGTTAGCCGTTTGAATGCTTTGAATTGATGGTCATATGGTGGAAAATCCGGAGCAATTTGCAATGGAATGAGTTCATCATCAGTTGCTTTTACAAATGGTAATTTCAGTGAAACATAAGGGCCTTTAAAAATGCCATCTTCCGCATCGGTTACAAACTTGTAAAATGCCTCATGCACGGTTTTATCTTTAAAGCTAAAAGTGGCTTTAAGATATTCCAGTATAGAATGTTGTACTTCGTATGCTTGTTGGAGTGGTAACATAGTTTACGGTTATCAGTTTGTATTTTGCAGTTTATTTATACGGGCTTTTAATTCTTTTATTCTTTCTATCAGTTTTTCGAAGGGCAGCGATGGATTGTATAACATACTTTCCTGCATGGCCTGATAATCTTTTTCCCATGCTTCCATAATTGCAACTGGTGGTATGGGATTAATTTTATCAGGTGTATGATTAGCGTAATTTATACCTCTCAATGGTGTAAGTTTTGCCCTATGCTCGACAATGGTTTGGTATAATGTTGTATTACCCAACGCAGCTACTGCATATTCTGTATCCATCAACTTTTCTAAATCGTATAAGTGACGACTTTTGCGTTCTACTTTTATCTTGTCAGTGGGCAATTGAAATTCTTCATGTAGTAAGAATAACTTTTCTAAAAATGTTCTTTGTGGGTTTACTGAAGGAATTATAATGTTGCTATCAGCAAATGCTCGCCCTTTATATTTTTCACCTACCATGGAAGTAAAACTTCTGTTGTCAAATGGTTCTATTAAAGATCGACTACCTACTTCAATCAACACTCTTGGCTGTATGTATGAAATGGATTCAGTTACACTTGGATAATAGATTTCAATAATCAAAGGGTCTTGATCGTCTGTTTTTATTTCTCCAAGTTTGATATTTACATTTAATCCTGCTGCATCAAATAGTTCAACCAGTTCAGGAAAATATTTTACAGTGATAAACTTAGCAGAATTTTTTCGCAATTTAGATACCTGCGAACCCGTCATTTCGCTGTCTGGTTTTTCTATTCCCAGAAATCTTCTGTCTAATGCCAAATCAATGTCTTCCGAAAACCGGTCAATTAAATTCCATGCTTTGCTTAGCGATGTGCCGCCTTTGAAAACGGTATGTGGAGCAATGGAGCTGGCAAACACTAATTCCAATGTTCGCACCACCCACCAATCTTTTTCTATAGTAGCT
>JAKQLF010000365.1 GCA_029567325.1 Bacteroidota bacterium | reverse complement strand
AATGAATGGCTCCTGCGTCGCCAGCCTTGACAGATTCTACACAAAGAATGATTGGCGTTTACAAGTTGAAGCATCCGAACTCTATCCTGGCTGTTCAATGAAATATTTTTTAACTCAGACACACTTTAATGAACTATCCCTAATTGAATTGTGCTGGGCAATCAACCAAAAAGATCTGAGCTCAAATATCTATCACCCCGATCACAGACGATAGAAACAATCACTCCACTTTCGATTTCATTTGCCAATTTTATAGCGGCGTGCATGGCTCCACCACTGCTCATTCCAGCAAAGACACCTTCTTCTTTGACCAGCCTTCTAGTCATGGTTATCGCTTCTTCTTGGTTGACATCAATGATTCTATCCACTCTTGAAGGCTCATAGATTTTGGGCAAAAATTCTGGTGACCATCTTCTGATCCCAGGAATACTTGAACCATCCGTTGGCTGCACTCCAATTATTTGCACTTCGGGATTCTGCTCTTTTAAATATCTTGACACGCCCATAATGGTGCCTGTTGTTCCCATTGAAGAGACAAAGTGTGTAACTTCCCCTGCAGTATCTCTCCAAATTTCGGGACCAGTAGTGCGGTAATGCATACCATAATTATCTGGATTTCCAAACTGATTGAGCATGATATACCCTTCCTTTTCAACCATTCCGTCAGCAAAATCTCTGGAAAATTCTATCCCTTTTTCTGCATCGGTAAGGATGACCGTAGCGCCAAATGCTTCCATGGTGAGCACTCTTTCTTTGGTAGAATTGGCTGGCATGATCAAGGTCATATCAATGCCCATCAATTGCGCAATCATTGCCAAAGCGATTCCGGTATTGCCACTTGTAGCCTCTACCAATTTATCACCTTTTTTTATGTCCCCACGATTAAGTGCTTCACTGATCATACCATATGCTGCCCTGTCCTTTACACTACCGCCCGGATTATTACCCTCCAATTTACCATAAACTTTTACATTAGGGTTGGAGTTGAGGTATTGTATTTCTACCAAAGGAGTATTTCCAATGAGTTCTATTAATTTCATAAATGCTTTTTGCTAATGATTAATATTCTTTAAAGACAAAAGTATCCACCTGCGGTGCATCATCGTTGGCCATGGCCGCTTTGTAGTACACTTTGGTGTTTGCAGGGACACTTCTGGTAATCCAAACGTTACCTCCAATCACAGAATTCTGCCCAATGATGGTATTTCCACCAAGAATGGTTGCACTCGCGTAGATGACCACATTGTCCTCAATGGTAGGATGTCTTTTGGTCGATGCATCTTCCTTATTGACACTCAATGCACCAAGTGTAACTCCCTGATAAATTTTCACATGATTGCCGATGATACTGGTTTCACCTATTACAATACCAGTACCGTGATCTATGCAGAAATGGCTTCCGATTTGAGCTCCTGGGTGAATGTCAATTCCGGTCTTGCTGTGTGCATATTCTGAGATGATCCTCGGCATATCTTTGATACCTGAGTACAACATGCCATTGGCGATTCTATGTACAAAAGTTGCATAAAAACCAGGATATGATCTGATGATTTCCCTTCTAGACTTTGCTGCTGGGTCACCCATAAACATGGCATCTATGTCCATGGCTAGTTTTCCGTGTATGATCGGTATCAAATCAAAAAATTCATTAACGATGTCTGGTACATGGCTTGCATCATTGTCAGGATTTCTAACCAACAATTTACTAAGTTCTGTACGAAGTTCTGACTCATAATTTTGAATCTCTTCTATGGTTTTGAATTTTTTAACCGCAAAATCTTGGAAAAAAAGTCCACATAGTTTTTTAAAAAATCTCACTACCTCCACAGGTGATGGACAATCAGGGCATAGTGTATGTTCCAGCAACAGTTTTTTATAAAAATCTTCTTTCATTTCACTTTTTTAAGATCACTAAATTTGAATATTAATCAAAATAGTGCAGTCAGCTTCCTTTTATTAAATTGGATTACGCCAATGATATTAAAAATAAATATAATATCTAAAAGCAATCTCTTTACAAATTTACTAGAATTTAACAATCAATTGGGAAAAACGTTAGGGTAATTGGTCGATATACACTGTTTTGGAGTCCATCAAAGCTATAGAATTACCTCCAAGTAATCAGTTAATTATAATTTTAAACGGGCGCACTTAAGTCATATAATCAAACAAATGCTTCTGGTAGGGTGTTTCAAATTTTTACAATGACGGTAATTTATTACAAAAATTGGAATCATTAATCACGTAAAACAAATGATCATGCAAAGATTCAGTTCACTTCTACAGGCTGTTGAATATTTCAGAACCGAGACAGATTATGTTCCTTTTAACCTCAAAGGAGACACAATAGAGCATCCCGATACACTAGAGACTTTTTCCATGACAAATTCTGAGATTGTTGACTCAATAAAATTGGAAGCTAGCTCAGATGCTGATGGTGTCAGTTTGATTCATATAGTCAAAGTTGATGATGGGACTATTGGCTATTTCATTGATGCTTCAGGGATTTATTCCAGTTTAGAGCATCCCGAAAAGTGGTGATTAAATAACTGCACTTTTTTAAAACTATGGTCTCCAATTTTTAAAATTGTTGATCAATCCATTTGTAGAAGAATCATGGCTCGAAATCAAGTCTGTATCCTTGAGTTCTGGCAAAATTTTGGATGCTAGTTTTTTACCCAACTCAACGCCCCATTGATCAAAACTGTAAACATTCCAAATTACACCCTGAACATAAATTTTGTGTTCGTACAAAGCAATCAAAGTGCCCAATGTTTCTGGAGTGATTTTTTTGACCAAGAATGAGTTTGTTGGTCTGTTGCCATCAAAAACTTTAAATGGTACTAATTTTTTCATAGCTTCTGCATTCATTCCTTGCATTTCAGCTTCAACTTCAGCCTCCGATTTACCATTCATCAGAGCCTCAGTTTGAGCAAAAAAGTTGGACATTAAGATGGCATGATGTTCACCGATTGGATTATGGGAAATAGCCGGAGCTATGAAATCACAAGGGATCAAATGGGTACCTTGGTGAATCAATTGGTAAAAAGCATGTTGTCCGTTGGTACCAGGTTCGCCCCAGACAATCGGTCCTGTCTGATAATCAACCTTCTTACCGCTGCGATCTACCAGTTTGCCGTTGCTCTCCATATTGCCCTGCTGGAAATAGGCTGCAAAACGGTGCAAGTACTGATCGTATGGTAAAATGGCTTCCGATTCTGCATCAAAGAAATTGACATACCAAATGCCGATCATTGCTAATATGACGGGAATATTTTGGTCTAAAGAGGCCTGCATAAAATGTACATCTGCTTCATAAGCCCCCTTCAATAAATCCTCAAAATTATCATATCCAATGGTCAAAGCAATAGAAAGTCCGATAGCACTCCAAAGGCTATATCTTCCGCCAACCCAATCCCAAAATACAAACATATTTTCTGGAGCGATACCAAATTGTACGACCGATTTTTCATTGGTTGATAAGGCCACAAAATGTAAGGCAATGTGTTTTTCATCTGATGCTGACGCTAGGAACCATTTTCTAGCAGTGTGCGCATTGGTCATGGTTTCTTGAGTCGTAAAAGTTTTGGAAGCGATCAAAAATAAAGTTTCTTCTGCATCTATTCCTTTTAAGGTTTCTGCGATGTGACTACCATCAACATTCGAAACAAAAAAAGTCTGAATACCATCCACCCAATAAGGTTTCAGTGCTTCTGTAACCATCACTGGTCCCAAATCACTACCACCTATTCCAATATTTACGATGTTTTTGATGGTCTTTCCAGTGTATCCCTTCCACTCACCACTGTGCACTTTATCAGAAAAAGTTTTCATTTGGGCACGCACGGTTCTAATGTCTGCCAAGATGTCGACACCTTCGAGCAAAATTGGATCTGGTGAAAAGCTTCTCAATGCCGTGTGAAGCACTGCCCTACCCTCTGTTTCATTGATCTTTTCACCTCCAAACATAGACTTTATAGCCTCTGGCAATTCACACTCTTGAGCCAATTCCATCAATAATTCAAAAGTCACTGCATCAATTCTATTCTTAGAATAGTCCAACAAAATATCATTCAACTTAATTGAAAAATGATCAAACCTTTGAGGGTCAGCTTGAAACATTGATTTCATCTGAACATCCTTTATATTTTCATAATGATAGCTCAATTTGTCCCATGCGGAAGTTTGTGTCGGATTTATTTTTGAAAGCATATTTCTAGAATTTATTGATCAAAATTGTATTACAAAAGAAACTAATTTTTAGATATCTCCAGCATAAAATGCGTTATTGATCTATTTTGTAATAAGGATTTCACAAACGTTGGGTAAAAGTTGAATTAAGATGCTTAATATTTTGCATTAGAAAATAAATCTATGTTATTTTTTCCTGCATTAAGTGCCAGATAAAAATATTGGGAACTAAGAAATGAAGTGTTTGTATAAATAATGTTTCATTTCGGCAGATATTTCTCTTTAAATAGTCGATGAGATACTATTTTTAAGCCCTGATTAATAAAATCCAACAGAAATGACATATGATAATTTTACTGCAAATGCGCAGGATGCAATTATAAAAGGACAAAGATTGGCCGCTTCTCTTGATCAAATGGGAGTTGGCACCTGCCATTTGCTTTACGGAGTGATAGAACAAGACCCAAAATTGATAGAATACTTGTTTCAAAAGTCAGAGATTTCACTGACCATGTTCAAGCGAGAACTCTATAAAATCATCGAAAAATATCCAAAACCTGAGTCTGTAGACAAGCAATTTTTATCCAAGGATGCCAACGCAGCTCTACTCAAGGCTAAAAAATCACTGGCAGAATGGGGTGATGAATTCATTTCCTTGGAGTTGATGTTTTTGGGTTTGGTGGACAGCGAAGACATTGTGGGCAAACTTTATAAGTCCATGGGAGGAGATTTAGCGAAAACCAAGGAAGCGATCAAGGAATTGAGAAATGGCAAAAAAGTCACCAAACAAAATGCTGACAATCAATACAATGCGCTGAAAAACTATGCCATCAATCTCAATGAAAAGGCTTTAGACGGAAGTTTAGATACAATCATAGGCAGAGATGATGAAATCAGACGTCTCTTACACATTCTTTCGAGAAGAAGTAAAAATAATCCAATATTGGTAGGTGATGCTGGTGTAGGAAAGACGGCAATTGTGGAGGGTCTAGCTTGGAGAATTGTGAAGCAAGATGTGCCAGAAAACCTCAAAACCAAGCAAATTTATGTTTTGGACATTACCTCCATTGTGGCCGGAGCAAAATTCAAAGGTGAATTTGAAGAACGTATCAAAGGAGTTGTAGACGAAGTAAAAAGCAGCAATGGCGAAGTGATTTTGTTCATCGATGAAATTCATAGCCTTATTGGTGCTGGTGGGGGAAATGGAGCCATGGATGCTGCAAATATTTTGAAACCAGCTTTGGCAAGGGGAGAAATGCAAATTATCGGAGCAACCACTCCAGATGAATATCAAAAGTATTTTGAACAAGACAAGGCATTGGTTCGCAGATTTCAAAATGTGGTGATTGATGAGCCTACCATTGAAGAAACAGTTTCTATATTGAGGGGTGTTCAGGAAAAGTACGAAGTTTATCACAAAATAGGCATTAAAGATGATGCTTTGGTGGCTGCAGCCGAATTGTCGCATCGTTACATCATTGAACGTAGGTTGCCAGATAAAGCCCTAGATTTGATTGATGAAGCAGCTTCTAAACTCAGAATGGAGCTCGATTCGGTGCCCGATGAAATTGATGAGCTGGAAAGAAAAATCAATCAACTCAACATCGAAAGAGAATACCTTAAGAAGGAGAACAATGATAAAACGCTCACAGACATTACAGCGCAAATCAGTAATTTAAGAGAACAATTGGATTCTCAAAAGGCTGGTTGGAAAACGGAAAAGGATCTGATTCAGCAAATCCAAAATACTAAATCACAATTGGATGAGTTGAGGCGTCAGTTGGATATTGCCGATCGAGAATCAGATACGCCAAAAGCTGCCGAATTGAAATTTGAAGGCATCAAAAAGCTTGAAGAAACTTTAAATGAATTGGAAACTAAACTTGGTAATATACCTGCTGAACAGCGCATGACCAATGACGAGGTCACTGCAGATGATGTTGCAGATGTGGTTTCTAAGTGGACGGGCATTCCAGTAAATAAAATGTTGCAATCTGACAAAGCAAGATTATTGAATTTGGAGGCTGAAATTGGCAAAAGGCTCATTGGCCAGAAAGAGGCAGTTGGTGCCGTTTGCGATGCAGTGAGACGCAGCCGTGCAGGATTACAAGATCCCAATAAGCCAGTTGGATCATTTATCTTTTTAGGACCGACAGGTGTGGGTAAAACAGAATTAGCTAAGGCTTTAGCTGAAGTTTTATTTGATGATGAGAATGCCATCACTCGCATAGACATGAGTGAATATCAAGAAAAACATAGCGTTTCACGTTTAGTGGGAGCGCCTCCAGGATATGTAGGATATGATGAAGGTGGACAACTCACGGAAGCAGTGAGAAGAAGACCATATACCATTGTATTATTGGATGAAATTGAGAAAGCACACCCAGATACATTCAATATTCTTTTGCAATTATTAGACGATGGTAGACTCACTGACAACAAAGGAAGGGTCGCGAACTTCAGAAATACCATTGTCATCATGACCTCCAATATGGGTGCAGAAGTAATCTTGGAGAATTTCGAAGATTTGGAAGCAGTGGGAGAAGATCACAGAGCAGACATTTTAGAAACCACTAAAAATGAGGTTTTTGAACTTCTGAAGCAGAATTTAAGACCAGAATTCCTCAATAGGATCGATGAGAAAATCATGTTTTTACCACTCACCAAACCTGAAATCAAACAGATAGGAAGTTTGATGTTGAAAAAGGTGAAGAAGAATTTGGTAAGACAAGAAATCAAAATCGAATTCACTGACAAAGCCATGGATTTGCTCACTGAAATGGGATATGATCCACAATTTGGAGCAAGGCCGATGAAACGAGTAATTGACAAAGAATTGATCAATGTTTTGGCACGTGAAATTCTAGGCGGTGATTATGGAGCAGGTGATACAATCTATGTTGGAACCAACAAACAAGGATTCACTTTTACCAAAACCAAACCAGAAAATGAAGAAGTGCCCCCTACTCCACCCGCAGAAGCTCCAGCAGAGAAAAGGGAAAATCAGGTCAAAAAGTTGGAGCAAGCGACCAAGGACGTAGAAAAAGCAGTGGAAGAAATCAAAAAGGAAGGATAATTGCAGAAAGAAAATCGTCCTCTGGTTTTATCTACTGAAGAAATTGCCAGAGCTGTTGGTTCCAAACCAATCTCCAGAAGTACTGAAAATCAGTGGATTAGCGAGATTATCATTGATACCCGAAGTGCTTTTGATGGTAGGTCTTGTATCTTTATAGCCCTCAAAGGCAGCCTCACCAATGGCAATGAATTTGCTTTTCAAGCACATGAGAAGGGCATCAGATCTTTTATTTTAATGCATTCAAAAGACCTGCCACATTTACCCGATAGTACAGTTTTTGTTGTTGAGAATACTACTTTGGCACTTCAAAAATTAGCTAAGTACAAACGGAATCTTTGTACTCATACAAGGATTGTAGGAATCACTGGAAGTGCAGGAAAAACCATCATCAAAGAATGGTTGGCACAAATATTATCAGCCAAATATGCTACCATTTTTAGTCCCAAAAGTTACAATTCTCAAGTTGGCGTACCATTATCAGTTTGGAACCTTGAAAACCACCACGAAGTAGGAATCTTTGAGGCGGGAATTTCTACCAAGGACGAAATGGAAAATTTGCGTTTGGTCATTCAACCAGAAATAGGGATTTTGACCAATATTGGTGATGCACACGATGCTGGGTTTAAAGACAGAGAGGAAAAACTCTTGGAGAAATTACAACTTTTCATTGCATGTAAGTCACTAATAATCAACAGAGATAGCGACTTTTACGAAAAAGTATTACAAACTTTACATGGAGTAAGATTGATCAATTGGTCGCTCATAGGAAGTCCTAGTTATTTAACGGTAGAAACCATCAAAATAGGGTCAAAAACTACTGAGATCCTTTATCACATTGCATCTGTAGATGGAAAAACTGACACACCTAGAAAATCAAGTAATAAGGCTGGAGACTCTTACTGTTTGTCGATTCCTTTTATTGATGCTGCCGGTATTGAAAATGCCATGCATGTAATTACTTATTTGCATTATACTGGCGAAAGTTTTGACTTCATTGCCGAAGGTGTTTCTAATTTGCAAAACCTACCTCTGAGATTGGAAGTAGCCAATTTGAGCAGCAATGTCAGTTTGATCAATGATGCTTACATCAATGATTTGACCTCATTAAAGGTAGCTTTGGACTTCGCTTTACGGCATCAAATGGGTAGAAAATTCATTGTGGTTTTGTCCGAAATCGTCGATTCAGGGCTTCCTAAACTGCAATTAGAAGCCAGTTTAAAGAGACTTTTGTTTACTTACCAGGTAGATGAAATCTTTTATTTGGGGACCGAAACTCATGACAATTCACTGCTAGATATACCTGATTTTCATGCATTTTCAAATTATCAAGACTTGCAATCAGCACTTGGCCATCAGAATTTTAGAGATGCAGTGATCTTGATAAAAGGTGCCAGAAAATATGGCTTAGAACAATTGTTCTATCAATTAAAACAAAAAAGTCATACTGCCAAACTTACCATCAATTTGGCAGCTATAGAGCATAATATAGGAGTTTATAAAAACCTGCTTAAACCACAAACCAAAATAATGGCTGTGATTAAAGGCAGCGCATACGGCAGCGGTGCAGAAGCCATTGGTCAATTATTACAGCACAAGGGTATCGATTACCTTTCCGTTGCCAATGCAGACGAAGCCAAGCAACTGAGAAATGCTGGAGTAAGCATGCCTATCGTGGTTTTGAATCCTGATGGTCTTTTTGTGGCCGATCTTCTAAAATACAACCTAGAACCAGAGGTGTTCAGCTTGCGACAATTGCAAAACATCATTGCAGGTTTGTACCAATATTCCGGCCAATTGCAGATTCACATCAAGTTGGACACAGGCATGCACCGATTAGGATTTCTAGAATCAGACTTAAATCAATTGGCCAAGCTGCTCATAGACAATAAAGATCAATTGGTTGTAAAGAGTATTTTTTCACATTTGGCTAGCAGTGAAGCCAGTGAAGATGACACATATTCCAACAGACAATTTTCATTGTTTGATCAATATTACGAAAGATTGACATCGGAGTTGGGATACACGCCAATGAGACACATCCTCAATACAGCGGGCATTGTCAGATTTCCAGAAAGAGCCTATGAGATGGTGCGATTGGGTCTTGGTTTATATGGCATTGACTCCACAGAAATCATTAGTCAGCAACTGGAAAAAGCTCACTCACTAACTGCAAGCATTATTCAAGTAAAACAATTGGAATCTGGCGAAAGTGTGGGTTACAATAGACGAGGCAAGCTCAACAGAAACAGTCGCATTGCTATGGTGAATATCGGTTACGCTGATGGTTTTATGCGCAGTGCTGGCAATGGAAAGTATCACATGTTGGTTGAAGGTAAACTTGCTCCTATTGTGGGTAATGTTTGCATGGACATCACGATGATCGATGTAACTGACATACTAGAAGCCAAAGAAGGAAGTGTGGTCACCATATTTGATACTAAACATGATATAGAGCAGCTCGCTTCTGTTTGTGGGACAATTCCTTATGAGATAATTTCGAGAATAGCACCTAGGGTTGTGAGAGAATACATCAGTTAATTTTTCAATGGAGTTCAATGGAGTTCAATTAGTTCAATGGAGTTCAATCAGTTCAATGGAGTTCAATTAGTTCAATTGAGTTCAATGGAGTTCAATTAGTTCAATTGAGTTCAATCAATTCAATTGAATTCAATGAAGTTCAATCAGTTCAATGGAGTTCAATTAGTTCAATTGAGTTCAATCAATTCAATTGAGTTCAATGAAGTTCAATCAGTTCAATCAGTTCAAATAACTTATAGAAGCTTAATTAATTTATATAATTCGATTGAAATTATATAAATGTATTTGATTTCATATTAATTATTGACTAGTATTTATCAGAATTGCTCATCGCATGGCCAATCATTTTTCCAACCTCTTTATTTAAACTTGAAAAATATTTAAATTTTTCATCAGATATGTAATTGCAAGAGTATGCAAAGTCAAGCCACACTAGTGTTTCTGTGTTCTCCATATTACAATCTGAAAGTTTTGAGATGAAATGCGCTGGATATCTCCTCTTGGTATGAGCCTCTGCATAGTTTGAACAGACACTCCTAGAACTTCGTCTTATTTGATTAGTAAGTGCATAAATTTCTTCTTTCGGAAAATTCTTAGTCAAATTATAGATTTCCATCGCTTGGCTGAATGCCTTTTTATAAAGAGTGGTCTCTTGAAAAGCATAATCTCTCATTTTCATAAATTTTCTACTTAAGCAAAACTATTGCAATTGTTCGAAAATTTAAATCTTTTGCAAAAAAAATATACCTAAATCCTTAGGATTGTATTTCCATTTAACTCTAATTGATATCCCATTGGATTCTCATTGAACTCTTATTAAAATCCCATTGAATTCCCATTGAAATCAAATTGGGCCGAAGGCTTTGAACTCCCATTGAATTCGCACCTGTCGCTGCTTCTGCAAGGTATTAAACTTCCATTGAAGACCTTTAAACTACATGCGTGAAGACACAAAATTTTGCGTCTCTACTTAT
The DNA here is from genome assembly GCA_029567325.1 of Bacteroidota bacterium. Taxonomy (GTDB): domain Bacteria; phylum Bacteroidota; class Bacteroidia; order Chitinophagales; family Saprospiraceae; genus JADKBO01. The sequence goes on along the minus strand of JAKQLF010000365.1, from coordinate 45,016 downwards.
TTGTTATAAATAAATGTTGAAAATTGAAATCCCATTGAACTCTCATTGATATCCCATTGATATCCCATTGAAATCCCATTGAACTCTCATTGAATTCCCATTGAATTCCCATTGAACTTCCATTGTATTTCCCCATCCAACTCAAAAGTTTTATATTCGCAGCATAAAAGAAAAAATATGCCCAATTTCAATTTGAAAAACGATTTAGTATTTTTTGACCTAGAAGCAACTGGCCTCAATGTCGTCAGAGATAGAATCGTACAAATTGCCATGATAAAATTTAGTCCAGGAAAGACAGAGCCTGAAGAAATGGAAATGCTGATCAATCCTGGAATTCCAATTTCTGAAGAAGCCATGGCCATTCATGGAATTACACCAGACATGGTGCGTAATAAACCCACATTCGAACAAGCATCAGAAAGCATTTACAAATTTATTGGTAATGCTGACCTTGCAGGATACAATTCTGATCGATTTGACATCCCCATGCTCATGGAAGAGTTTTACAGAGCTGGTTATGATTTTGACATCGACAAAAGAAACTTGATTGATGTGCAAAAGATATTTTATAAAATGGAACCGCGTACACTCAAAGCGGCATATATGCATTATTGCGGGAAAAGTTTGGAAGATGCTCACAATGCATTGTCAGATGTGCGAGCAACAGTTGATGTACTTGCTGGTCAGTTAGAAATGTATAAAGACACAGATCATGTGGATGGAGATGGATTTACCACGCCAAAACCCATTCAAAATGATATGCCTGCAATAGCAAAGTTTCTCAGCGATGGTAGCATGCTCGACGTAACTCAAAAACTGAGGATGAGTCCAAACGGTGATATTGTTTTCAACTTTGGAAAATACATTGGTAAACCTGCCGCCAAAACCTTGTACGAAGACAGACAATACTACCACTGGATTCAGGAAAAGGAATTTTCAGCCCAAGTGAAAAAATTAACGAAGAAATTATTGGAAGAATATAGCAAAAGCGTCACTAAATAACGTTATGATTCATTAGATGAAATCATTCTTTCCATTTTTGTTGCTTATCTCCATTTTCTGTACTTCTTGTTACCAAGATATAGAAGAATGCCTCGACCCTTTGGCCAAGAATTATGAATTGAGTGCAGACGTTGCGTGCAAAGCTTGTTGTCTTTACCCAGATCTGTCTATCGGCATTTCCCATCTGTATGGATCAGAAAACTATTCCATCAATAAAATGTATGTGGATGCTGTAGGTGACACTTTTACCATTGCAGATCAAGCCTTTTTCTTTTCAGAAATTAAGTTTAATGATGCGGAATCTCAATTGATCAACAATCTCACATTCAAACAATTTACGATTGGAGGCGAAACAAAAACCTTTCCAACTGATTACTGTCTATTGAGATCCACACCAGTTGAATGCATTGCAGGTTCTGCGAAATTTGCAGGAGGGCTTTCTTCGTTACAATTCTTGGTTGGCCTACGAGATGATTTGACCAGACTAGACAGCATTTCTGTTGCCACTGACAAAAATCTTAGTCGCAGAGAAGTTTTGTATACCAGTAATGGATATAGATCAGCCTATTTTAGCATCAAAACAAATGATGGAATGGTGAAAACTGTTTTTGTGGCAGATGATATTCCAATTTCTTTGATAACCAACAATCCACCCATCAATAAACCAGGAGCAACCATTCAATACAAAATAAAATTGGACTATGCGGTTCTATTTCAAGGAATTGCATTCAAAACTGAGGGTATCGATGCCATTGCTTCGAAAATAACCGCCAATTTTAAAAATGCCATATCTAATTTATAGTCCTTTTTATAACTTTACTGTCTCATACGGCGTTAATGAAGGTAAGAAGCTTTATTTGTCTTGATTAAGTATAAATATAATTTCCTCGTTTTAATGTTGCTTTTTGCGACCTCTATATTTATTTCCTCCTGTGAGGAAGAAATGACAGAAAAGGACACGGGAGATCTTACAACCATTTTATACAATCCTACGAGCTATACGCTGAAGGCACCAGCAAGTTATGGGATTCCAGATATTCCTGCAGACAATCCGATGACAGCCGAAGGAGTAGCTTTGGGGAAGAAATTATTTTTTGATCCCATTCTTTCAGCGGACAGTACCATGTCATGCGTTTCCTGCCATTTGCAAGCATTTTCTTTCAATGACCCAACAAAGTTTAGCACAGGTATTCGGGGAGAGCAGACGCCTAGAAGTGCCATGAGCCTCGTCAATCTTGCCTTCCATAAAAGAGGTTTTTTCTGGGATGGAAGATCGCCAACTTTAGAAGCACAAGCACTTGATCCTATTGAAAACCCTCAAGAACTAGCAACAACCTGGCCGGATGTAATCAATAAATTGACTAAACATAAGGATTACCCCGGACTTTTCAGAAAAGCATTCGGAATCAAAAACAAAAACGAAATCACCAAAGAATTGGCCGCTAAAGCCATTGCCCAATATGAGCGAACGTTGATCAGCAGCAATTCAAAATTAGATAGAATTTTAGCAGGAACGGATAAATTTACTGATTTGGAGTTATATGGTTTCAGAATGTATCTAGATGAAGATCCTGATGTCAAGGATGCTGAATGTGGACACTGTCATGCCATTCCTCATATGACATCAGATCAATTTGCAAACAATGGTTTGGACGAGGCACCCACACTCAATGAATTCAAAGACTTAGGTTTAGGAAAATTTACGGGCAACAATATTGATAAAGGCAAATTCAAAGCGCCTACTTTGAAGAACATCATGCTTACTGCGCCATACATGCACGATGGCAGATTTGCCACGATTGATGAGGTTTTGGACCATTATAGTTCAGGTGGTAAGTGGTCACCAAATAAAGATCCTTTGATATACAAACTAGATTTTACTCCTTTGGAAAGAAGAGCTTTGAAAGCATTCCTTGAAACATTGACAGATACTACTTTCATTTCTGACCCCAATCTAGGCCCTCAATAACTTGACACACGCTTTGCTTGACACCAATGTTTTCTTTTCAGAAGGCCTTCGTAGCCTTATTTTACATTTATTTGAATTTAATGGCACTTATTACCCGCATTGGTCTGACCATGTATTAGGAGAATGGCGCGCAACACATCGCAATAAATCAGGTAACACAAAGGGCAAAAATGCCGACATTTTGACGAAAAATCAAAAAGAGATTTGGCCAGACGCCTACCTCAAAATATCGGATAAATCATCAGAAACCACGCTTTGGGACCAAGCAGATTCAAAAATTGCACAGTCAGCTATTCAAGGAAAATGTGAGTGGATTATCACGTACAACATCAAAGATTTTCCAAACTCCAAACTGAGAAAGTATGGATTGAGACCTATTCATCCAGAAAAACTGCTACTCGATTTTTTAGAAAAAGAAGAAACAATGGCTTTGCTTCATACCTTCGTTCAAGCCAGATTCAATAGCAAAATGGAATTATTCCTTACCTATTTGAAAAAGATAGCCCTCAACAAATTCGCAGCAGCTATTGAAAGAAGGTTATAAATTTTCCCTCCAAACTCAAAATCTAACTCCTCAATTTCATGAGTTAATAAAGTAAATATCGTTCTCTGATTTTTCCAAATTCTGCCAATTCTTCTTGATAAGAAGCCCTGATTTCATCTTCATTTTTGCCTTCTATCAACAATTTTCTGATTTGATCTGTACCAGCCAACTTATCAAAAAAAGCCGCATTGGTAAAAAATGGATCGTTTGCTTTTTTTGCAGCAGCATAAGCCTCGACCAGATAGCCAAAATTGATTTTTTTCAATCCGGAAAATCTCACTGCATTGATGCTAGTCAGGTCTTTGCCATAACAAGCTACACCTTGGTGCATAGGCGTTTTAGCTCCTTCAAAAGGTATGGGAACGAAAGCATATTCAAAACTATTCTTGTAAGTAGGAGCTCCAAATACTTGAAATTGGGTGTTGGTTCCTCTGCCTACGCTCACATTTGTACCTTCAAAAAAACAGAGAGACGGATATAAAACAATCGCCCGCAAATTGGGTAGATTGGGTGAAGGTTTGACTGGTAAATCATAAGGTACATTTCGGTCGTAATTTTCACAAGGCACTACAGTCAGAATACATTTCTGTTGATTATTTAACCACCCTTCACCATTGATCATATTTGCCAATTCGCCAATGGTAAGGCCATAAACAATAGGCAAGGGATCCACCCCGACAAAGGATTGAAAAGCAGGTTTGAGAATCGGTCCATCGATGTAATGGGCATGTGGATTGGGCCGATCTAATACAATCAGCTCCTTTTTAGCTTCTACCACTCCATCCATGATATAGTGCAAAGAAGAAATAAAAGTATAAAAACGTACACCCACATCCTGAATATCAAATAAGACCACATCGACATCAGCTAAGTCATCTAGGCTTGGCTTTTTATTAGAACCATATAAAGAAATAATTTTAGCGCCAGTCAAGGAATCTATACCATTATTGATGTGTTCGCCTGCATCTGCTTTACCTCGCACACCATGTTCAAGCGCAAAAATCTTTGTGATATCGATATCATTTTCTTTCAAAAAATCCAACAAATGTTTAGAACCTACCACACTGGTCTGATTGGTAACACAAGCAACTTTTCTACCTTTTAATTTGGGTAAATAAACATTGTATTGTTCGGCACCAACTCGCAATGTGTCTGAAATTTGCTGTTCCTCGATGTTAATCTGTTCATTGGTGGTCGTTGCATTTGGCTGACCGCAAGCAACCTGAATGGCAACGAAGACATAAAATAATATTTTCATCTTGTTATGTTTGGTGATTTGCAAAACAAATATACTCAAGAATATAAAAGTTTATCGATGGTGAAAAAAGAGCTAAATTTCACGCTAAGTTCCTTATTATAAAGAATGTTTTGCACGCATCATATAAAAAGCCCAAGCCAATATTATTGAAACAACAGTTAACAAGCCAAACAAAGTTCCAAAATTATAATGGTCAGCAATCGCCAAACCCAATGTTGGTGCCAATATGTGAGCTGCGCCATAAGCCATTGAGTAGACTGCAACGTATTCCCCTTGCCTTGCTTTTGGAGCTCTGGAAATGCTAAAATTCATCATAAATGGCATGGCAAATATTTCTGACAAAGTAATCATGAATGTATAAAAAATAGCAAACCCAATCCAGGGATTTCCAGCTAACAATATTGCATAAGCAATCGCCATACAAATTGTGCCAGCGCTAATCAACAACATGAATCGTTTATAATTTCCCAGTTTAGCTACTATGGGCATCTCCAAAATTACAACCAATGCGCCGTTCAATGCCAGTAATAAACCTATTATAGGTTCTGACAAGTGCATGTCCTTGGCAAAAAACACGGGTACTGTTGCAAACATTTGGAAAAAGCAAATGGCATAAAGTGCTACCATAACTATGAAGCCAATGAATTGTTTGTCCTTATAAACTGATTCACTTGGAGGAGAATAAACCTTTTCTTCATCGTCCAATTTCTGTTCTCTTGCCTTTGTAGGTAAAGCAAATATCAATACCAGCGCAGCCAATAAACAGGTGACCGCGTCTAAAAGAAACAGCCATTTGTATCCCAAGGTACCGGCCACCACTCCCCCAATTGCTGGTCCCAATGAAAATCCCAAGTTGAATGCCAATCTCATCAAAGAAAAGGATCTCGTCCTATTTTCTGGCTTAGAATATGCCGCAATTGCAACCGTATTGGCTGGTCTAAATGCCTCTGTAACAATGGAAAAAACAAAAACTGTGAGTATGATCAATGGGTATGATCTCAAAAAAATGAGCGGTATCAACAATACTGTACTGCCCAACAATGACCAAACTTGTATGTTTTTATAATGAAAGCGATCGGCCAGCTTACCGCCACCATAACTGCCAATGATGCTCCCAATTCCATAAGCGGACATGGCATACCCCGCATTTCCCATGTCAATGCCCAAGTCTTTGGTCAGATAAAGCGTCATAAATGGCAAAACCATCGAACCTGTCCTATTGATCAAGTTGGCCAAAGCAAGGAGCCAGACATACCTATTGAGCCCTTTGAAGGCGTCGTAATAAAGATTTATCAACCACATAGGAAAGAGTTGCTGCAAAACTAGGCATTTATGTGAAGGTTTAATGTTTATTTGTTTAATCGTTTATAAAACATAAACAAATAAAAGCATAAACAAATAAAAAAAGCTGGTGGCTCGTGGCTCAAAGCGCGCGGCTGACATCTGACGGCTGATATCTTGGATGTGGAAATTGGAAATTAGTTTTGTGCACCAGTTAATCAATATTCTGGCCTATTCAAACCTATTCAGGGTTGGCTTAATCTGGGCTTTTCTCCCCCGAGTTCCACTCGGGGCTAAACACATTGAACCCTTCGGGTTCTATACGAAAAACAAATTGTCGTTTCGCCTAAATTGGTGGAAAGGCTGATCTGCTTAAATGAGTACTTAACATGGAAATTTAATAATGTAAAAATGGAAAATTTTTTAAGTGAAGGTATTGATCCCTAGGGGTTTAACTGTTTATTTGTTTAATCGTTTATAAAACCTTAAACAAATAAACGCATAAACAAATAAACAAAAAAGCTGGTGGCTCGTGGCTCAAAGCTCGCTGCTAACATCTGATCTGATAGCTGAAAACTGACAGCTGACAGCTAACAACTGACCACTAAGCTTTATCCAAAGTAAAACCAAAAGTGCTACCCAAACCCGGCGTACTCCGCACATTGATGGTCTGCTGATGAGCTTCAATAATATGCTTCACAATCGACAAACCCAATCCAGAACCGCCGATTTTTCTTGAACGGCTGCTTTCAACTCTGTAAAAACGATCAAAAAGGTGTTTGAGGTGTTTTTCTTCAATGCCCGTACCGTTATCAGAAACTTCGATCAACACCATTTTCTCCACATCATAAAAAGAAATTTTGATGGTGCCCTCTTCTTTACCATATTTAATGGCATTTACAATGAGATTGACAAAGACCTGACGAATCATCTCACGGTCTGCCAACACATTAAATGCTTGGGCAGCCCCTTCCTTGTACATGATTTTGATATGTTTTGATGCTGCCATTACTTCTAAATCTTGGATGATTTCATTGGTCAGCGCTTTCAAATCAAATTTGACCATATTGACCTTGGATTCAGAAGATTCCAATCGGCTAATGATTTCAAGATCCTCTACGATGTTTTGCAACCGATCTGCATTACTAATGGCTCTTTTGAGGTAATTTGTATTCACATTTTCATCATAAAGTCCTCCTTCTAGTAAAGTGTGTAAATACCCTTGTATAGAAAAAATGGGCGTTTTAAGTTCGTGTGAAATGTTACCGACATAATCCTTGCGGTATTGCTCCAAACTTTTGAGGGACTGTAGTTCTTTATTGGTCACGGTTGTCCATTCCTCTACTTCAGATTCTACTTTTACAAGGGCCGTACCTCCCAGATCCTCCTTTTCCTTCTCTTCTTTGGTGAGCTTACCTGCCCTTATCATTTTGTAAATGAGCTTGATCTTTCTAAAAACAAAGCGTTCCAACAGCCATACTATAAAGATAAAGTTGAGTATGAATCCCACAGTTATGACTATGGCCTCAGTCGTCGATAATGAAAAGTTAGAAACGAAAATATATAAAGAAACGAATACGAAACCATTGACCAAAGTAATGATCAATGTGACGTATAAGGTCAGCTGCCGTATGGATAAATTCTTTAAAGTAATCAAAAATCCAATTTATAACCTACACCTTTCATGGTTGAAATATATTCATCCCCCAATTTTTCCCTCAACTTCCTGATGTGTACATCTATTGTCCTATCGCCAACAATAACTTCTTCTCCCCAAACTCTGCTCATGATTTCATTGCGTTTGAAAACCTTTCCTGGCTTGGATGCCAACAAAGCCAATAATTCAAACTCTTTTTTCGCCATTGGAATTTCTTCGCCTCTGATCAATACTTTGAATTGCTCAAAATTGATTTCCATATCACCAAAAGTTGTGGTAGAGCTGGCCATCCCTTGTTGATTGAGATCTGGATGCCTTCTCAAAATAGCTTTTATCCGTGATTTAAAAACATTGGGTTTGATGGGTTTGTTGATGAAATCATCGCCACCTGTTTCCAAAGCAGTTATCTGGGTGAAAGACTCACTCCTTGCCGTGAGGAAAACAATGATGGTATTTCTGAATTCAGGCATACTGCGCATACGCTCACAAACTTCAATGCCATCCATACCTGGCATCATGATGTCGAGGATGACCAAATGGGGAGCAAAAGTTTTGGCAGTTTTGATACCACTTTCACCATCCATTTCGACTTCAACTTCATAATCTTCTTTTTCGAGATTATATTTGAGAAATTCTACGATGTCTTCCTCATCATCTACAATCAGAATTTTAGCTTTTGTCAACATCTTGTTGTTTTAATGTTTTGAAGGCGCAAAACTATGTTTAATAATGTATTAAGCCTTCAGTTTCAAAATTAACTAATTATTAATTAATTTTCTATATGAAGTGTGTTTGAGTTAATTTTCAAGAATTATTCTGAAAAGAAAGTGATTCTAAAAGCTGTTATAACTCATTGTATGACCATTAATAAAGGATTTTGCAACAAAGGCAAACTAAATATCTTTTTTAATTATATTTGAATATTAAAATTTAAAGCCACATTTTATGAAATCTCTATGCCTATCTTTTCTATTATTGATCTCTCTAGGGTCTTGCAATTCTGACTATACTGAAGAAACTTTGATCGAGGATATTGAAAAACTTAAGACTAAAAAAATAATCAGCCAATTTTCAAAGAAGCGACCAGTGGAGGCTGAGCAACTTACTCAAACTATTATTAATTATGTTTATGTCATAAAAAAATGTGACGCTAAAAGAGTTCCTTTCAATTCTGACAGAGAGGGTAAACTTGGTAAAAATCCTTTTAAAGCTGACAGAGAAGGATACATGTATATTGATAAGGAGAATAATTACATTGCGTCTATCACCTATAGATTTACCACACTCGAAAATGGTAGAAAAAGAATAAATTTCATTGACTTTAGATCCTCGATGGGGCTTCATTGCATTAAATATCCCCTAATGTTGCCTATAAAATGCGTAGATCTGCCATTTTCGGAATTGCCCAATGTTGATTCTCTCAAAAAAGTTTATCCAAAATCAATATTTGGCGTACCCTTTTATCATAATTTATTAATTAATGAAGATTTAGTAAAATCAAAGGATAGCATATTGGCGGTCATCACCTTTAACACTGGAAATTTGAAATTAAAAAATAAACTTCCGATGATTTTGGATTCACTTGATAAATATTATGGTCATTCAAAGTTCATTTTTGCTGAATTTAAAGACTATGGAGAACCAATTAATAACATTTTTTACGATCCTAAATATCATCCTGACAATTTAATGGAAACAGTCAGAAGTATTATGACTAATACAGTTGAAGGTTCTGCCAATCTCATACCTCAATCAAGCGACTCACCTTTTGGTAGGTCTGTGCCCCAAATCGAAATTGGTGGGGTTTATTCAAAACCAGTGAAGGTAAGTATGTGATAAATTTTACCATTGACTTACATAATCATCTATAAATTCCAAATAAGGGCCGGCCTTCATAAAGACCAGCCCCACATAACCTAATAATGAAACAAAGAATATTTTTTCCCACACCTATCCGTGTAGATCTTGATTTCTAACTCTCACCAACACTACCAAATTTTACATGGTTGCATATTTTCATACCAATGTTTGTTTTACCTCATCAACACATTCATAATGATCAATACGAGAATGAGCAATAAAAGCTTGATTTTCATTTATTTTGGTTGAATTTTTAATGATGTAAGGATACCATGCAATGCTTAAACTAAAGCAATCAGAAAGTTTTGTTTTTGTATTCTTTCCGTAAACATAATGTTATTAAAATTTCATATAACATTTCACCGTATATGTATATTATTATAATTGAACAATATATCTTTACAAGGCATTCACACATTAAAGGAGCTTATTTTGTGAATTATAAACCTAAAAGCGTCCATGTATCCTGATCACAAACCATCAGCACAAAAATGGAAAGAATGAAAATTGTCTTTGCAAGCAAACTTCACCAATTTTTGTAGTTTTATACTTCAAACCGTTATCCATGTCAAAGTTGATCCATTTCTATTGCCTTTTAAGCATGTCCTTGCTTTTTGGAGCCTGCGATTCTCAAAAAAAAATCACCTATAATGCTAATTCTTTACAGGAAGCATATGCGGCCAAACGCTTGGAGCAAGCTTTGTCATTGCACAAATCATTCGGTGATTGCCAAATCGCTTTGATAAAAGATAGTTTAGCCTTAAAGCCAGAAGCTTATCAATTGGAAGTAAATGGCAAACAAATCACCATCAAAGGGGGCGGTGGAAATGGTTTGATCTATGGTGCACTCGATCTCATAGAGGACATGACCAATGGCAAATCACCCTCTGAAATCCAGAACCACGGGGAAGATGCAACCTATGACTTCAGAGCCATCAAATTTGATTTACCTTGGGATACCTATCGGCACTCTTATTCTCTAGACCAACATTACGAGATCTGTAAAGACTTAAAGTATTGGGAAAAATTCATGGACATGATGGTTGAAAATAGATTCAATGCGTTGACATTGTGGAATTTACATCCATACACCTTCATGATCAAACCAAAAAACTATCCCGAAGCAAGCCCATTTTCAGACAGCGAATTGGCCGAATGGCAAGCACTTTATAAAGGTATTTTCGCAATGGCAGAAGAGCGCGGTATTGACACTTACATCATGCCTTTCAATATTTTTGTAAGCAAAGAATTTTCTCTTGCACATAATGTGGCCATGGATAATCTGGACCACAATCACATCAGCCATTCAATTGCGGATACTTCAGCCTTAGTGATAAAATATACCAGAGAATGCATCGCTCAAATGTTGCAAGAATACCCTACCCTCGACGGTATGGGCATTACGCATGGTGAAGTAATGGGCGGCATGACGCCTGCGCAAAGAGAAGATTGGTTGACAGCCACCATCATTGATGGCATGCGCCTTTCGGGTCGCAAGTGTAAGTTGATCCACAGAATTCCGCTTTCGGCAAATAAGGAATCTGGTGGAAGTACGAGCATCGAGGCTGAGAAAATTACACGTGCAAATATTGAAAAGGAAGCCAACTATGATTTCATCATTCAACCCATCAGGGCTGATATGAAATACAATTGGTCACACGCACACTCTACGCCAAAACTATACAAAGTACATGGAGGTAAGTTGTTTGATACGTTTTTCAAACCTGTTCCAGAATCTTACAAAGTGACCTGGACCGCTCGAAATGAAGACTTTTTCTGTCTTCGTTGGGGGGTACCAGATTTTGTAAGGGCTCACATCAATGAAAACAATCAAGCATATGCCGGGGGTTATTTTATTGGTTCAGAGACTTATATCCCGGCCTTGGACTATTTCACAAAAGATAAAACTGGCGTTTCATGGACTTATGCTTTTGAAAGACAATGGCTATTTTATAAAATTTGGGGCCGACTTTTATACAATAGCAAAACCAAAGACGAAGTATTTTCAAATGCCTTTGTCCAAAGGTTTGGTCCTGCTGGTAAAAACTTACTCGCAGCTTATGCCGCAGCTGGGCAGACACCATTGAAGTTGGGTTCTACGTATGATTTTACATGGGATTTCACGCTTTATAGTGAAGGATTTTTGGCCAGAAATCCAGTTTCCACCAGTGTAGAATACATTTCAGTAGATCGTCAAATCAATCAAGCAGTACTGGATACCAATTACTTGTCCATCAAAGATTATGTAGAATTCCAAATAAATAATAAGCCTATCATCGATGAGAAAATAACCCCATTAGAAATGGCAGAAGATTTGGAGAAAAGCGCTAAGCTCGCATTGTCTTTGGTCGAAGGCATTGATGTTTCCAAAAATGCAACACTAAAATTTGAAGTGGCAGATGTAAAAATTTGGGCGAACTTAGGTTTGTACTTTGCTGAGAAAACCAGAGGAGGTGTGGCACTACAAACTTACAGGCAAAATAAGGAAAAATCTGCAAAAGCTGAAGCCGTAAAACATTTAGAGCAGTCTTTAGCTTATTGGGATGAGGTAGTCAAAATTTCAAGCCCTCTATACAAAGAAATGCCTTTGGTACATTTCAGCGAACAAAAAAACATTACCCAAGAAGAAATAGAAAAAATGCGCTTCCACTGGTCACTGTTTAGGGATGAAGTGGCGATGGATTTGGAGATGGCTAAGAAGGAATAAGGATTTGTCACAAGAGATAGGAAGAGAGAAGACGAAAGACGAGAGACGAGAGACGAAAGTAAATTTTAATTATACATACTTAAGGGAATTTATCCGAATGAGTTTTCTTAAGAAAGTCTGGAATTTGAATTCAAATTTAGGAGAAAGTTGTGAATTGGTTAGAACCCAGAAAGGGTTCAATTTGATTAGCCCCGTGCGAAGCTCGGGGAATCAAATCCACAATTTCTTACAACCCTGAATTGGGTTGAATTGGACACATTTTTGTTTTAAAGAAAGAAAGATTGATTCCAGGAGGAAGCGTTTGAGTTTTAGTCTCTCGACCCTCATTTCTTATCTAGAGCAGTATTTAATTATTCCTTGACAATTGTTTCAAAAACCATCATTTCTTGAGGATTGTCTCCAAAGACAATTTGTAAAGCTTACCGATAGGAATGGTATGTTTGTCAATCATCAATTGATTTCCTTCAATACTTTTGATGTGTTTTTGTGCCACAACAAAAGAGCGATGAACTTGAACAAAACCTTCTGATGGTAATAATTCCAAAATGGAAGATATTTTACCTCGCATGGAAATGACTTCGTTTTTGAGGACTATTTTAATGTAATTTCCTGCTGCCTCAATGAATAATAAATCATTTAAAATCACTTGGATGTGTTTGCTATTGGATTGAATAAAAATTCGATCTGGGATTTCCTTTTCTAATGATTTATTGGCAATGCCCACCGTTTGATTTTGATCCATCGATACTTTGTTGATGGCCTTGAGAAAGCGCTCAAATGAAAATGGTTTCAGCAAATAATCAACCACATTCAACTCATAACTTTCAAGTGCAAACTCTTTATAGGCGGTAGTGACGATGACTTTGGGTTGAAATGGCAAAGTTTTTAAAAAATCAAAACCTTGTAATTTAGGCATATTCAAATCCAGAAATATCAAATCAACGGATTGTTTACTGAGCAATTCAATGGCTTCAAAGGCATCATAACAATCAGCCACCAACTGCATATTGGGTAACATACCACCATACTTTTTGATGATGTCATGTGCAATAGATTCGTCATCTACAATGATATACCTCATACTTAAATCTTCAATTTTAATCGGATCTTGTAAATATCACCATTGTTTGAAAATTTTTCTAATTCATATTTATTCGGATAAACTAATTCCAGTCTTTTTTCTAGATTTTTCAAACCAATACCTGCTTCCCCTGTGACATCATCTACATCAAAATTATTTTCAATTTCAAAATCAACCAACTCTTTATTGGCTTGCAATCGGATGTGAACAAAGGCATCTTTTCTCAATTTTTCAACTCCATGTTTGAATGCATTTTCTACCAGAATGATGAATAACAAAGGCATGATTTTTATACTTTGATCTTCTGCAGAAATATCGAAACGAATGTTTATCTCTTTGTGATAGCGCATGCGATGCAACTCCATATAATTTTCAAGATAGGTAATTTCTTCGCTGAGTGTCACCCAATCTTTTTGCCCCTCATAAATACTGTAACGCATCATGTCTGACAACTTCAAGATCAATTGCTGCGCTTTCTCGGTATCTTGACCAACCAAGCCATACAAATTATTCAGCGTATTGAAGAAAAAGTGAGGATTGACCTGACTTTTGAGGTGCATCAATTCTATCTGTTTTTTCTCCTTTTTTAGCCTCAAAATGTATTTGATTTGGTCTATCAACCACCAAATCAGCCAAATGGACATTAATAAAAAGAAAATAAAACTAAATTCAATAAAAGCATCCTCGTCGCCGAAAACGTCATTGAAAATGATGATCAAAACTGCCGTTATAATGAAAAAGTAAGGCAGTAACTTTTGAATTTTTTTCCTGGTAAAAAGGCTTTTTATCTTATTCATTCCACAAAATTATCCAAAATCCAAATCCTAATTTAATAATAGGGATAGAAGTCGGCTTATTGGTTACGAATAACCACAAATGAAATGTAAAAGTCATTCATCCACACAAACACTTCTTCCAAAGCTGTTCTGACGCCTTCCATCCCTACTGTTTTTCTTTGCTTTCAAATCAACCTAGCATTGCAAAAAAAAAGTCATGGACAACCTGATCATCACAAAACTTTCTAAGACCTATCAAACAGGTGTGCAAGCCATTCAAAACATCTCTTTGCAAATTCCAAAAGGCATGTACGGACTTCTGGGTCCCAATGGCGCAGGCAAATCAACCCTCATGCGAACCCTAGCAACCTTGCAAGCGCCAGATACGGGTTCGATTTTTCTGGGACAACTCAATGTATTGGAAAATCCGGTCGAATTGAGAAAAGTATTGGGTTACTTGCCCCAACAGTTTGGCGTATATCCTAAACTCTCCTCTGAAATGCTCTTAGACCATCTTGCAGTTTTAAAAGGCATCATGAATCGGGCTGAAAGAAAAGAAATCATACAGGCACTCTTACATAAGGTAAATCTTTACGAAGTCAAAAAACAAAATCTGGGTGAATTTTCAGGAGGCATGAAACAACGATTTGGCATTGCTCAGGCACTTTTAAATAATCCAAAGTTACTCATTGTAGATGAGCCAACGGCTGGTCTTGATCCCGTAGAGCGCAACCGTTTTTACGACCTTTTGAGTGAAGTCAGCCAACAAACCATTGTGATACTATCCACACACATCGTCGAGGACGTCAAACAATTGTGCACCAATATGGCCATAATCAATAAAGGAGAAGTGGTTATGGCAGGAAAGCCTCAGGAAATCATAAACAATTTACAAGGAAAATTATATCAGAAGACCATACAGAAAAGTGAATTAGACGGCTATAAAGATGCCTATCGGGTCATCAGTCAACGATTATATCAAGGAAATCAAATCATTCACATCATTAGTGAAACACATCCTGGCTCTGATTTCAAAGCCATTGATGCCAACCTGGAAGATGTCTATATGTCCCAAATTCTCAACGCTTAAAATCTGATCAACATGTGGTATCACTTTTTTAAATTTGAAATAACTTACAGAATAAGGCGTCCTGAAACGTATTTATGCTTTCTGTTTTTATTTATATTCTCATTGTTTGGAGTTGAATTTGTATTCCAAGGCATCGATTTGGGATTAGTCAAAAAAAACTCCCCATTGGTCATTGCTAAAACCATGGCGGCCATCACCTTATTGTTTATGATCATTGCTTCCATGGTTATGGGAGTTCCCATCTTGCGAGATCATCAGTACGAAACACAAAGCCTTATTTATGCAAATCCCATTGCTAAGAAGGATTATCTGCTGGGACACTTTTTGGGGTCTTATGTGGTGCTGATTTTTATATTTTCAGGAATGGTATGGGGCATGGCATTGGGAGGCTTCATGCCTTGGGCAAAACCCTATGAATATTTACCTTTTGGATTGATTAATTACGTACAACCTTTTTTATGGGTGGTTTTGCCAAGCTTGACATTTAGCGGGGCCATCTTTTTTATTTCGGGCGCCTATAGTAAAAACCTTATACTTGTTTACACTCAGGCCATTTTCATATTTGTAATCTTCATGCTTACGAAAGGTATTGAAAACCCAAATTTACAAGCCCTGCTAGACCCCTTCTCTCTCACAACTTTGACCAAAGCCACTGAAAATTGGACAATTTATCAACGCAATCATCACCTCATTCCATTTTCGGGAATGATGCTTTTGAATAAACTATTTTGGTTCAGTCTAGGCGTGTTTGTTTTGATTGTTGGCTACTTTAAATTCAAGATGGCGGTAGGTTCTGAGAAAACATTCAAAAGAAAACAACCTCAAGAAAATCAATTTGAAACAGTTTCTCACAATAAACTTTTACCAGCAACTAAGCCAGTTTTCCATGCTAATGCCCAATTCAAACAACTATTGCTCAGTGCGTGGTTTCACAGTCTTTCGATACTCAAACTCACCTCATTTTGGGCCATCATCGTTTGTTGTTTCATCATCATTTATGTCAATTCTTTGAGTCTTGGTACGGCCTACGATGTGGATAGTTACCCAACTACTTATTTGATTGTTGAAGAATTACATGAAATGTCCCTTTACTTTTTTGCAATAATTTTAGTATTTTATACTTCTGAGATCATGTGGAAGGAAAGAGATGTGCATTTTGATTTAATTCACGACTCCACACCCATCCACAATATGATAAATTTGAGCAGCAGGTTTTTGGCATTGTTAATTATTTATATATTGTTAATAGTAGCGCTCATCTTGGCTGGAATAACTTTTCAGATCTTTCACGGATATTTTCGATTTGAATTAAATGTCTATTTTTTCGGGTTTTTCTTGGAATTAATTTTTTTCCTGACCCTTTCCACCTTTGCAGCGATATTTTTTCAAGTTTTGACAAACAACAAATTTTTGGGAATCCTCGGAGTCTTATTGTTTGGAGTCATCAATGTAGCCAATGTCCATCTTGGAATAGGACATGTATTGCTTGAATTCGGTGGAAAAACGCTGGGTAATTATTCTGACATGAATGGCTACGGAATCTTTCTGGATGGATACCTTTGGGTCAAAGCATACTGGCTTTTATTCGGAGTTTTGACACTTTTCCTGGCAAGTACACTTAAAGAAAGGCGATCAAATTGGAGTTTTAAGAAATGGCTGTCAGATCGGAAAAGAAAATCAGCGCATTTATTTGTCTTCATTTGTCTATTATTATTCGCAATGACCGGTGGATTTATTTTTTATAATACCAATGTGTTGAATACCTTTTGGACAAAGACAGAAAAAAATAAATTTAGAGTTGGATACGAAAAAACTTTGAAACAATTCGAATACATTCCACAACCAAAAATCATAAAAACCCATTTAGAAATTGATCTTTTCCCCTCAAAAAGATCTTATGAAATACATGGTGAATATGTCCTTACAAATACTTTTCAAGAACCCATTCAAGCTATCCATGTCCAAAAAATAGTCGAATCAAATGTGCAATTGGGCGAAATAACATTTGATCGCAAGGTCAGTTCAGATTCACTGTATTCAACTTACGAATACATCATATATAACTTGGATAAACCACTGAATTATGGTGACACCATGACGTTGGCTTTCAAGCAAGTGCTCGAAGCAAAGGGTTTTGATGTTAAAGGTAATGAAACGGAAGTTGTGTATAATGGCACTTTTATTGACAACACTGCCCTACCTGGATTTGGTTATCAGAAAAAATACGAAATCCAGGATGAAGACTTGAGATTAAAATTTGACTTAGGACCAAGGATAGAAAAGGCTGATAGGAATGAACAACAGGCAGTCCAATTTGCCCGCAGTGGTAGCGATTCAAAAGGACTTTTGCTCGATGTCATCATCAGCACAGAAGCTCCTCAAACTGCATTGACTTCTGGCGAATTGATTGGTCATTGGCATGAAAACGACCGAAATTATTTTCATTATCAAACTGATCAAAAAATCATCCACTTCTACCCTTTCCTATCTGCCAATTATGAAGTATTTCGCGACAGTAGTCAACCACCGAGCAGTCAAAATATGGTTAACCTAGAAATCTTTCATCACAAGGGGCATGAATACAATTTAGATCGTATGATGGAAGCGATGAAAATGTCTTTGGATTATTATGGAAGACATTTTAGTCCTTATCCGTACAAACATCTTCGCATCGCTGAGTTTCCCCGGTACAACGATTTCGCT
This sequence comes from Bacteroidota bacterium, assembly GCA_029567325.1. Classification (GTDB taxonomy): domain Bacteria; phylum Bacteroidota; class Bacteroidia; order Chitinophagales; family Saprospiraceae; genus JADKBO01. Next base: position 27,088 of record JAKQLF010000365.1, on the reverse strand, counting down.
CAATCCCTACCGGGCATCATTCCTTTCTCAGAATCATTAGGTTTTATCATGCACATTCAAGATCAAAAAGATGTGGATATGGCATTTTATATTACTGCACATGAAGTTGCGCATCAATGGTGGGGAATGCAATTGGAGGCAGCTCATGTAAAAGGGCAAAACATGATTTTAGAAACCTTGTCCCAATATGCTGCAATGATGGTTTTCAAATCAAAATACTCCAATCAAAAAATGCAGCAATTTCTGAATTTGCAGAAGGATGCATATAAAAAATCTAAATTAAAATTAAAAACTACAGATCCTCCTCTAGCCTTGGTCGAAAGTCAAAGTCATATTTATTATAACAAAGGGGCTTTGGCGATGTATGAATGGATGGAATGTATAGGCGAAAAAAATGTCAACAAAGCTTTGAGTAATTTCCTGTGTGATTGGCATTCATTTGGCGGTGCAAAAAGCAAAGACCGATATGCAACTACACTGGATTTATTGCAGTATTTTAGAGCAGTTACTCCTGATGATCAGCATTACTTGATTGGTGATTTATTTGAATGTGGGGAGGAGTGAAAATCATAATAGGAAAGTTGGTAATTGCGATTAAGAACTGGATTTACTTTTTAAAGTGTTCATAACGACTAGACAATTAGCTTTCTACTGATCTAATCTAGTTTTAAATACAAAGGTTTGTGTTCACTTTGTGTACCATTCTTTATTGGAAGATGTTTTTGATCAAGTGAAAATGAGCACCTTTGTAGATTAAATCTTTACATTATCCCAAAAGAAAATTATACGCGAGAAAATATAGTTAGAAGATATGTAAAATAAAGACTGACAAAACCATATTTTTACAAGAAATCTACCTCAAATGCGTAATAAAAAACCAATTCTCATATTATTAATCTCCATTTTGGCAGTAAGCTTTTTAGGAGCACAGCCCATTTATAACATATCTGGAACCCTAAGTGGTGCAAATGAGGTCCCGCCAAATATGAGTACAGCAACTGGTACTGTTTCTGGTACTTATGATCAAAACACAGGAATGATTAATTTGATTTATTCATTCAGTGGTTTATCAATGGCCTCAGTAGCTGCCCACATTCATTCAGCAGCAGTTGGAATTAATGGTCCTGTAATTGTTACTCTCAATCATCCTGCCGCCACCTCTGGGGCCAATAATTCAACCTATTCGCTACCAATTATGGAAGAAGCAGGTTTTTTAGCTGGAAATACTTACGTCAATATTCATAATGCAACTTTTCCTGGTGGAGAAATCAGAGCCCAACTTTCTGTAGTACCTGCGCGTGCCATTCCCACCCTTTCTCAATGGGGTTTTGCGACTCTTTTCTTATTATTGTCAATTGTTGGTGTAGTAGCTGTAAGGAAAGGAATGTGGAATATTTCTACAAACTGATAGACCATAATTGGTTCTGTGTCTCAAAAAACTTTCTGACAATGTATGTACTTTTTACCACAGCGTTAAAGAATTTAATTTCAGACTCTTCATCTTCCTATAAATTTCAAAGTCAGAACATCATTTTTTTTCGGTATTCTTTTAAGGGAGTATTAGTATAAAGCACATGCTCTAAAAATTCAATTTGCGTTGAAATTTTCTATAAATTTATACATCCAAATTCGGATAAAAGTAGAAACAATTTAATTTTACCCTTGCAGCTTATTTGACAAGCAAATTGAAAAAATATGTTATCCGTAAATCCTTACTCATTAGAATCCACCAACATCATTTATAACCTCCTTTTTTGTGATGACCTCGACCTCTACAAAGACAAAACGGAGGATGATACTACCTATCCATTCAACCTACTTTTCTCTCCAAACAGCAGCGTCACCGAATTCCAACAAATCATCGATGACCCCAATACTTCGGCGCGAAGCAAAATCTTAGCATATAACAATCAATTGAAGATGGGCTTCAAACCTGCTCGGAAAGACTTATTGGCGGTTATCGTAGAATTAGGTTTGGATGAAGGTCTGGATGTCCTCGCATCTTATGGAGATGGGACTGCTAGGTATATCAATCAAACTGGAAAAATTTTGATTTGGGAGACTCGCGATGATCAAGAAGCCAATCAATTGACTGCAACTTTGTTTGCTAATGCCATGGATGTGGTAACCAAAATCGGACCTTGGGACGATGTTAGAAGACCTCACCCAGCTACTGGCACAATGCGAATTACATTTTTGGTCTCAGATGGTTTGTATTTTGGAGAAGGACCAATCAACGTACTTTTCAATGACGCACTAGCACAGCCAACTCTCCACGCTGCCACCGAATTGATGCAATATATCACAGAAAAATCCTTACAAGAGGACCTTTAAAGTGTCTAAAACAAGTAAGTAATCATGGCTACAATCAATGATTTAAGGGCTTTGGCTTTGTCTTTTCCTGAAGCAACCGAAGAGCCACATTTTGAAAAAACTTCCTTTAGGGTAAAAAAGAAAATTTTCGCAAGTTATGATGCAAAGTTGAATCGAGCTTGCATCAAACTTTCTGAAATAGATCAAGACGTTTTTGGCGCCTCAGATAACAAAATTGTTTACGCTGTACCTAATAAATGGGGAAAACAAGGATGGACATTCATTCAATTGGATGATGTACACCCTGATTTATTTACGGATGCAATTACAACCGCCTATTGCGAGGTTGCTCCCACAAAATTGGCCAATTTGGTAAGACCATCCCAAGATGAAAGTTTTTAATTTTTTTGAAAATCCAATAAGTAAATGTCAAACCGCAATATGAAAATGGTATTTTTTGCAATGGTGATCACAGCACTCACCTCTTTTGCTCCATTCAGCAAAAAACCGATGTTACATTTGGTAAAAATGAAAGGCATGGACTTTATCCCAAAAGAGTTAAATGTCCAGATAGGCGATACGGTAAGATGGGTAAATGAGAGTGATACTTGGCACAATGTCATTGCCATCAATAAAGCTTTCAAGAGTGATAATATCGAAAAGAAAGGTGATACATTCGAATTTGTGTTTTCAAAACCAGGTGAGTATAAATATTATTGCAAGCCACATCGCATGATGGGAATGAAGGGCACCGTCTTCGTTTCAACCCAAACACCATAAATGAACTTATTGAAGTGATAAAATGAACACTTTAAATAAATGAAATTCCCTACATTTGGCCACCTTTAAAAAGCCATTTTTTTAATCCTTCTTAAATTAGAATACATATGTATGTTCCAGCGTCAGATCGTTATGACTCAATGCAATATAAAAGATGTGGCAAAAGTGGTATCCAACTGCCCATTTTATCACTTGGCTTATGGCACAACTTTGGTGGTGTAGATACTTTTGAAAATGGCCGCGCAATGGTAAGTTATGCTTTTGACAGAGGCATCACACACTTTGATCTTGCGAATAACTATGGCCCGCCTCCAGGCTCAGCGGAAGAAAACTTTGGTGCCATTTTGAAACAAGATTTCCCAGGTCACCTGAGAGACGAATTGATCATCAGTTCCAAAGCTGGATATCACATGTGGCCAGGACCTTACGGTGAATGGGGTTCCAGAAAGTATTTGATATCCAGCTGTGATCAAAGTTTGAAAAGAATGGGGCTGGAGTATGTGGATATATTCTATTCTCATCGACCAGATCCAAATACTCCACTCGAGGAAACTATGATGGCATTGGATCAAATTGTGCGAAGCGGTAAAGCTTTGTATGTTGGTCTTTCCAATTATGAAAATAAAGATGCTGCTGAAGCCATCAAAATATTGAAAGAATTGGGTACGCCTTGTTTGATCCATCAACCAAAATATTCCATGTTTGTGCGATGGGTAGAAGACGGACTTTTAGACATTTTGGAAGAAAATGGTGTGGGTTGTATTCCATTCTCGCCATTGGCACAAGGCTTATTGACCAACAAGTACCTCAAAGGCATTCCAGCTGATAGTCGTGCAGCTAAGTCTACTGGTTTCTTGCAAGAATCTGAAGTTAGTCCAGAAAGAATAGCCATCATCCAAAAATTACATGTTATCGCGGAGGATCGTGGCCAATCATTGTCCCAAATGGCGCTGACTTGGTTATTGAAAGATCATCGCATTACTACTGTTTTGATTGGAAGTAGTTCAGTCGCTCAATTGAAAGACAACTTGGGCATTTTGAATAATATGGAATTTTCTGCCGAAGAATTGGAAACTATTGAGCTGGTGTTGAAAGGGTAAAAAGGGAAATCGGAGGTCGGAAATCGGAAATCGGAGAGCGGAAATTGGAGAGCGGAAATTGGAAATCGGAGGAAGGGAGAGAGGGATTTTTCGTGAATTCGTAGCAATAAGGGAGGAATGGAGTGATTCGTGAGCCTTAAGGGATCTGGAAGCACGATTGTTGCCCCATGAACCCTGACCACCGCGGGGAAAGTCTAAAATATTAGCTTTTGTTTCTGGAAAACTAGTATCTTCCAAATAAAAAATAAACTGACAGCTGAAAACTGATAACTTACAACTCGATGCTCATGGCTCAATGCTGGTAGCTTGACTTCGTCGACTATTTTTATCAATTGATGGAATAAAAATTCTTTATAAGCCAACAACCCTTAAATTTGTTGAAAATCAGTTAAAATACAATATTCATGGTCATAGATCTTAAAGAATTATTTGGTCTCTCTTCTGAAGAGTTCAATCCGAGGATGGTGCAAAGTATCATTGAATCTATCAAAGAAAAAAGTCTGGATGGCTTTGACTATCTAAGGTTCAAACATTCGGTCATCAATCTGATGAAGCTGGATATGTCTGAAACCATTGCTATCAAGTCTGCATTGACAACAGCGGCATCGATGGGCATGGACCAAGAGAAAATAACCGGAACTATCGCACATTATGAGGGGATTTTGCAAAGCGAAATGGTCAAATTTACGGATGCATTGCGCAATCAGATTACCAAAAACATTGACGAAGTAAGAGAAGCTGCCAACGAACTAGACAAACAAAAAGAGGAAAATCTCAGGAAGATAGAACAACTTCAAAGGCAAAATGAAGCCATTGTAGCCAAAGCTCAGGAACTCCGGACCGAAGCTGCTCAAAATGAGTCAAAAATAGTCCATACAAGAGAGGAGTTCAAGAAAATATGTGATAATGTCCAGCAACAGTTTGACAATGATAAGGTTACATATAAAAACCTTTTATTATAAAAAACTTTGAAAACCTAATTGGTCAGATACTTTTGGAAAGAAAAATTCAAAATAAAGCTTTCAACCAAAACAGAATTTGAAAAATCAAATATTTATTAGAAATTTATCATTTTAAAGCTAGAATAATTTTAAAAACAACATAACGATATGGCAACGATACAAGACGTGGGTGGTGGTTCTTTTAGGGCAAAAACATTTTGGGAAAAACCAGAAGGAAAAACTGGAACAGTATTTCTTTTAGCTTTATTAGGTGGTGCAGGTTGGTTATTGTTTAAATATAGCGGAGCAATCTTAGCTATGCTGGGAAATACCATTGGCATCGCTGTAAGTCTTTTGGTTTTGGGAGCCATCATATATATGATTTTAGATCCAAAAGTCAGAGCATTGGTGGGATACATGTATAAGTCTATCATGAGAACGATCACTGGATGGTTTGTGACCATCGACCCTATAGGTATTCTTAAAAATTACATCTCTGACTTAGAGGATAATTTGGCCAAAATGGGCAAACAAATTGGAGATTTAAGGGGCCAAATGAGAAAGTTGAAAACATTGGTAGAGGACAATGAAAAAGAAATAAGTACCAATTTGACCATAGCGAGAAAAGCTAAAGAACAAGGAAATCAGCAAGCAATGCTTTTGTCAAGCAGAAAAGCTGCCAGATTGCAGGAATCCAACGAAAAATATGCTGCTCTACATGGCAAGATATCCATCCTTTACAAGGTCTTGTCAAAAATGTATGCAAATTCTGAGGTATTGCTAGAAGATACCAAAGATCAGGTAAAAGTAAAAGAACAAGAATACAAAGCCATCAAAGCGAGTAACAGCGCAATGAAGTCAGCCATGAGTATCATCAAAGGTGATGCAGATAAAAGAGCAATGTTTGACCAAGCTTTGGAGTTCATTGCAGATGACGTAAGTCAAAAAGTTGGTGAAATGGAGCGTTTCATGGAAATGTCATCAGACTTCATGAATTCTATAGACCTTCAAAATGGCGTTTTTGAAGACCAAGGTTTGAAAATGCTCGAAGAGTACGAGAAAAAATCAACCTTATTGTTGATGGGCAAAGAAGGAATGGGCGACAACGAAATGATGGATTTGAAAATGCCTGAAATGGAAAAAAGAAAAATTGATGGTGAGGGCAAATCTGACTACGACGGCTTGTTTAGTTAATTTCTTTTTCTATCAACCCATTGGGTAAAATTATTTTTTAAAGACTAGATAAACTGCTGCAATCAGCAGCAGTCCTGCGAGCAAATGATTCCATTTCAATGATTCATTTTTGAATGCGATCAAAGTAAAAATGGTAAAAACTCCTAGAGTAAGTACCTCTTGAATGACCTTGAGTTGGACTAAGGTGAACGGACCACCATTTTCCTTATATCCAATTCTATTTGCAGGCACTTGTAAACAATATTCAAAAAAGGCCATACCCCAGCTGATGGCAATCACGGCAAATAATCCGAATTTTGAAAAGCTTTTCCACTCATGAAACTTGAGGTGGCCATACCATGCCAAAGTCATAAAGACATTAGAAAATAAAAGAAGTACAATCGTCCACATTCCTTTCATAGCTGAAAAATTTGTCATCCAATCTAGACTGATTTGAAAAAATATTTCAAATAATCACAGTCTATTAGAAATTTTTGAGAAAAATAATTCAAATAATCAATCAAAGATATATTTTCGTATTAAATATTTCTTTAATATGGTCAATGGTATTATTTTAATTGAATGCTGATTTTCAAAAAATTACCTGACCATGAATCATTATATTATAAAAAATAAACATATTTAAGTAATGGCAGATCAGATATTAGGAATAGGATCACGTGTGAATCACCCAGCATTTGGTGATGGTGTGGTCATTTATGTAGATGTAGTAGCTTATAAAGTATGCTTCATACAATTTGGAATCAAACATATCGGAAAAGAATATAGCGCATGGACAATTACGGAAGCTATACCAACTACAGAAGCAGTAAGTTTTACGGAAGCTGAAAAAAGTTTGATCAAAATCCTAAGACATTTTTCTGATATCACGGAGCAAGTTCCACTCGGTGACAAATGGGATGGAGGAACCATGATCTTGAAGCCAAAAGATGATTCCTACAAAGAAAAAGAAATTCCAATTGATGCATTTTTCCACAAAATTGTCATGGTCAGGGATCGTTTGAGAGTAATGGAACAAAGAATCAATGCCAGTAACCTCAGCGATGAAGAAAAAGTAAATTTACAGCAATACATCACTCGTATTTATGGCAGTCTCACGACATTCAATGTGCTTTTTAAAAACAAAGAACAGCAATTTGTTGGTGATAAAGGTGGCGAATAATCATCTTTGCAGGATTATTCATTACTATTAATTCTGGTTGAAAGAACATTTTCTTTCCTAGCCAGTTGATTTATTAGTCAATAAATTACAAGATGTCAATTAAAACATGGTCTGTCTTTGCATTCGTCTGCAGTTCATTTATATTTATGAATGGTTGTATAGAGCCCCAATCGGCTTTTTCAAAAATTCCTCCTGGCATTTGGCGAGGTGTTTTATACCTCAGAGAAACACCCAAAGTGGTGAAGGATAAAGACGAGATCACCTATAAGACTGATTATACTGGTGAATTGCCATTCAATTTTGAAGTGATTTATGACAATGACTCCATTTTTCATATAGAAATAATCAATGGTGAAGAAAGGATAAAAGTAACAGATATCACTTTTGGCAAAACAAAAGCCATGATCAAAGATACAATAACCTTTGGTTTTCCTGTCTATGATACATACCTCACGGCCTCCTATGAGGAAAGAGTATTAGAAGGTTTTTGGAACGTGAATTATAGAGAAGGTTATAAAATCAGATTCAAAGCAACACATGGCGACAATACGCGATTTAAATTACCACAGGGAGAGGTAGAAGCGGATTTTACAGGAAGGTGGGCTTTAGACATTGACCCTGAAACCAAAGACCAATTTCCTGCAATTGCTCACCTCAAACAAGAAGGCAATAAAATAACTGGCACCATTGAAACTGAGACTGGAGATTTCAGATATTTGGCTGGCGATGTGGTAGGTAAAAAAGCATATTTATCAGTTTTTGATGGTGCACATGCCTATCTTTTTGAATTGAAGCTCATGGAGGATGGTAGCATTTCTGGTTTATATTACTCTGGTAAAACGTATTTAGTACCATTTGTCGGCAGACGTGATGAAAATGCTAAACTCAAAGATGGCTTTAGTATGAGTAAAGCTAAAACAGGGGCGCCGGTTTCATTTGTTGGTACCAATACGGAGGGCAAAACCTTTTCGATAAATGATCCTGCAAATGAGGATAAAATAAAACTACTTTTGCTTATGGGCACTTGGTGTCCAAACTGCAAAGATGCAACACAATTTCTGAAAGATTATTTGAAGGAAGAAAATCCACAAGATGTTGCCATTGCCTCTATTGCATTTGAGAGATATAGAGACAGCAGTAAGCTAAATACAGTTTTGAAAACATACAAAGAGCGCATGGAGGTACCATGGGATGTGATGTTGGGTGGCTATTATGACAAAAAAGAAGCAAGTCAAACATTTGGCATCATAGATAGCATCAAGGCATTCCCTACCCTACTTTTCCTTGATCAGAAAAATCAAGTAAGGTATGTATATACTGGGTTCTATGGTCCAGCAACACAGGAGTATCAAAGATTTAATACTGAGTTTAAATCAAAAATTGCAACTTTGAGGGATGGAAAATAGAATATCTAAAATTGTTTTAGTGACGGGTGCTACCTCTGGAATTGGTAAAGCAACAGCCACCCTATTTGCAAAAAATGGCTATGATGTCATCATCACAGGAAGACGAGAAGATCGCCTAGAGGAATTGAAAAATAAACTCAAGAAAAAATACGTCGTAAAAGTCAAAGCATTGTGTTTTGATGTAAGAAAAAACAATGAAGTGAAAAAGGCGATGAAATCACTAGAGGGTGATTGGGCAAATGTAGATATCTTGATCAATAATGCTGGTTTGGCGATGGGCCTTGATCCATTGCACAAAGGAGATGTCAATCATTGGGAAACGATGATTGACACCAATATAAAAGGCCTTTTATACATGACCAGAGCGATCAGCCCATTGATGGTAAAAAATGGAAAAGGCCACATCATCAATATTTGTTCTACTGCTGGCCACGAAGCTTATCCCAACGGAAATGTATATTGTGCGACCAAATGTGCTGTTGACATGCTCACCAAAACCATGCGATTGGATTTTTATAAGCTAGGACTGAGGGTTAGCCAAGTTTCACCAGGTATGGTAGAAGAAACAGAATTTGCCATTACCAGATTTGAAGGTGATGAAAAAAAATCCAAAATCTACGACGACATTACACCTTTAAAAGCCAAAGATGTGGCTGATGTCATATTTTATGTTGCCACCAGACCAAAACATGTCAACATTCAGGAAGTGTTGGTGATGTGTACGCAGCAAGCTGGGAGTAATTTTTTGGATAGATCTGGAAGGTAATTTAAATGGTTAATGGTTAATGGTTATTGATTAATGGTTCATACTGGCCGCGAGCATTGCCCATTGCCATATTGCTCCTGAAAGGAATTGAAGGTTAATGGTTAATGGTGGAAACGAGTTTATAAAGTAGGAATGGCGAGACGCAAGGCCTTGCGTCTGTACAAAGTAGAAAGTTCATATAGTTTGCGAAATTGCTGAATTGCTCATTAAAGGAATCAAAATCAATGAGAAAGGACAAAAAGCCCATAAAAATGCTTTATTCTTATGCTCGTTCTTACCACATTTATGAAAATAATACCAAAACTAAAACCTAGTCAATTTGACGACTACATGTTTGACTCCTGGAAGCCAAATGTATCCAATGCTTACTATGAATATTTTCATATTGAACGGATAGAAAAGTACAAATCATTTCTGAAATTGCCTGTATTGCCACATAGGAGGTCGGTTTATTTTTTTGTTTGCATCACCAAAGGCTACGCAATAAGAAGCAAGGGGCTTAGCCAATATGAAGTAAGACCTGGCAGCATTTTTTGTCTTACTGCCGACCAGATAACCTCACTCGAGGTCATATCTGAAGACGTGGAAGGTTATTATTGTCATTTTCATTCCGAGATATTCAATCATGGTATATTAAATATCAATATTGAGCAAGCTTTTCCTTTTTTTCAAATAACAGCTGAGCCCCTACTCTATTTAAAACAAACTGACAGAATACATCTTCTATTTGAAATCCTCATCAATGAATACAGCCTAAATGATATCAACCGTTCTGAAATCATCGCCCTTTACCTAATTACACTGCTCAAAGAAGTAGATTTTATGCAAACTTTAAATTCTAAATCACAAACCAATGCTGCATTAAGGCTTACACAAAAATATAAAAACTTACTTTCTGCATTCATTTATGACAAACGAACTGTCACCGAATTTGCAGAGGCATTGAATGTAACGCCCAATCATCTACATAAAAGCGTGAAAGTTTCTACAGGTAAATCAGCTCATGAACTACTAGAAGAAATGAGAATATTGGAAGCAAAAGTGTTACTCAAACAAACTGACCTAAATATAGCCGACATTGCCTACAAATTAGGTGGTTTCGACCCCAGTGATTTTTCCCGTTTCTTCAAATCAATTACAAATTTGACACCAAAACAATATAGAAATCTTCAAAAATGATTGTTTTTGCATATACTTAAAAGCAATTTTCCTATTTATCATTCTTTATTTTATTCAATTTTGTAAAGTAAAGTGCCAACCATTCAGATGTCTACTTTCGCTTTAAAAATCAAGCAATTTTTATAGCTAATTGAGTTCACCTGTTTAATTAGGTAATTTGACATTTAAAATAAACAGATAAATATGCATGATGATATTGCCACACTTGACACTCTTAAATTGAAATAAAAGAAGGTATACTCTTTATGGGCCTCAATCGCCCTGAAAAACGCAATGCTTTTAATGATACATTGATAAAATCAATCGAAAAAGTATTTGACAATCTACCACAAGACGTCAAGTGTATCATCATATATGGAATAGGAAAGCATTTTTCGGCAGGTCTTGACTTGTCGGAGCTTACCCAGCTAGACGTTGTAGAAGGTTTGTACCATTCCAGGATGTGGCATAGCGTTATGGATAAAATACAATTTGGCAAAGTGCCCGTAATAGCGGCATTGCATGGTGCAACAGTTGGAGGCGGGTTGGAGGTGGCTACGGCTTGTCATCTCAGAGTGGCCGATAGCTCTGCTTTTTTTGCATTGCCAGAAGGGCAGCGAGGCATTTTCGTTGGTGGTGGTGCCTCAGTTAGATTACCAAAGCTCATAGGGATGGCCCGCATGGCTGATATGATGCTTACGGGCAGAGTTTTTACAGCTACGGAGGGTGAGCAAATAGGGTTGGTAAATTATATGGTAGATGCAAATAAGGCACTGGAAAAATGTGAGGAACTTGCCAAAAAAATCATATCCAACGCCGAGATTACCAACTATGCCGTGATGCATATATTGCCAAGGATTACAGACTCCAATCAATCGGAGGGGCTGCTCATGGAAAGTTTAATAGCTGCCATAACGTCATCGTCGCCTGAAGCTAAGCAAAGGTTAAATGATTTTTTGGAAGGTAGGGGTAAGAAGGTGGGAGAGTAAATGGAATGGGGAATGTTGATTTACGATTGGATCGATTTACGATTTACGATTGATTTGATTGGAGATTTACGATTAGGGCAATTGGCGATTTGGTATTGAATCTATTTTGCGATTGGGAAGATTTATGGGAGATAATTAGATAAAAAAAATGAATGAGGAGGTTTTAAAAAAGAGATTTAAGGATTGGGCTATTAAGGGTGTTTTGCTCACACGCAAATTTTCTAATGAGCCAGATTTTAAGGCAATAAGAAACCAGATGGTTCGATGTATTCCTTCTTGTGCAGCCAATTACCGTGCAGCTTGTAGAGCTAAATCCACCGCAGATTTTATCAACAAACTCAAAATTGTAGAAGAAGAACTTGACGAAAGTATGTTTTGGATTGAATTTATTGTTGACTTAGATGAAAATCTTAAGAACAAGACAGTCGATTTGCATAAGGAAGCTGACGAACTATTAGCGATTACAGTTTCATCCATAAAGACTCTCAGAAAGAAATCTCAGATTCAAAAATCATAAACAAAATCATAATTCTTAAATCGTAATTCGCAAATCAATAAATGTTAAATCATCATTCGTAATTCATCATTCGTAAATCGTAATTCATAATTCGTAAATCGTAAATCACGCTGTCACTATATGTTTAAAAATATTGCTTTTGGCTCACATAAAACGATAAAAGAAGGCAAAGCATCTGTTGGGATTCATTACAAACTCGAAGAGCCGCTTGGCGACTATCCTTTAAAGCTCACGGATAAGCTGGAACATTGGACAAATGTCAAGCCGGACCATATTTTTATCGAAAGGAGAAAGGATGGACAATGGCAAAATTTGACCTTTGCCGAAACCTTTCAAAAAGTAAAATCAATAGCTCAATATCTTTTAGACCTGAATTTTAAGCCACAAGAGACCATTGTTATTTTATCAGAAAATAGTATAGAGCATGCATTGCTATCCTTAGCTGCAGTGCACATAGGTATCACATATACGCCAATATCACCAGCCTATTCGCTCATCTCCGATGACTTTTCCAAACTCAAACATTGTCTTGAGCTTATGTCGCCAAAATTGATTTTTGCACAAGATGGGCAGGTCTATAAAAAAGCTATTGAGCTTTCAAAAACGCTATTGCCCAATGCAATTATCGTGACAGTTGATGATTCTGGTCATGACAATTTTGCATCATTTCTGGATTCCATACCAAGTGAAGAGGTAGAAAGAGCAGCAAATAAAGTCAATGCGGATACCATTGCAAAAATCTTGTTTACATCAGGTTCTACCGGCTTACCGAAAGGTGTGATGAACCATCAAGGGATGTGGTGCGCCAACCTCCAACAAATCACACAAGCATTTCCCTTTATGAAATCTGAGCCACCAGTTTTCATAGATTGGCTGCCATGGAATCATACTTTTGGTGGTAATCATAATTTTGGACTAGCCCTTTATAATGGTGGCACTATTTTCATAGATGATGGCAAACCTACAGCCAATGGCATTGAAGAAACGGTTCAAAATCTAAGAGAAATTTCTCCAACAGCCTACTTTAATGTGCCCAAAGGTTTTGAAATGTTGATTCCTTATTTAGACAAAGAGCAAGCGCTCAGAGAAAAGTTTTTCAAAAATCTGAATGTACTTTTTTATGCAGGGGCTAGCCTGGCACAACCTGTTTGGAATAAATTGGAAGAACTGGCCATACAAACCATCGGTCAAAAGATACCGATCGTCACAGGGTTGGGATGCACAGAATCTGGACCTTCGGCAATGTTTGCCAACTGGGGCGGAGCTTTTTCAGGACTTCTGGGAGTGCCTGTAGCAGGAATGGATGTGAAACTAGTACCTGATGGTGATAAAATGGAGGCAAGATACAAGGCCCCAAATGTGACAAAAGGCTATTGGAAGAATGAAGAAGCTACCCTACTAGCTTTTGATGAAGAGGGCTATTATAAAACAGGAGACGCAGTAAAATTTTTGGATGAAAACAACCCAGACAAGGGCTTGGTTTTTGATGGTCGTATTGCCGAAGATTTCAAATTATCTACAGGTACCTGGGTAAATGTGGGCGTCCTCAAAGCCAAGGTAATATCTACAGGTTCACCAATTATCCAAGATGTGGTATTCGCTGGGCTTGATAAAGACTATATAGGTGCAATTTTATTTTTAAATATAGACGCATGCCGAGAATTAGCTAACTTGCCAGCTGATACTTCTTACGAAAAGACTTGTTCAAATTCTGCCATTTATCAATACATTGATGATTGGTTGGTAAAGTTTAATGCCACAGCATCGGGAAGTTCTACCAGCATCAGGAAATATATTGTGGCTACCCAACCACCGTCGATAGACTTAGGGGAGGTCACTGATAAGGGTTCGCTTAATCAAAGAGTAATTTTAAAAATGAGGGCTACATTGGTAGAGCAATTATATGCAAATTAAAGACAATACTTTTGTGATCACAGGAGGGGCATCTGGCTTGGGTTTTGCCACAGCACAAATGCTCATAGCAAATGGTGGAAAGGCTGTACTTTTGGACATCAATGAAGAGGCAGGTAAGCAGGCAGAGCTAGCCTTGGGAGCCCAATCTCTTTTTATCAAAAACGATATAACCACTGAAAGTGAGGTTATCACTGCTGTAGATATAACCAAAGAAAAATTTCTTCGTATAGATGGCTTGGTAAACTGTGCCGGGTTGGGGCCTGCTAAGCGAGTGGTAGGCAAAGAAGGTCCACATGATTTGGCATTTTTTCAACACGTAATCAATGTAAATCTCATAGGTACTTTCAATTCGATAAGACTTATAGTAAATGAAATGCAGCACAACGAGCCTAATGCGGATGGCGAACGTGGCATAGTGATCAATACCGCTTCTGTAGCTGCTTATGATGGCCAAATCGGCCAAGCTGCCTACTCAGCATCCAAAGGGGGGGTAGTAGCTATGACACTTCCATTGGCAAGAGAGTTTGCTCGAATGGGCATCAGAGTCATGACCATTGCTCCCGGTATATTTGAAACACCACTTTTGCAAAATTTACCACAACAAGTACAAGACTCATTGGGCAACCAAATCCCTTTCCCGCCACGACTGGGCAAACCCTCAGAGTATGCTTCTTTGGTAAAGCAAATCATTGAAAATACAATGCTCAATGGTGAGGTTGTAAGATTGGATGGTGCCATACGAATGGGTGCCAAATAAAATTATCAAGCATCATTAAAATAAGATACTAGAAAGACATGATTGATATTTCAAAAATTAAAGCCATAGATGTACATACCCATGCTGAGGTAAGCTGCTGCCAGCCGCATGATGACTACAGACCCGAATTGGATGAGGCTTTTGCTAAATATTTTAAGTCAGATAAGCGACCTACAATGCAGGAAACTGCAGATTTTTATAGGGAGCAAAATATGGCATTGGTCATGTTTACCGTAGATTCTGAGCATAATGTTGGCAAGCGACGAATACCCAATATTGAAGTAGCAGAGTGCGCTTTGAAAAATGACGATGTGATGATAGCCTTTGCGAGCATAGATCCTCATAAGGGTCGTATGGGAGCGAGAGAAGCCAGAGATTTGATAGAAAATTATGACGTAAAGGGATTTAAATTTCACCCCACAGTTCAAGGTTTTTATCCTTATGATAAGATGGCGTATCACCTCTATGAAGTGATTGCAGCGCATAAGTTGCCTATGCTGTTTCACTCTGGACATTCGGGCTATGGATCGGGTGTAAAAGGTGGGGGCGGTCTCAGACTTGAGTTTTCCAATCCGATGCACCTGGACGATGTAGCTATTGACTTTCCTGATAGCCCCATCATCATTGCCCATCCAAGTTGGCCCTGGCAAGATGAAGCACTTTCTGTAGCCATGCACAAGCCCAATGTTTATATAGATTTAAGTGGTTGGTCGCCCAAATATTTTCCAAAGCAATTGGTACAATATGCCAATACTTTGCTAAAAGATAGAATGTTGTTTGGTACTGATTTTCCACTTATTACACCGGAGCGATGGATGAAAGATTTTGAAGAAGCAGGCTTTAAAGACGAAGTAAAGCCATTGATATTGAAGGAAAATGCGATAAAAATGTTGAATTTAAAATAAAAAAAACGAATAAATTAATGAAGATAATCATAGTTGGTGGCGGTATCGGTGGATTGACATTGGCCTTGAGTTTGCATAAAGAGGGGCACGATGTCAATGTATTTGAATCTGTAAAAGAAATAAAGCCACTAGGAGTTGGAATCAATCTTTTGCCACATTGTGTGAGGGTTTTAACCAACTTGGGTTTACAGGAAAAAATAGCTCAAAATGCCATTGAAACCAGCGACCTGAAATATTTTAATAAATATGGCCAAGAATTTTGGTCAGAACCCCGAGGCAGATTTGCTGGCTATAAATGGCCACAATTTTCTTTGCATCGAGGCAATATCCAGATGTTACTTTTTGATGAAGTGATAGCGCAAATAGGGAAAGATACCATACAACAAAATCACCATTTGAGTCATTTTGAACAAAACGAAAATGAAGTTATTGCTTATTTCATTGATAAGGACTCAGGTGAAAAAATTCATGAAGAAAAAGCAGACATGCTCATTGGAGCTGACGGTATCAATTCTGTAGTGAGGCAACAGTTATACCCACATGAAGGCAAGCCTGTGTATTCTGAAAATGTTTTATACAGAGGCACTACTGTAATGAAGCCTTTTCTCAACGGCAAGTCAATGGCTATGATCGGGAGCATGAAGCAAAAAATGGTAGTGTATCCTATACAACCTATCGACAGTGACGGCTCTTGTCTCATCAACTGGGTTGCTAATGTAAAAGAGGGCAAGTCTACCCTCACAGCGAGGGATTGGAACAGGCAAGCAGATCAAAAGCGACTGATAAATTTATACATCGATTGGACCTTTGACTGGCTCGATGTACCAACTATGATAGCAGGAAGTAAAGCTGTTTATGAGTTCCCGATGTCAGATAGAAATCCTCTAGAAAAATGGTCATTTGGGCGTGTAACATTGCTGGGAGATGCAGCACATCCGATGTATCCTATTGGCTCAAATGGAGCTTCGCAGGCGATATTGGATGTTGATTGCTTAACCGAATGTATGAAAAATAACAAGGATGTTTTGGAAATACTTGCACAGTATGACAAAGAGCGGGTGCCAGCGGCTGCAAAAGTGGTCATGCAAAACAGGGCCAAAGGGCCAGATGAGATTTTGGACATGATGGCAGATTGGTTTCCGTCAGGATTTACTGCTGATGAAATACCACATGAAAAATTGGCCAACGTAATGGATAATTATAAGAAAGTTGCTGGATTTGATATTCAAACTTTAAATCAAAAAAATTGACAAAATGAAAAAATCAATTTTCTTTTTATTTCTAATATTTTCAATAAAAACTATGGCACAACAAGTACCTACGGCACCTACATTGGATTTTGTATGCGAACTTAAAGTAAAATTAAAACCGCCTTACATAGTAGGTGAAACTCCCCATGGCATGCGAAGAATTATACCCATTATAGGAGGTAGTTTTGAAGGTCCTGCCATGAAAGGAGAAATTTTGGACGGAGGAGCTGACTGGCAAATAGTGAGAAAAGATGGGGTCGCAGAGTTGGAGGCACATTATCAAATCAAGACAGATGATGGCGTCATTATATATGTAAAAAATACGGGCCTCAGAGTTGCTACACCAGAGGTTGCAGCTCGCATTGGCAAGGGCGAGCAAGTGTCTCCTTCTGAGTATTATTTTAGAGCAGTTCCAAAATTTGAAGCACCAGAGGGTAAATATCATTGGATGAATAATGCCATTTTTATATGTAAAGGCGTCAGAAATCCTGATGATGTAACCATACAAGTATGGAAGGTTAAATAAGGCAAAAAGCCATTTGATTAATAATTGTAAAAAAACTATTGTGAATATAAATCCAAAAACACTCATCGATAACAATCCTTTGTCGGGTTTACAAATTGGCACCATCTTGATTTGTTTTTTGATGAATCTGCTCGATGGCATGGACATACTGATCATTTCATACGCTGCCCCGGCTATTGCAACAGATTGGAATATAAATCCAGCTGCATTGGGGACAGTGTTTAGTGCAGGATTATTTGGAATGACAATAGGTACATTATTTTTGGCTCCCTATGCTGATAAAATTGGAAGGAAAACCATCATAGTCATTAGCGGGACGATAATGGGCACCTGTATTTATATTACTTCTTATACTACCAATATTACAGAATTGCTTCTATGCCGATTTGTGAGTGGCCTGGGTATAGGTAGTATGTTGGCAAGTACGGCTTCGTTAGTTGCTGAATACACGCCTAATAAAACCAGAGATTTTTGGGTAAGTCTTATCATAGCAGGATATCCAGTAGGGGCAGTTTTATCGGGTCTGGTAGCAGCAAAAGTTATCCCTCTTGATGGGTGGCAACAGATGTTTAAAATAGCCGGTATTGCTTCTATGTTTTCAGTTCCTCTTACCTTATTGTTTTTGTCGGAGTCTATAGATTATTATACCCGTACACAGCCTAAGGGAGCTTTGGAAAAAATAAATAAGATCCTAAAAAAAATGAATTTTGATGGTATTGATGCATTGCCCAAAATCGAAAAACTCAAATCTGCCATACCCATCGACCAGCTTTTAAAAACAGCATATTTAAAACCCACGATTCAACTTTGGGTCGCACTTTTCATGGCATTTGCATCGCTGTATTTTTTAACAAGTTGGATACCAAAATTAGCAAAGGATGCAGGTCTTTCTATGGAGCTTGCTATCTATGCGGGTACTATATTTAATTTGGGTGCCTTTTTTGGCATCGTTACACAAGGATATTTATCAAGCAAGTTTGGATTGAAGAAAACCTTAGGTATCATACTTGTGCTGACAGGTTTGCTGATGGCATCATTTGGTTTATTTATAGGGTCAGATTGGATACTGTTTATCCTGGCTTTGTTAGGCTTTGGTATTCAGGGGGGCTTTGTGGGGCTTTACGCTTTATCGGCAAGGCTTTATCCAACACAGTTTCGTACTACAGGGATTGGTTGGTCTATGGGTGCTGGCAGAATAGGCGGCATGGTAGGGCCATATATAGCTGGTTTACTGATAGCAGGTGGCATAGGCATTGGTCTCAACTTTATCATTTTTGCCATTCCCGCAATTGTATCAGGAATAGTCACTTCAAAGATTGATTCAGATCAAATTAGCTGATTTAAATATGACGAATGAATGGATGATGAATAGCCTGATTTACGATTTATATAAAAATATAAGCAAACCGCAATTTGCGTCAATCAAAT
This sequence comes from Bacteroidota bacterium, assembly GCA_029567325.1. Classification (GTDB taxonomy): domain Bacteria; phylum Bacteroidota; class Bacteroidia; order Chitinophagales; family Saprospiraceae; genus JADKBO01. Next base: position 7,982 of record JAKQLF010000365.1, on the reverse strand, counting down.
CAATCAGACATCCAACCGATCGTTTTTTAATATTGATAAGTTTTAAAAAAAGATATTTCTATAAACAATAAAATTTCAAAAAAAATGCAAAATTTTCGAGCCGACCATGTAGGTAGTCTTTTGCGCACAACAGCAGTAAAAGAAAATAGAAACAAATGGAAATCTGGACAAATTACTGCTGAAGAGTTGCGCAGCATTGAAGATGCTGGCATCACCGAAACAGTAAAACGATTGGAAGCTACGGGTTTGAAAGCCATTACAGATGGAGAATTCCGTAGAGACTATTTCCATTTAGATTTCCTGAAAGAGCTTGCAGGTGTTACCATTACTGGTGGTATAGAAGCGAACCCCAATGCCAAAGTAGCAGTGGATGGATTTACGCCTCCGGTACTTAGTGTAACAGGCAAACTGAAGCATGTAAAAGATATTCAAACAGCCGATTTTAATTTTCTACAAACGATAGTAAGTCAAACTCCCAAGGTTTCAATCCCGTCACCAACCATGATTCACTTCCGTGGAGGTAGAAAATCTATAGACATAAATTCATATCCTGACATGGATGAATTTTTTGCTGATTTAGCAGCTGCATACAAAGAGGAAATATCCAGTTTATATAAGGCAGGTCTCAGGTATTTACAATTGGATGATACCAATCTCGCCTACCTTTGTGATCCTAAAATGAGGGCTGCGTCACAAGAGCGAGGAGAAGACCCAAATGAATTGCCACGGACTTATGCTGCTTTGATCAATGCAGTGATTGACGATCGACCTGCTGACCTTACCGTAGGCATACACCTTTGCAGAGGTAATTATAGAAGTACCTGGTTTGCTGAAGGGGGTTATGAGCCAGTAGCTGAGATTCTATTTAATGATATCAATGTAGATAGATATCTATTGGAATATGATGATGAGCGTTCAGGCGATTTTGCCCCTTTACGTTTTGTACCAAAAAATAAAAAAGTAGTATTGGGTATAGTATCCTCCAAAAAGAAAGAATTGGAACAAATGGATGACTTGTGCAAGCGCATTGACGAGGCTGCACAATACACTCCAATCGAAAATCTTTGTATTAGCCCTCAATGTGGATTTTCATCTACTCATCATGGTAATGATATGACTCATGATGATCAATGGAGAAAGCTTGATTTGGTTGTCAATACGGCTTTGAAGGTTTGGGGAGAAGCTTGAGGAAATTGCTCATGATGAATAAAATTAGGCAAAAGTGGATAGTGATTTTCACCATAACCCATTGTAATTTATAATTAGTTTGGTCAGAGCCATGTTTGTATTGTTCGAGTATAATCGTTAGTTAATTTAAAGCAAAAAATTGCATGTTGCTATATAACTAATATTTTAGTAATTTATAAAATACAAAGTTTGAATAAAATATGTTTGTTTTATCCAAGTATATTTACAATATATCTAAGCTATTATTTCTGCTAGCCTCTAAATTTGTGTCAGCAGATATGTGTAAATCTTTAAAACCAAATATCAAAATCTAATGAGCAGCATAATTTATAATTTATTTGATAGAGAAGTGCAACCACCTTACCTTTCGCCACAGTATAAATCCACCGTTTTAAGGGCACCATCCAAGCCATTAGTAGTATTAAAACAATCATTAAGTGAGCTTTCAGGGCCGTTATTTGGTGATTTTAAATTAGGTGCTCTTGACCACGATTTAACTAAAAATTCTATTAAAAACGGTGAACCAATAGGCGAACGCATCGTAGTACACGGAAAAGTACTTAATGAAAATGGTCAGCCAATACCACATACGCTCATAGAAATATGGCAGGCAAACTCTTGTGGAAGATATGTGCATAAAGTGGACCAACACAATGCTCCGCTTGATCCAAATTTTTTGGGCGCAGGGAGGTGTATGACAGATAAAGATGGTAATTACAAATTTTACACCATTAAACCCGGTGCATATCCCTGGGGCAACCACCCCAACGCCTGGCGACCAAACCATATACATTTTTCGTTGTTTGGGGCAAATATTACCAACAGGTTGGTAACCCAGATGTATTTTCCCGGTGACCCTCTTTTGGCTCATGACCCCATATTTTTATCAGTACCACCAAAGGGCCGAGATTTACTTGTTTCTCAATTTGATTTGAATGCCGCCGAACCTGACTTTGCTTTGGCATACCGATTTGATTTCGTACTTCGTGGCCACAATGCCACCCCATTTGAAAATAAATAATTTGATATCTTTATCGAAAATGAGTAATAAACAAACACCTTCACAAACCGTAGGACCTTACTTTGCTTATGGGCTTACTCCTGAGCAATATCTGTATGATTTTAAGCAATTAGTGACAAACCAAATGGTGAATCCTATTAACACAGACAACATCATCACTATTACAGGCAAAGTATTTGACGGGGAAAATCAACCCATCTCTGACGCAATGGTGGAGATATGGCAAAATGATGGGGAAAAGCAACTTTTTGGACGTTTCGGCACGGGTACAGATCCTGAAAACAGGTTTATTTTCCATACAATAAAACCCAACTCGGTAGATAGCCAAGCTCCTCATCTTTCCGTAATATTGTTTATGAGAGGGCAGCTCATACATACTTATACCCGTATATATTTTTCTGATGAAGTAGTGCTTAATGCCAAAGATACTGTATTAATTAGTGTTCCTGAAGAAAGAAAGGCAACCCTTATGGCTCAGCAAAAAAGTCCAGGAACGTATGAATTTAACATCTATATGCAGGGCGATAAGGAGACTGTCTTTTTTGATATTTAGATGAAAAATCGCAAATAGAATCTATCGTAAATCATATAAATCGTTAATCTTAAAATATTTTGCCATTCTTCTTAAATTAAAGTCAATTACAAGTAAAGATTATCCATGAGTTTATATTCTGAGTTTTTTTATAGCGCTTCCTTCAATGGTTTGTTTTCTGATAGCCAAACCATAGAGTATATGTTACGCTTTGAGGCAGCACTGGCTCAGGCACAGGCAAAGGAAGGTTTGATTCCGGCAGACGCCAGTGACATAATCAAAGCAAACTGTAAAGCAGAATTTATAGACATAGAAAAACTAAAAGCTGAAGTAAAACTTGGAGGGAACGCCGCCATACCACTGGTGCAGCAGCTCAGCAAAATTGTGGAAAAACAGAATATTGAGGCTTCAAAATACATTCACCTTGGGGCTACCAGCCAAGATGTGATTGATACCGCTACTATGTTGGCCGTGCAAGCATACACTGTGAAGATGATGAGTAAGATCAATGAATTAAAAGACACACTGGCCCAAATTACCACCAGTCACCGAAATACATTAATGATAGGCCGTACGCTTTTACAGCAAGCCCGACCCATTACATTTGGATTAAAAACCGCGACTTGGCTTCAGAGTATTGAGCAGTGTGGTGATCGAATTAGCGAACTACCAGCGACAACTTTATTTCTACAATTGGGAGGCGCAGTAGGTAGTGGCAATCAGTATTTGACAAACCAGGTACAAGCTGAGGTGGCCAATCATTTGGGCTTGAAAGTTTCACATTCTTGGAATGCAAATAGAGGTGGTATAGCCACTATAGCCTCTGTTTATGGAATATTGAACCAGTCTTTGGCAAAAATAGCAAAAGATATCACCTTGCTTATGCAAACGGAAGTAGGTGAGGTTTTTGAAGGGTCCGCTGAGGGTAAAGGAGGCTCTAGTGCCATGCCAAATAAGCGAAATCCAGTCACATGTACAGCAATTTTGGCAAATTCCACTCGGATACCGCATTTAGTAGCCTCCATACTTGCTGCCATGCCACAGGAGCATGAACGATCAGCAGGAATGTGGCAATCTGAATGGGAGGTCTTAACGGAATTGCTCAAGTTAACAGCAGGATCATTAGAAAAAACCCTAGAGCTAATAATGGGATTGGAGGTAGATAAGGACCGAATGTTACAAAATTTGGATCTTACTCATGGGCTCATCTTTGCAGAAAATGTATCAATCGCATTAGCCGACAGTGTTGGCAAATTAAATGCGCATGAACTCGTTAAAAAAGCTTGTAAAAGTGCAATTGCCCAAAAGAAACATTTGAAAATGGTACTATATGAAATGGATTTAAAGTTACCCAATCTAGACCTCCTTTTTGATGCTGAAAAATCAACAGGGAACAGTGCAGCCATCATAGATGACATTTTATCAAAATATCAAAAATTGATACAAAAATGAATTATAAAATAGAAGGAACGCCCAATAGCCCTGTTTTAATATTTTCTAATTCACTAGGTTCAGAATTGGCCATGTGGGACGAGCTAGTACCAATGTTGTTGCCCTATTTCAGAGTGTTGCGTTATGATACTAGAGGGCATGGTGGGTCCAAAGCCAATACCAACAACGCGACCAACAGCATCTCAGAACTCGGCGATGATGTAATTGGACTTATGGATAGTTTAGGAATTGAGTCAGCATATTTTTGTGGTTTGTCCCTAGGGGGGCTTATAGGGCAAAGTTTAGCCATTACCTATCCACAAAGAATTAAAAAGTTGGTATTAGCAAACACTGCTACAAAAATTGGTAGTGAAGAAGGATGGAATGCACGAATTCAAACCATAAAAGCACAAGGAATGCAGGCCATAGTGGACGATACCATGAATAGGTGGTTTACAGAAGCATATAGAATCTCAAATCCAACCAAAGTTGAAGAAGCTCGAGCTATGTTTTTAAGGAGTGATGTCGATGGTTATACGAACTGTTGTTATGCAATAAGAGATGCCAACTTCGAACAAACGATAAAAAACTGCCAGGTTGAAACCTTGGTCATAACTGGCGATCAAGACCCTGTTACTGGCATAAAAGATGCAGAATTTTTAGTCGAAAACATCCCCAATGCTACTCTTCATGTTTTACCTACCCGACATTTGTCAGCAGTGGAAAAACCACACGTATTTGCTCAAACGCTTATTGATTTTTTTGTAGGCTCTGAAATTCAACAAAAAGGCATGCATATACGCCGCACGGTATTGGGTGATGATCATGTTGACAATGCAAATTCCAAAAAAAATAGCTTCAATACCGACTTCCAGGCATTCGTTACCAAATATGCCTGGGGTGAAATTTGGGCTCGACCACAGCTATCAAAACCCAATCGAAGCCTTATTACTATAGCCATGCTTATTGCTTTGAATAGACAAGTTGAGTTTAAAATGCACATCAAAGCAGCTATTCATAATGGGGTAACAGTAGATGAAATAAAAGAAGTAATTATGCATGCGGCTTTGTACTGTGGGTTACCCGCTGCCAACGAAGCCCTTCATGCTGCCGAAGAGGTCTTTATAAACTTAGGTATAAAGATCTAAATTTTGTAAATCTTTAATAAAACAAATCATAAAACCTCAATGGTAGTAATCGAAAATTCGGATAATTCTAAAAATCGTTTTACCAAAATATGAAAGAGCTCAATACTCAGGTAGGAATAATAGGGGCAGGTCCAGCAGGATTAACCTTGGCACTTATGCTACACCAAGCTGGTATCAGTAGTATAATTATAGAAAATAAAAGTAGGTCTTATGTTGAAAACCGAGTGAGAGCAGGACTACTTGAGCATAATACTGTCGAGATATTTGAGCAATTGGGCGTAGCAGAAAGGCTACACCATGAAGGATTGGTTCACCATGGGTGCTATATCTCATACAATGGAGTACAGCAGCGGATAGATTTTCAAAAACATACCCAGCGATCAGTAACCATTTATGGCCAACAAGAGGTAGTAAAAGACCTCATAAAAACCTGCATTGAGCGGCAGATTGAGATTGTATTTGAAGCCGAGGCTCATCATATTAAAGATTTTACAACTAAAACACCTAGTATAATTTTTCAGAATGAAGGCGAATCATTCACCCTTCACTGTGATTTTGTGGCTGGTTGTGATGGATTTCATGGTATTGGTCGCAAGCATATTCCAGCAGCGTCTTATCAAGAGTTTAAGATAGAATATCCTTTCAGCTGGTTGGGTATTTTAGCCTATTCAAAACCCAATTATGAAGAGCTTATTTATGCATTTCATGAACAGGGTTTTGCACTGGCCAGTATGCGATCTGAAAAAATCTGCAGGCTCTATCTTCAAGTGCCAAATGATGACAAAATAGAAACCTGGTCTGATGTTGAGATTTGGCAAGAATTGGAACATCGCCTAGGCTTGCCACTTGATAGGGGTGAGATTTTTGAAAAAAGTATCACACCCATGCGTAGCTTTATGATAGACAATATGCAGGCAGGTAGATTGTTTTTGGCGGGTGACGCCGCCCATATCGTACCTCCTACAGGTGCCAAAGGATTAAACTTGGCAATAGCCGATGTCAGGAATTTGGCTATAGGCATTACTCATTGGTATGAAAAAAACGATGCTCTGCATTTGGAAAATTACACACAAAAGTGCGTCGCAAGAGTTTGGAGAGTGCAAGACTTTTCCAACTTTATGACCAATCTATGTCATAAGGTAGCAGAAAATGGAAGTTTTGATCAGCACTTGCAAAAGTCTAAATTCGATTATCTACGTTTGTCAGAGGCCTATCAAAAAACCATTGCCGAAAATTATGTAGGCTTACCATTTGAAACATTTGATAATTAAATTTGAATTTTAGATGAAAACTGTACCCATTATAGATTTAAGAACTGCCGCCAGCATGGTAAAAGACGGCGACATCTTGTTGCAAGGAGGCTTTGGCATGACGGGCAATCCAGTCCATCTTATGCACACTTTGGCAGAATTACCAACCGCAAACCTTACTTTTGTAGGAAACAATACTGGAGAGCCAGGACTGGGTGGAGATAGACTCCTTGCAAATGGCCAATTGAAAAAATTAATTGGTTCTTTTTTTACATCAAATCCAAATGCTGTAAAGGCAGTTCAAGAAGGTTGGGTAGAGGCAGAAATACTACCGCAAGGCACCTTGGCTGAAGCTCTCAGAGCTGGCGGGGCAGGTATAGGAGGATTTTATACCAAAACATCGGCAGGTACAAAAATAGCCGAGGGAAAAGAATCGAAAATTATCGATGGTCAGGAATATGTTTTTGTAAAAGCCCTAAGAGGAAATGTAGCATTTATAAGGGCTTGGCGGGCTGACACAGCAGGAAACTTGCAATATAGGCTTACCGAAAATAATTTCAACAAAGCCATGGCTACAGCCGCCGACTTGGTGATAGCCGAGGTGGAAGAAATAGTACCTGTGGGCGAAATAACTCCTGAAAATGTACATACACAAGGCTGCTATGTGGACTATCTGGTACAGGCATCACTTACTCTTTCGGACTTGGGCACATCTGCAACTGTATCAGCTGCTAAAAAAGTAGATGATACAAGAATGAATATGGCAAAAAGAGCGCTTAAGGAACTTAAAAAAGGAGATTTGGTCAATTTGGGTATAGGCATTCCTACGCTGGTAGCTGACCTCATCACAGAGGAAGACGGTATTATTCTACATTCCGAAAACGGAATGCTGGGAGTGGGACCAGTACCTCCAGATGGTGGTGGAGCTATGCATTACCCAGTAAATGCTGGAAAAATACCCGTTACCCTACTAAAAGGCAGCAGCTTTTTTGATAGTGCTGATTCCTTCGCTATGATAAGGGGTGGGCATATAGATGTGGCCATTATGGGTGGTCTGGAGTGTGATGAATCCGCTAACTTGGCTAACTGGGCAGTGCCAGGTAAGCCACTTCTGGGCGTAGGTGGAGCGATGGATTTGGCTGTTGGTGCTAAAAAGCTAATCATAACTATGACCCATACCAACTCAGACAATTCGCCCAAAATTGTACCTGCCTGTAAGCTGCCACTTACCGCACACGGTGTTGTGGACATGATAATTACAGACTTAGCCGTATTTTCTTATATTAATAACATGCTTACACTTATAGAACTCATGCCAAATGTTACTTTGGCGGAGGTGCAAAGTAAAACGAGTGCAAACTTTCAAATTGCATTGCCTTAAATATCTATAAGCATTAAAAAATAAACAATTA
>JAKQLF010000077.1 GCA_029567325.1 Bacteroidota bacterium | reverse complement strand
CTTATGGTTTTTTTATCATTTTTGACAATGTCGGTTCTACTCATTTTGTTGGTTTGATGCGTTAAAATTAATGGAAGTATTGAGCTATTTGCTTTTGAACCAAAAATTTAAAACATTTTAAATCAGACGTCATTGATTTTTATAGAAATACCAGCACTTTTCGATCAAAATTGGCCATGGTAAATTGGATACAAAAGAGATTAAAAAACATTTTGGCAAAGCTTATTGCACTATTTGATTGAAGTCAAAGTAATTTTGTGCCATGAGGTTTTCCGTTTCAAAGATTTTCTGTTTGATGGTGTTTTTTGTTAACTCCATTCATGCCATCGGGCAAAAGGATACTTTGCTACAAATTGACACGGTGTTTATATCTGCTGCTACCCTACCTTATTCAAATGCAAATTCAACAGGCATTACTATAAATCAAAGCAACGGTAATCAAAATTTAACCGAACTTCTATCCAGACAAAGTGGAATCTTTATTAAAAATTATGGGTCTTTTAGCCTGGCAAGTTCATCCATCAGAGGTGGTGCCGCAAACCATACTGCGATAAACTGGAATGGAACTTCCATAATCAATCCAATGGTAGGACAACTAGATCTGAATTTACTTCCCATGGGAGGCTTTAATCAAATTACCTTGTTTAAAGGTGGAGAAGGAGTGTTGGCTGGAAGTGGTGCAATTGGTGGTAACATAGAATTGGCCAATGCAGCAAGTCAAATAGATAGATTAGGTTTAATTTTGGGAAGTGGTTCGTTTGGTAGGCAAAAGATCGGCTTGGATTTGAATAAAAAGTTTAACAAGTTATCGATTTCTGCAAATGTGGGCTTTGATCAAAGTAGGAATGATTTTACCTATAAACCTGCTCCTCAAATCGAGAAAACAAATACCAATGGTCAAGGCAAAATCTTCAATCAGTTATATCAGCTGATGTATAATCATTCTGCAAATTTGTCATTTTATGGTAGAGTTTGGCATACAGATGCATTGAGACATATCCCACCCACAACAGTGCAGAATGAATCTATTGCTACACAAAAAGATCAATCGTTGCGGACACAATTGTCTATGTTATGGTTGAAAGGGAATTTTTCATATCAACCTCAATTCACCTGGATCAAGGATAAAAATATTTACAATGATGAAGCTCTGAGAATCGACAACAACAACCAATATGAATCAATGAATCTGGAGCAACGGTTTAATTGGTATGCAGCGAAAAACAGTAAGTTGTTTGTCAATATTATTTATAATGTGCTCAAAGCCAACTCAGAAAACTATGTCAAGGAAGAGTTGGAAAAACGATTGAGTTTGGTGTCCGCTTTTACTCAAAAGTTTGGCTTATTTAGTGGGCAAATTGCACTTCGTAAAGAATTGATTGAAAATCAAAATACGCCAATTGTTCCTTCCTTAGTTATTTCAAATGCTGGCAAAGAACATCAAATCTCCTTCCGGATTCAGAAAAATTACCGACTGCCAACTATGAATGAACGTTATTGGAGACCTGGAGGCCGATTAGATGTATTACCAGAATCTGGTTGGTCTCAAGATTTGACAATGACTTCCAAAAAGTACAAATATTTGGAAACTTCGGTGTCCATCTATAATCGCGTGATTGATAATTGGATTCAGTGGGTTCCTGTAGATGGTCAGTTCATTTATAGTCCAACAAATATTGCAAAAGTATGGTCACGCGGAGTTGATTTTCAAGTGAAGGGCGATGGTCAACTTCGTCCCAATCAATCAATAACATATGTCTTGAATGCTGCTTATGTCAAGTCTACCAATCAAGTGGAGATTCCAATTCCACTCACTGCAAAAGGCAGTCAATTATTATATACGCCCACGTTTACAGCTGGTGCGATGGTGGATTATCAGTTCGGGAAATTTCAATTTGGCCTTTTCCCCAATTATGTGGGTTCTAGCAAAGGAATCAATGAAGATATCAAAGCTTACGGTTTACTCGATGCCAGTCTTTCATACCATACCAAAGTGTCAAGAATGGCTTTTGACATTTCTTTCCAATGTCGCAATTTGTTGAATAAAGGTTATTATGTGGTGGAGCGTCGGGCTATGCCTGGCAGAAATTTTGGTGTGGATTTGGTGATTGGGTGGGAGTAAGATAAATTCGCAATACGATATTCATGATTTTCTTATTAACAATTGAGTGATAGTGAATCATTTAAAAATTAAATAAATGAAGGTAGTTATTGAGATTTCAGATAATGAAGCTGAAATCGGAATGAAAGTTTTAAAAAGCCTGTCTTTTGTGAAAAATGCAAAGCCTATGACTGATAGTAATGTTGAATTATGGGATGACCTAAAAGATGCTGCTGAGCAAGTGAGGTTGCACAAGCAGGGAAAACTAAGATTAAAAACGGCTCAAGAGCTATTAAATGAGTTATAGCATTATTTGCACCAAGCTGATATAAGTTGGCAAATCCTACACTTCCAGGATTATATACCAATCGAAAATGAATTTGAACATTTTCTTGTGGCAAATTTAATCGAAATCTTTATCCTTCAATTTTGCCATCCCTTCACTCTTACTGGATTCCTCAATTTCTCTCTTCGATTTCGATCAAATTTTCTTCGTAATAATTCTGGTCAATCCATATTTCGAAAGAAATATAATCTGTATTCATCTGATACATTGTATCCAATACCACGCATTATTTATTGTAGTAAAAATGTATCCATCCGAGCAACCCCATATTGTCCAATAATTTTTGACCTGTTAATTTTGGTCAAAAATAAATATGCAGGGAAGATACAAAAAAGAGCAGATTACTGCTTGGCTTGAAGAATGGAAGTTGTCAGGAAAATCCGC
>JAKQLF010000350.1 GCA_029567325.1 Bacteroidota bacterium | reverse complement strand
GGTGTAGAGGATCCACTATTTAGGGCATAAAATGCATAAGGAACCGCAGCTATTGACTTAGAGCCAAAATCCAAAGTACCTCCATCGGTTATTATTTTGGTACTCATTGTGCCACCTCCTTTTGACCAATCCATTTTTGCGAGATCTTCTCCACCTATTTGATAGGAAAGTAAACCAAATTCATCGGTTGTTCCTTCGAGTGTTTCATTGTAAACTTCACCCCCTACCGTAAAGGAAATTTCAATTTGTACATTTTTACTTGCCAGTGGATTGCCATCTTTGTCCTTTATCAATGCTTGATAGTTAACTTCTCCCGACTGAGAGAATAACATACAGCTAAATAAGACTAGGATAAGGCTCGATAATATTTTCATTTTTAATTGTTTTATGGCTTAATATATTTTCTACTGTGTGATCACCATGCCGCCAAGGGAATACAGTTTGTCGTTTTCGGCAACTACAAACAGCTGATAAAAACCAGATTTGAGGGCTTCAACATTCACCGAGGTATTTTGTCCAGATACTTTCATCACCATTTTGCCCAGACTGTCAAAAAGTAGAATTTGCGAAAGTTTAATAGGGCTATCTATTTGGAAGGTTGAGATGGCTGGATTAGGAAAAGTTTTGAATTGGATGAAATTTTCTTCTGGGAAAGAGGTAACCATTTTATTATCAGCAAAACTTACGATTCCAAGTGTTGCGCGGTCAATATTTATGGTAGCCCCATTAAAAACTTCTCCTATAGCGAGGGCTGCTTTATTGGTTCCAGAAGTTGCACTTCCACCAAAAACAGTGGTCGCCTGCACTCCTGAAAGTTGACTAAAAGAGACAAACGGCAAAAGGAGAAAGATGAAGATTAGTTTTTTCATTTTCTTTGACATGGTTGGGTAGCAAAGTTATTTGCATGAAAAGACTCAATTCCTACTCTTTAGTGTAGTTTTTTGGGGTCATGTTATTAATTAATATTATTTTGCTTACCGAATTAAAAAAGGAAAATGTGATAATTAGAAAGCTAGGAACGCTGTTTTTAGGCCTGCTTTTTTGGAGCACAAACCTCTCTGCCCAAAAGCTTGACCTATCTTATATTGACACCCTACCTTCTACCTACGCAAAGGTTTTGAAGCTGGCTTCTTTGATGGAATCTTTGGTTTATACGTCACCACAACAAGCCAATGAAGTCACAGAAAAAGTACTAGAACTGACGAGCAATTCTACTGATGAAAACATAAGAGGGATTTCTTTAAATGTTGAAGGAATGAACCTCTTCTGTCAAAAAAAATATGATGCTTCGGTGCTCAAATACATCGAGGCCATTAAATATTTTGAAAGAGTAGACAGTTCAAGGTATATTGCAAAACTCAATAACAACATTGCTGCGAGTTATACGACTTCAGGTGATTATGAGGGAGGTTTAACTTATTATGAAAAAGCATTAAAGTCTTATAGAAGAACAAATGACACGCTTTGGATTGCACATACGATCAATAATATGGCGGTATCTTACATGAGTCTCAAAAAATTCGAAGAGTCTGAGCGGGCTTTTGATGATGCAATTGGTTATTACCAACTAAAGGGTCAGAATATGTTTGTTGGAATTGGCCACTTAAATCTTGGAAATTTAAATGTAGAAACAAAGAAATATGCTAAGGCAATATCTCAATATAATTTAGCCATGCAACTCGTCACTCCTGATCAAAATAAACTTGTTCATGCAGCAGCATTGGGTGGAATGGGAACGGCATTTCTCAACCTTAATCAACTTGATGAGGCAGAAACCAACTTACAAAAGAGTCTGGTATACGCCAAAGAGTTGAATCACCATGAGCAATTGAAAGTTTCTTTAGAAGGTTTGGCACAGGTTTACGAAAAGAAAGGCAATTATAAAGAAGCTCTAGAAACGTACAAACTATATGGCATTGCGAAAGATACGTTCTTTCAACAAACACAAAATCAAAGTCTGGTTGACGCTGTTGAGAAGTACGAGGCAGCAGAAAAAGAGGCAAAGATTATAGAGTTGAATGCTCAAAATGAAATTTCCCAACTTAAACTGTCAAATTCAAGAAAATTATTGTGGGCGTCATTGATTGGATTACTCATTTTTACTGGTTTAGCTTATTACTTGTTTTCGTTAAATAAAACCATCAAAAGTCAAAACACCATCATCTCCAAATCACTGAATGAAAAAGACTTTTTACTTCGGGAAATACATCACCGGGTAAAAAACAATATGCAATTCATCAGTTCTCTTTTGAGTTTACAATCAGATTATGTCACAGATCCAACGGCAAAAAAAGCCCTGCATACAGGCGAACATCGAGTGCAATCTATGGCGTTGATCCACCAAAACTTATATCAAGAAGACAATCTCACAGGGATTGAAACAGCAACGTATTTTAAAAAACTAGCCAAAAACCTTTTTGACGCATACAATATCAACGAAGAGACCATCAACCTGCACCTCGATGTAGAAGAAGTCATTCTAGATGTTGACACCATGGTCCCACTTGGTCTGATCGTGAATGAGCTCATTTCAAATTCTTTAAAACATGGGTTTCCTGAGAAAAGAAAAGGAAATATTTACGTGTCACTCAAAAATACAGATGCTGGAACGTTGACATTACACGTGAAAGATGATGGCGTCGGTCTTGGTGAAGATGAGTTGAAAAAACTAAATCAGTCATTCGGTTTTAGGTTGATTGAGGCCTTTACTGACCAATTAAATGCCCAATATTCTGGCAAATACCAAGATGGTTTTGACATCAGGATAGATATCAAAGATTTTAAGAAAATCGCTGCATGAGAAGCATCTTTATAAATTAAATGATGGAAATAATTTCTGTTAAATAAACAGCCTAAGACACAAAAACTACTTTAGGGGCGTTTATAATGATAAAGCTATTTATCATTTTTTACCAGAAGAAGTTGAATATGAAATCACTCTTTTTTAAATTGAGCCTACTGATCTGTTTCCTAACTTCCTGTAATACACCAAAACTGCTTTTTGAGAAAGAAGATTGGTGGGGTGGTCATTGGGAATCAGTGGAGAAAGAAAATTACTATTTCTCATCAGGCCAAAAAAGGGTAAAAGGCGCAGTGACGCCTCAATTTTTTTTCTCAACCCTTGATACTATAGAAGCCAATCCTTACGTAGAAAACCTTATAGAATTCGATTACAAAAAACGATGGAAGGTAATAAAGCTATCAGACGGGCAATTCTTAAAGATACAAGAAATTGATCCTGAAGATGGACGTGTTATAGAAATCATCGGTCCGGCAAAAACAGAAAAGGAATTGGATAAAAAGGGTAAACTGTACGTATTTAAAGAAAACTTTGATCATCCAAAGATCTCAGATTCTTTGCTCAATCCAAATGATTGAAACATACCCAACATTACTTTGTCTTTTTATGGTATTATGAGCGTATCATAGTTCAAAATAAATGCTGTGAATCGTGATTTGGCAGAAGTTTATCTCTTTGGTTTTGTTTATATTTGTAACACAGACTATCTGAAAATCGCAGTATGAGCAACACCAATGTGAATATTTTTGTCATTGAAGATGAAATCATCATTGCACAAGACATTGCAAAAAAGGTTGAAAAACTTGGCTACCACGCCATGGGGATTTCTGGAAATAGTGAAAAAGCGGTGGAATTCCTGAGCTTCAATACTCCAGATCTCATTTTATGCGACATCAGGATTAAAGGTAGTATGGATGGAATTGGGGTAATGGAACTTATCCAGAAAAAAAAGCGAATGCCCTTCATTTTTTTAACATCGCTCTCAGATAGGGTTACATTGGATAAGGCCAAAATTTTAATGCCCTATGGTTACATTTTGAAACCATTCTCAGAGAATGATCTACTCTCTTCCATAGAAATGGCATTGTACAGATTTGAAAACGAAATCAAACATTTCAACCTTGATCACGAAAAGATAAATACGATAGCTTTAGAACCACTATCGACGAAAGAATTTGAGATGCTTGGAGCTCTTACCAAGGGTCTCAATAACAAACAACTATCCGAGCAGTTTTTCGTCTCCATAAACACCATCAAATTTCATTTGAAGAATTTATTCCAAAAGCTCGAAGTAAATAGTAGGACAGAAGCCATTCACAAAGTAATTGAGGCAAAATAAAAAGGGACCTGCTTTTATCAAAAGCAAGTCCCTTCAAATATGATAAGTTTACAAAAAGCGTGTTTAACCTTGTAACTATTCAGCTATATCCAATTTCGATCAAAAATGATCCATTTTTAAGTGATACTTCGGCTATTTTTTCAGTAAGAGTCCCGACACTGTTGTAGGGACTATTACTTCAAAAATGAGCCTCGTCTGACTTAAAATGTCTTGAATTTTTGATTCAAAAGCGAATAGCTGATTAGTTACTAAAACTTAAATCCTGCAGTCACCACAACCCTGTTTTTACTAGATTCAACATTAGCAATTGGGTTTTGAGAAGCATCATTTAAATAATAGGGTAAATAAGAATCTTTAAAGGATCTTTTTTGGAAACCAAAATCCAAAAAGAAATTATTTTCTCTTAAACCAAAACCAAAAGAATTGGTAGTTATTCGGGCTTCTTGATCTACATAAGGAGATTTTGCCTGTTCAGTACCTACCCTCAAGCGCAATTTTCCGATGGCCAATTCTGTACCCAATCTCAAATTGAGGGCAGAACCCAAAACTTGACTGATCTCGTTATTGACATCCAAAGTGTAATCAAGTTCGCCAGGATCAGTAGAATATTTTGCAAAATCAAACGTATTAGAGCTGTAATCTACCCACTCAACGTCAGCGTTTACAAAACCTTTTACTTTGCCCAGAGAATAGATAGAACCAATGCTACCTACCGCTTTCCAGGGAGTATTGAGTTTGTATTTAAAGCTTCCGTCTGGAGATCTATGATTGAGGTCCTGAATTCCATTATCGTAGTAACTGTAACTCAAATCCGTAAAATAATCATCGTTGAGTGTGTACCAAGTTGGAGAGTGTAAAGCACCCCCGATTCTCAAGTATTTTTGGAGGTTATAAATAAAGCCCACTTTAAAATTGACTCCATATCCTGTGGTATTCAAAAATTCATTGAACTGCAAATTGTTGAAGAAAGGAATTTCATCTAGTGGATCATCCTCTTCGTATTGTTTGAATTCCTCGAAGGAGACCATAGGTATGCCCATGGAAACACCAATGTTTAATTTATTGTCATAGTTCCCAGCCCATCCAAGAGAGAATTCATTGATTGCACCTTTTTGATTGACAATTTGAGATTTGGAGACCGCTTCATCTGGAAAAATATCCGCTTCATATTCCAAATCTTTGTCCGGATCATAGATGGCTCCAGCATCGAAGGCGGGCCAGGCTTCAAAATCATCCAGGTCATCCAGAATTTTACCATTTGCTTCCTGAATAAAGCGCTGTGTAATGGATCCAGGTGATTTTGCATTCAAGCGGAAGTTATTATTGAGATCTGCGATTTTAGAAAAACCAATCGTAAAATTGGAAGACTTCCATGTTCCGTTTTTTGGTCTGGCAATGACAAATGCTGCATTATCCAAACCAAATTTTGATGCCTTATAACTAGAAGCAGATGTCGGATTGTTGAAGAAATAAGCATCACTGTTTGTTGAAGTGACTGAAGGAGAAATGGTAAATTCTCCTCTTTTGTATTCTGCTATACCGGCAGGATTTATATTGATGACAGAAAAATCACCACCCATTGCTCCAAATGCGCCACCTACTCCCAATGTTCTTGCAGTACCACCAGGTGCAAAAACCGACCACCTCACTGCATCAGGAACTCCTTGTGCCGTGGCAAAATTTACTACAGCCACCATAATCACCAGGATAAAACTATATTGCCTTGTCATATTGATAGATTTTTTTGATAAAGATCAGTCTCTTTAGAACAGACCATACCCTCTTGATGATATTTCACATCAATAAGGTATGATCTTATAATTTAAATAAAATTGTTTTTTTGAATTTAGCCTCTTCCGCCGCTTCTACCTCCAGAGCTTCTTGAAGAACCACCGCTACTGCCGCCAGATGAAGAACCACCACTATTTGAAGGTGAATATGATCTACCTGATGAACCACTGTTTGATGATGGTGATGGACTATAGCTATCATTACTTCTTCTAGAAGAGCCATTGTCTCTAGGTGGAGTATATGATCTTTCTCTTGTACTTCCTGAAGAAGACGAAGGTGTATTTGATCTTGGAGCGGTCTCAGTTGTTCTCGGAGTCCTGGTCGTACCTTCTGTTGACCTAGTATTGCTACCGGGTTGTGAACGAGGTGAATCTTCGTACTTTCTGTATATATTTGACCGGGTACCATCAGTAGCTTTAGTATCAGAATTTTGACCATCAGTAGTTCCTCTGAATCTTGTTGTAGTTTCTCTTTGTCCTATTCCATTGGTAGGAGTTGAACTAGATCCGTATCTTCTGGAACCATAATAAGTGCCGTTTGGACTGGTAGTCGAGCCATTGCCACCTAAACCTGGAGAATTCCATCCCCAATTATTGTTACCCCAACCATTATTCCAACCCCAGCCAGCATTGTAACCATAATTGTTCCAACCCCAATTGTTATAACCCCATGAATTGTATCCAAAATCATTGAAGCCCCAATTATTCCATCTGTTGTAACCCCAGTTGTTCCATCTGTTGAATCCCCAACTGTTGCCAATATTTAATACAATGGTGTTTCCTCCGAAACCACTGTAGTAAGGATCAAAAAATGGATCATAAGTGGTGTAGTAATTGTATCTATATGGATTGAACGCTCTGTAAGATGGAGTTGAAAACATTCTTATTCTACGAGAATAAGTGTAGTCATCATAATACTCTGAATCTTCAGCATTTTCATCATAATTGTATGACTCATCATCATAGTCAGAAGAGTTGATGTCTGAATCAAAAGATCTGCTGGTTGTTTCAACTATTACAACATCATCATATAGGTCATCAAATTGACCATAAGATAAGGTTGTGCAAAGGAACAGTGCAGCGAGCAACGAGGTGAATTTGTAAACTTTCATTTTCTTAATTCGATTTATATCGCAATAATTCTGACTCTCTATCAGCTTTCGAGATGCAATTTATTACTTTTGCAGAAATTTTTGCGTTAACGATAGCTTAAAGTAAAATTATAGCTTATTTAAACAAATAACTTAGAAGATCAGGCAGATATTCAGCACTTTTTGAGCGCTTTTACCACCAATCTTCAATACTAATGACATATTTTGACTGATTAAAGTTTCAATATAATATTCTATTACACATTTTTTAACTAAATGATTTTTCGTGCAAATTAAAAAAGCACAGTATTTAAGATGGCAAAAGAAATAACATCCAGAGAAGAGAACTATTCGCAATGGTATCTTGACATAGTGAAAAAAGCAGGATTGGCAGACAACTCTCCGGTAAGAGGTTGTATGGTGATCAAACCCTATGGTTATGCCATTTGGGAAAAGATGAGAGACCAGTTGGATAAGATGTTTAAAGATACAGGGCATGTAAATGCGTATTTTCCTTTATTCATACCCAAGAGTTTTCTTTCTAAGGAAGCTGAGCACGTTGAAGGATTTGCAAAAGAATGTGCAGTGGTAACGCACTCAAGATTGATGGCTGACCCCAATGGCAATGGTCTTATTGTAGATCCAGAAGCAAAGTTGGAGGAAGAACTTATCGTGAGGCCTACTTCTGAAACCATCATTTGGAATACCTATAGAGACTGGATCAAATCGTACAGAGACCTGCCATTATTGATCAATCAATGGGCCAATGTGGTGAGATGGGAAATGCGTACAAGACCATTTCTGAGAACAACAGAATTTCTTTGGCAAGAGGGCCACACCGCGCACAGTACCAGCGAAGAAGCTCAAATGGAAGCTGCCATGATCCATGAAGTTTATGCAAGATTTGCAGAAGATTTTATGGCAATGCCTGTTATCAAGGGTGCTAAAACGGCAAATGAAAGATTCGCAGGAGCACTGGAAACATACACCATTGAAGCTTTGATGCAAGATGGAAAAGCTTTACAAGCGGGGACATCTCACTTTTTGGGACAAAATTTTGCCAAGGCATTTGATGTGACTTTCTTGAGCGATAAAAACCAAGTTGAGCATGTTTGGGCAACTTCATGGGGCGTTTCTACCCGACTTATTGGTGGCCTCATCATGACACATTCTGATGACGAAGGCTTGGTACTTCCTCCAAAATTAGCACCAACTCAAGTGGTCATCGTTCCGATACCAAAGCCAGATCCAGAAATTATGTCGGTGGCTGATAAAATTGCTGACCAATTGAAAGAAAGGGGTATTTCTGTATTAATCGACAAGGATGATAAAAACAGACCGGGTTTTAAATTTGCGGAATACGAGATGAAGGGCATTCCTGTAAGAATTGGCCTCGGTAAACGAGATATTGAAAACAATCAATGCGAAGTAGCCAGAAGAGACACCAAAGAAAAGATGCCTTTTGGCTTGGATAACATTGGCGAACAGATTTCTGTATTACTAGATGATATCCAAGAAAACCTTTTTGCAAGAGCAAAATCATACAGAGCTGAGCATACTTCAGAGGCAAGTAACATGGCAGAATTTGTTGACATCCTCGACAATAAAGGCGGTTTTGTGGTGGCCCATTGGGACGGTACAACAGAAACGGAGTTGAAGATCAAAGAGGAAACCAAAGCGACCATCAGGTGTATTGCTTTGGATGCATTGGAAGAAGAAGGCACCTGCATCTATTCGGGCAAAAAGTCAACAAAAAAAGTGATCTTTGCGCGCGCATATTGATCAAATAAGTATATAAGTAATTTTTTAAAATATAAAAGCTAGTAGAATGAGCTTCGAAATGCAAGGAACATTGTACAAAAAATTTGAAACTGAGATGAAGTCTTCTTCTTTTCAGGCAAGAGAATTTGTTGTAACGACAGAGGAAAACTATCCACAATACGTGAAATTTCAATTGGTACAAGATAAATGTAGTCTGCTCGACCAATATCAGGAAGGCCAAAAAATAAAAGTTTCTTTTGATCTTAAAGGTCGTGAATGGCAAGGAAAATTCTTTACAAACTTGGGTGCCTGGAGAATAGACGGTGTAGATGCATCAAAACCAATTGCGGACAGTAAAGAGCCACAAGGATTTGATTCATTCGAACCAATCGAAAACCCATTCAACAGCGGTCCGGAAGATTTCCAAGACTTACCTTTTTAATGAGGGCAGCCAGAATTTTAAGTAAAACTACAAAGCAAAATCAAACGAAATGGACTTTAAGAATCTGATTTCTCACTGTAAGGAGTATGGATTTATATATCAATCGAGTGAAATTTATGATGGTTTAAGTGCGGTTTATGATTATGGTCCATATGGATCTGAGCTCAAAAACAACATCAAGCAATACTGGTGGAAAAGCATGGTGCAAATGCATGAAAATATCGTGGGCATCGATGCCGCAATATTTATGCATCCCAAAACATGGAAAGCTTCTGGCCACGTAGATGCTTTCAATGATCCTTTGGTGGATAATAAAGATTCCAAAAAGAGATACAGAGCGGATCAGTTAATCGAGGAATACGCCGAAAAGATAGAAGCCAAAATTCAAAAAGAAGTTGAAAAAGCAAAAGAGAAGTTTGGAGATTCTTTTGATGAAGCAATGTATCGCCAGACCAATCCTCGTTGTTTAGAAAGACAAGCAGAAATTGATAAGGTGTTGGGCGACTTGGCAGAAGCCATGAAAACATCTGATATGGCTGGCTTGGGACAAATGATTGCTGATTTAAACATCACAGATCCGGAAAGTGGTTCAAAAAACTGGACGGAGGTCAGACAATTCAACTTGATGTTTAATACACAGTTGGGCAATATTGCTGGTGAAGAGGGGAAACTTTACTTAAGACCAGAAACAGCACAAGGTATTTTCGTCAATTTCTTGAACGTTCAGAAATCTACCAGGCAGAAAATACCGTTTGGAATAGCACAAATAGGCAAAGCATTCAGGAATGAAATCGTAGCAAGACAATTTATTTTCCGCATGCGAGAATTCGAGCAAATGGAAATGCAGTTTTTCATTCGCCCAGGAGAAGAAATGAAATGGTATGAGTACTGGAAGGAGACGCGACTCAAATGGCACTTGGCACTGGGAACACCAGCTGAGAAGTTGAGATTTCACGATCACGATAATTTAGCACACTATGCCAATGCTGCAGTGGATATCCAATTTGATTTTCCATTTGGTTTCAGGGAACTGGAGGGCATTCACTCAAGAACAGATTTTGACCTTAGCCAACACCAAGCGCTTTCTGGTAAAAAATTGCAATATTTTGATCCGGAACTCAATGAAAACTACGTGCCTTTTGTTGTGGAAACATCTATTGGTTGCGACAGGATGTTTTTGGCTATGATGAGCCAAGCATTGGTACAAGAAACTGTTCCAGACGCTGACGGAAAGGAATCTACCAGAGACGTGCTCAAACTTCACCCTTGTCTTGCTCCTGTAAAAGTAGCAGTTTTACCTTTGCTCAAAAACAAGGAAGAACTAACTAAGGCTGCAGGAGAAGTATTCAATAAATTAAAGACCAAATTCCTTTGTCAATACGATGAAAAGGATGCCATTGGCCGTAGGTATCGCAGACAAGATGCCATCGGTACACCATATTGCGTCACCATTGATTTTGAAACATTGGAAAACAATACCGTCACGTTGAGAGACAGGGATACCTTGGAACAAATAAGGATCGGCATTGACGAAATAGCTGGTATCGTTGGCGAAAAAATTGATTTTAGCAACATACTTTAAGTGCTAATTTCTGCTTGATTGGATTAAAGGTTTCTTTTGAAAAGCAAAAAGCTCAAGTAGAATAATCAATATAAAGGATTAATAAAAAAGGGGAGTCAGATCAAGTCTAACTCCCCTTTTTGAATAAACGACAATTCTAATATCGTAAAAGGGCAAATTACAATGCCTTTTTGCCTATTTTATATTTGACCGTGAACTCATGAGCTCCATTGTTGTAGTCTTGGAAAGCTTGAGTTGATACGTTGTAAGTGTAGTATAAATCCAAGTTAGATACTTTAAAACCTAGTAAAAATCCGAGTCTTTTATCGCCTCCAACCGTGTAGGACACACCGCCCAAAAATTTGTCTTCCAAAAACCCAGCTTTCAAGTTTAAATCAACGTGAGTTGGAACATTGTTTAATTTTTTCAAAATAATAGACGGCTCCAGTGAAATATCATTGAGCAAAGCATCAAGCTTATAACCAGCATTGAAAATGAATCCTATTTCTCGGGTGGTATTATTAGTTGTTGGATTGTTTAATCTGGATGAAATCAAAGACGGTAATGCAAATCCGTATGAAAACTTACCATCATAAACACCATAAGCACCGATAGAAACGTCAAAAAACTGAGTGCCGGTTCTTCTTAACTGGGCCAAAGGATCATTAGGATCAAAATTTGGATCATCAGCGTCTCTGTTATTGAGACCGTGTTGTACAAATTCTGTACTTAAACCAAATCTCACATCATTTTTGGAAGATGTAATGCCATATGAAAAAGATAATTGAGCCTTACTTGTCTTGAGACTTCCAAAGTTATCTTGCATCAAAAGTGCTCCGATACCAACTCTATCAATGAGTTTGCCATCATAAGACAAAGTCAAAGACTTTGGACTGGCGTCAAATGAGGCCCATGTATTGCGGTAGTTTAGCAATATATTATGAGAGCCACCAAATCCAGTCGCACCTGGGTTAATTAGGATGGGATTCAAGAAGGCCTGACTGTAAATGTATCTTTCATCAAAATACCTTTCTTGTGCTTGCATTTTTCCCACAAGCGTGGTCATTACCATTAGGGCAACAATATATGGTAAAGATTTTTTCATTTTATTCATCGTTGAGGATAGTTTGAATTGGTCTTTGAAAATTTATTAGTCTCTTAAGACGGTTACTGTTCCGGAAAATATTTCGATACCTTGAGGGAAGCTTACTTCCAGAACCCACATGTAGGATCCTTCGGGAAGTATTTGGCCAGAGGAATCAATTCCATCCCAAGTATTGTCATAGACATCTTTTTGGTAAACTTGCTTTCCATATCGGTTATATACAGTCAATTTTGCTGGAACATCTGGTGCACAATTAATGATAAATAAATCATTGTATCCATCATTGTTTGGAGTCATGATAGAAAGACCAGTATAACAACCATTATTTCCACAATCTATGATTCTTGCGACCCCAGTTACTTGGCATCCATTTTGATCTTCGATTACGCTGTTATAACTTCCTGGACCAACATTGTTTATACTTGTTTCAGTACTTCCATTTGACCATCTATAGGTATATTCAGGAACACCTCCTGTCACAGTAATGGAAGCAGCTCCATCATTAGCATTACCATTGGAACAGGTTCTTACAACATCAACAGTCATTCTCTGTGGCTGAGTGAGTGTAATTGTTCTGGTTTTACTCATTCCTGAAGCATCCGTTATTTTAAATTCATAAGTGCCGGCGCCTAATCTATCAAAATCGAATGAACCAGCGGCATTTACATTTTTTGATCCTGTACCTGCGCCGGTATAAGCAACGGTGTAAGGAGGGGTACCGCCTGAAAAACTACCAGTAACTACCGCATTTTTCAAACCAAAGCATGAAACCGCAAAACCATTGAATTGATTGGCGGTAGTAATCTCCATGGTAAGGAAAGTAAGTTCACCACCAGAAGTTGGTACGGTAATATCTTTGGTAATTACACAACCACCATTATCTGTAATGGTAACTTTGTATGCTCCAGCCGCCAAACCTGTAGCGTCGATGGTATTATTTGTGATAGCGGTTGGTCCTGTCCAAACGGTAGAGTAAGGAGTAGCACCGCCAGTAATGGTCAACCTGATTCTTCCGTCTGAGCCACCTGATGCGGTAACTTCTTGAGTAGAAGCAAGCGCTGCTGTAGGAGCTGCTACCGTAAATGACTTGGTAGAAGTCATACTTGGATTGGAATTGTCAGTTACTGTTACAGAATAATTACCTGCAGCTAAACCTGTTGGATTGATGCCTGCTGCAGGTGTAGGACCTGTCCAAACATAATTGTATGCTCCACTATTATTAGGACATCCTCCGCTGACTTGTAGTGCAATAGCACCATTAGCCTCTCCAAAACATTTTACATTGGTTACTGTACCGTTTACTGTCAAAGGACTTGCACCGGCAGTAACGGTAAACATTTTAGTCGCAGTACAACCTTTAGAATCTGTAATGACTACTGTATAATTTCCAGCAACGATATTGCTGATGTCTTTTGTAGTTATGTTTCCTGGAGTCCATAAGTAGGTATATGATGGCGTTCCTCCAGTTGGTGTCAAAGTAATTCCTCCTTTTCCTGCACAAGCTTCGTTAGTTACAACTCCTGTTGCATCAATGACTGAAGGCTCGGTAATTGCTTGAGTCAATGTACATACAATGGTGCCAGCGCAAGTTAATTCCATAGTGTAAGTTCCTGCGGTCGCGCCAACGAGGTTACAGTTGCTTACAGGATTTGTCTGCACGACAGCTCCGTTTTTCTTCCAGACACAGTTACAGCCCGCGTCATTATTGGACACCGTGACATTGATACCACCATCATTTCCAGCGTTGCAACTTACATTTTTTACGCTGACGACAGAACAGGTACCGCCACCACATTTATTGATTTTTACGGCTCCATTTTTCACTTCAAACGGAAGTGCTGCGCCGTCCTTATCCCCTACTAGAATTTCAGGAATTATACTTATCGCAGAAGTTTGCTCTTGTGCGCATGGACCAATGCCCTTAAAACAAATTTGGAATATTTTTGACCCTTCTGCTAAGGTTACCGGATTGGTATTGGTAGATACCCACGAAAGTCTCACTGTGTTATTGCCTAACCGATTAAAGCTCGCATTATTTAAATTAGGCAGCATGAAATTGTCTACTCTTACGAATTCAAGAATGGTTGGATCCCATTGAACGCCAAATTGCAAAGCAGTTATTGCATTAAAACTTCCTACTGTAAAATCAACACAAACTTCGCTATTTTCATTAACTGTAGTCGTTGCAGCATTGAGTTTTACTGGAGATACTGAAGTTGTACTGATACTCACCCGACCATTCACCAAGTTGATAGCTGTATTACCACTAGTAGCAGAATAAGACCACTCAGATAAATCACTGGTCAACGCAACAGCAGATGAAGTACCATTTGCACCAATTGCAGTAAAGCAAAGATCCATAAATTTAGCATCGGCAGCCAAGGTTTTTGGATTCCCGCCATCTTCATATAAGAAGGCAAGAAGCCCCGCAGAGGTATTCACATCGTTGAAAACCATCTTGTTTGCAAAAGCCATGTTTTCCGCACCCAAAAAGGTGAGTACTGCAGGATCCCATTTAAATGTACCTTGTAAAGCTTCTACATTAACAAAGTTTTTGACGGTTACAGGCACACAAATTTTGGTGTTTGGTTGTGTAAAAACAGTAGCTGCAGTGATTGTCAAGTCAGTTGTATTGCCGCCGCCACAGTCAGTACCTTTCACTTTTATACTTCCAGCAGGTGCTGTAAATGTAACTATATCCAAATTGGAGTTGACGAAAAGTATTTCAGTTGGATTATCTGTTAGGGATAATGAAGACACTTTACAGGGTTGGTTTTTAGCCCTAAGATTGAGGGTAAACAACCGGGTATCGTTTGCCAAAGTCTTTCCACTAGCATCATACCAAGTAATACCCAATTGACCATTTTTTATGAGTTGATCTCCTGGTTTACCAAAAGACTCTTGGTCAAATCCTGCCAAAGTTGCAATGTTGGTCACAGATACAAAGCTAAACGCAGTTGAATCCCAGTTTAAGGAGAACTGCATTGAAGACATCTGTGTGAAATTAGAAACCTTGATGTCAACTGCGAGGTTTTGGTTGGCATCTACTTCTCCACTACCAATGTTTAATTGAATTTGTGCTTCGAGCCCAATGGCTATCAAAAAGCTAAGTATTACTATACTGAAAATCTTCTTCATTAGAAAATTGTGTTTAATATTGCAAAGCAAAATTACAAATAATAATTATTAATAATCTGTAATCAATTGAAAATTATCTCTATTTTAATTGAATTACGTCCTTTTTCTACATACTCGTTGGGTTGGACTTATTACTTTGGAACGATAGGCACTGCAATAATAGCTGTTTTTGCGTCAATTCGTTGCAAAAGTCCCAATCAAATTAAATGATCAACATCTTTTTTATTTCCTTGTGACCATTAAATTCTATTTCATAATATATCAATCCACGCTTATCAATTGTCTCTACATCTATTTTTTCTTCATTCCATCCTTCATTCATCAATTTGTTTGAAGAATATAAAATCCGACCATCAATGTCAAAGAGACGCAACTTCACCAAGCCCTTATTCGGCAAATAATATTGTATGCTGGTACGGTCAGTAAATGGATTTGGGTTGTTCTGTAAAACCATAAAATCATTCACCTCCTTGGCCTTGTTAAACAGCTTCAACGTATAAATTTCATTTGCATTGTATGCATTGGCGGCAATTCTGTTTTCGTCAACAGAAATGCCACTTAATGCTTGAGTAGGTTTGGTTATTATACTAAACAATGCCCTTCCTCTCTCGATTGTGTGGTTTGATAAATCGTGCCACACCACAGCAAGTTTGGATGCTTCAAAATTGATATAGTAATTTTCTCTTTTTATGTCTAAATATGCACTTTCAATGCCCAATACTTCCATTCCTTTGGGGATGCAAATTTCCATTTGGAATCCATTGATTTCTATGTCTTGCATGGCTATAAACTCGACTCCTGAAGTTTGGGCGTTATTTTTATAGCTCAGTTCCAGAGGCAAGGATGTCTGATTTCTGTTGGACAATGCAAGTTCTGATGTTGCATTAAAAGCAGATCCATCAACGTCTCCTACCTTTATGGTCTTAAAACCAATGGGTGAAGACGCTTGGCTTGCTTCTGTGATGTATATTTCTTCTTTTATTGGCCAAGGATTTTGTGGGTTGGCAATAGCCATATCCATTGGAACAAAACGCCAACCAGTACCCACATCAAAACTTGTTTTCACCCCTAATATTAACTTTCTCAACATGACAATGTCATCCACTGTAATTTTCTTATCATTGGTAACATCAGCAGCTATCAACTTATATGGGCTATCCAATTTTGTAACGGCCAATATATGACGCTGAATTCTCACCAAGTCAATGGTATTGATCCCTAGCAAATGTTCATTGGTTTTATTTGCTTTGACCATATAACTGGAATTTGGCAAATTGTTGAAAGTGAATCCACCGTTTCCGTCTATGATGGTATATTTCATGGCATTGGTATTCATATCCTCCAAGCTGATGTCCACATTTTTTACTTGAAAATTATTCTCTGTGAATACATTGCCTTTGATATTGAAACCGCCACCGGTATTACACACATTGCTATTGTCTTGGATCATGATCCGTACACTGCAGAAGTCTTGGTTGCCAGTAGTATCCGTAACCCAAACTTGTAATTGGTTGATTCCCAACTCAGAACACGTAAATCGTCTGCCTGTGTCAAGCACATTTTGTGAAAAAGAAAACCGAAGTTTACCGCCGCAATTGTCAAAACTGCCTTGATCAAAGTCTCTTGCCCAAGTATCGATAAAGCCAGCCTTTGGCATTAAAACAGTGGTGATTTCTCCCAAACAATATGGCGTAGGCTTTTTACAATCTTTCACATAAAATATTTGATCACACTTTGCCACGTTGCCGCAACCATCTTTTACACTCCAAATTACTCGGTGACGACCAACAGGATAATTTCCACTGATGTCATTGTCATTACCGATTGAATCAATCGTACCATTATTATACAAATCAAGTTCGTAACTCCACACCAATTTTTCATCTGGCGTACAAACATCTTTAGCTTTGGCTGTAAATTGTATAAAACCATTGCATGTACCCTCATAAGTACAGAAAACAGTATCCTGGCATGTAAGGAAAACAGGTGGCTCGTGGTTAGTTACCTTGATTACCTGCGTATAATTATATTTATACCTGTCAGGGTAGTTTTGATCATAATTACACCAATCTATGATCGTCCAGACGCGTAAGATCTTAAAGCAAACACCGTCTACTTGTTCAAATATTTGATCTTTATACTTTGAGCCAATCAATCGGCAACTATCTGCGAGCCACTTTGGATAACCCGTAAATTTTGGATCAGTATCAATGTCCATACACCCATCTATAACAGTATCTCGCACGGAATGCCAAATGACGTCATCATAATCTAATGGATCCAGACCACGGATGGTTATTTTTTGAATACAACTATCTTTACTACCGTTTCTGTCTTCTGCAAACCATTTTCTCCAGATCATGCCAATTCCACATTGGTTGACATTGAGGCTATCTTTTTTATATATATTTGGATTTGCGCAGTTGTCAATTGCTGTAGCTTTGCCAGTGATGGTGAAATTTTCTATATCAACTCCACAGTCCAAGGTAATATCAGGAGGACAAGTTATTTTAGGATTTATTTTGTCTTGTACCCTCACAATGACCATACAGGTATTGAAATTGCCATAATAATCTGTAACACGTAAAGAAACCATGATGTCTTTCCCTACATCGGCACAGCAAAAATAGACTCTCTCTGTCCAAAGGGTATTATTGGTATTACATCCATTGTCCATCCTTCTTGCATCAAACTTGATGTCAGTACATCTGTCAAATGATCCATCATCAAGTGTGAGGGCATCGATGTATGAAGTACCGTTATTGTTTAATGAGACAATCGTGTGCTCATCGCAAATTACATTTGGTGCAGTTTTGTCGACCACCATGATGTCGCCATATTTGTACGTAAAATTACCGCACTCATCTTCGAGTTTATATCGGATTCTTACTTTACCAACCATGAGGTTGTTGATGGTAAACATGTTGCCTACTTTTACAATATTGGCATCAGTGTAAATTGGCTCATATGGGAACACCCCGTAAGCATCTGCTACCACGTAGGCCACTGTATAAAAAGTTGGTGAACAGTCAGTGACGTTGGTAGGCGCGGGTACTTTCCAATTTACTTTACAGGTATAAGCATCGGCAGGGATTTGCAGGCCTTCGATATTGATGGTTCCTTGTGGTCCTTCGTCATCCGTTATTTTGATGATTTGAATGTCTGTCGCTATTCTACCAGAACACCAGTCCATGACAGTCCAGGTTCTAAATATTTTTTTACTGGCACCACAAATTTTTATTTCTTGATCAAAATAAGTCGTATTCAATTCACAAAAAGAAGCATTTGGGTGTATTTCAAAGCCAGAAAAAGTTTTTGGTTTTCCTGTTTCATTGATATCCGGGTATTTATTTCCGTTGAGATCCCAACCCTCAGCATTGTCACAATCAAGCGCACTGGCTTCAATATTGTCCCGATTGAGCGGAAACATGATGGAATCTAAATTTACTTTGGCGTAATAAACCAACCTGGTACAAACAGAGGAAAGATTTCCACTTTTATCTTTTGCTTGGTAAGTGATCCTTCTGATAGCAGAAAAAGAACCAGTACAACCAATATCTTCTACTTCGTTGCTTATTTCTGTTACTTCTGTTATTACTCCACAATTGTCTGTTGCATTTGGAATGGAAAAAGTTCTTTTATCGTAGCAATTGATGGTAATTGGTTCAGGGCAATCAATCATGGGAGGAAACTTATCTTCTACCAAAATAGTACCCCAGCAAGCATTGTGGTCAGATAAGATTTTTACTTGAAAGGTTTTCCCAACATGCGATGAATTGAGAAATGGAGATCCAGGAATTGGCACGCCATTGGAACCCATAATGACCACCTCATAAAGACATTCTAGAAGGGTACCTTCTCCTTCCAAAATCATGTCGGGTGTCACTTCTATTAGACAATCCTCATCCATCGAAATGTTGACATTTTTGTTACAAATCAAGGGACATTGTGCCTGGGCAGAAAGCGAGATTGTGATCATTAATAAAACAATCATCCAGTATTTTAAACTGGTAGTCTTTACTTTTTCAACCAACAAACGCATTGTTTTTTGGTGATCGTATTTTGTAGATTTTTTCCTCATTGACCGCATATTTAAACTAGGTTTTTTTCCAGAGCAAGCCTGATCAGCCCCACTGTATTATTGACCTCCAATTTCTTCATTATATTTTTTTTATGGACAGCTACTGTTTGCTCGCTGATGTAAAGCATGTCTGCTATTTGTTTGCCAGTAAGTGTATTTACAAAACCCTGCAATACTTCTTTTTCCCGCTCTGTAAGTTGTTTTTTGACTTCGAAATTGTCTTTCATTCCACCAGATTTTTTCATGTTGGATAAGATCAAGTCTTTGTACAATCGTGGGCTTGGACTTACATTTTCTGAATAATATACTTCACCGCGAAGTACACTTTCTAGGCCTGCAAGAAAACCTTCCAGACTTTCGGACTTTGAAATGTAGGCACGAGCTCCTTTTACAAATGCTTTTTTTACTAGGCTAGGCTCCGCATATTTTGTTAAAACTATGTGTTGAACATTGGGTGATGAATCTCCAGTCATTTCCATAAATTTTTCCCACTCCATATTTTTGGTGTTGAGATCAAATACCAGCATCGATTGGTCATTGTGAAGTTGACTCAGACAAATACTTGCATCTTCATAGATATTGACGACTTCAAATCTGCCCAATTCACCTAGGTCGCTCAAACGTTTTAAGCTGGTAGTCAATATTTTATCTTGATCTAGAATGGTCATTTTTATTTTATCCGTCATATACCTATTATGGTAAAACTTATATTATGAAAAAGTATAATTTAAATAATACCAAAATATATGCCAAACTCAATTTCAAGCGATTTTAAATTATAAAAATTTGTAATTTGTTAGAGAATTACTTGCCACTGTGCCTCCATTAGCGTGAATAAAAGGGGATAATAGGATTGAGCAGAAAGTGCTCATTTCATTAGACTTAGAGGTGTTTTTAAAGCCTTAAAAAATTATTACTTTATCATAAGAAACCATTAATTTTATGGCCATAAAAACAATTGCTACATCAAAGCGCGTTTTATCGCTATAATCTTTTGAAGCTATGCAAATCTCAATTAAAAAAATCCTTCTTGGAATACTGTTTATGGGTGTTGCCCTCTCTTCCATTGATGCACAATATTTTGGAAGAAATAAGCCCAGATATAGAAACTTTGATTTTCAAGTTTTGGAAACACCCAATTTTGATATTCATTATTATACCAAAAACAGAGATGTGCTCAATCGCTTTGCTCAGATGACAGAGATGTGGTATGATTACCACAAACAAATCGTTGGCGAAGAGTTTGTAAATAGAAATCCCTTGATTCTCTATAACAACCACGCAGAATTCCAACAAACAAATTCCATTTCTGGAGACATTGGCGTAGGTACTGGTGGGGTAACGGAAGCATTTAAAAACAGGGTAGTAATGCCTTTGACTTTCAGTAACGAGCAAACGTATCAAGTTTTGGGACATGAATTGGTACACGCTTTCCAATTCAATAGCATCCTCAACGGTGATTCTACCTCTATAGAGTCTTTGGGAAATCTGGGACTCTGGATGGTGGAGGGCATGGCAGAATACATGTCTCTAGGCCGAGTTGATCCCTTTACCTCTATGTGGATGAGGGATGCCATCATCAACGATGCGGTTCCGACGATCAAACAAATGGAGAACCCCAAGTATTTCCCATATAGATATGGTCAGGCTTTCTGGAGCGTGATCACAGGTACATATGGAGACCAATACATCAAACCGTATTTCAAAGGAACAGCTATTTATGGCCTTGAATTTGCTACTCAAGCCATCTTTGAAATGTCTACAGAAAACCTTTCAAACATTTGGATCAATGGTTTAAAAAATCATTTCAATCCTTATCTGCGGGACAAAGTAGAAAAACCGCAAGGCAAACGAATTTTTGATTCGAAAGAAGCTGGCGAACTCAATGTCTCGCCATCCATCAGTCCAAATGGCCGCTACATTGTGTTTTTGTCTGAAAGGGATTTGTTTAGTACTGACTTATATCTGGGGGACATCAGGGAAGGTAAAATATTGAATAAAGTGTCTAGTTTGATCAAGGATGGAGATTTAGACCATTTAAACTTTTTGGAATCATCTGGAACATGGTCTCCCAATGGCAAAGATTTTGCTTTTGTAGCTTTTAAGCAGGGAAAAAATGTTTTGGTGGTAAAAGATGCTGACGAAGGTAAGACAACTGCAACCATTGAAATACCAGGAATAGATGCCATTGCCAGCCCTGCTTGGTCGCCAGATAATAAAACAGTTGTTTTTTGTGGAATGGTCGAGGGTCAACCAGATTTATTTTCGTATAATTTTAAAACCAAAAGAGTTGAGCAATTGACCAATGACCAATTTTCAGAAATACTACCAAACTTCAATGATGAAGGGACTAAATTGACATTTTGCTACGACAAAAAAACCATGACCGAAGGAAGGATAAATGGCCATATCACCTACGACATAGCAGTCATGGATATGGCTGACAAATCCATTGAAATTCTGGACGTCTTCCATGGATCTGAAAATCTAAACCCCTCTTTTGACTTTGAAGGGAATATTTATTTTGTCAGTGAGCGTGATGGCTTTAGGAATCTGTACAGATATATTACTGCTACAGGTGAAGTTTTCCAAATGACAGATCTTTTGACTGGCATCAGTGGGATTTCCAGATATTCACCCATGATTTCGGTTTCTACCAAAAGAGATAAGGTGGTTTATACCCACTACATCAAAAATCATTATGAATTATACGAAGCCAGCACCACCAATTTGCTCAATAAACCAGTTGAAAATCCCAAATCGATCAATCAAATAGCTGGAACATTACCTGTGATCAATCAAGAAACCATTGATGTGGTCAATAAAAACCTACGCGCTAGAGACATTTATAATTTTGAAAATCCGGCATCATTCACAATCGCGCCTTACCGACCAAAATTCAAACTTGATTACATAGGAGGAGGAACTGGAGTAGGGGTTGGAAACAACACCTTTGGAACATCAACAGGGCTGCAGGGAGGAATTGACATGTTGTTTGGTGACATTTTGGGAAACAATCAAATGTTTGGCCAATTGGCAGTGAATGGAGAAATTTATGATTTTGGCGGACAATGGTCATACCTCAATAGGAGCAATAGACTAGCTTGGGGAGTCGGACTTTCTCACGTACCCTTAAGAACAGGTTTTCAAAATTATTTTTTAGATACCATCAATACCAATCAAGGTTTACTGGAGGTTGTAAATAACCAGATTGATCTCATCAGGGTTTTTGACCAGGGATTTAGTGTTTTTGCCCACTATCCATTTTCTACTACTCTGAGAATCGAAGGAGGCATCCAGGGTTCTTACCGTAGTTTCAGATATGATCAATACAACAATTACTACCAACCCTTTGGAAACCAATTGCAATACATAGGCCAAGAACGCGAAAAAATTCCCATACCAGATACTTTGCAGCTCTCACAATACTATAGTTTAGTGAAGGGAGCTGGCGCTTCTGTAAATATTGCAGTGGTAGGAGACAACTCATTTTTTGGATTGACAGCACCATTGGCGGGTCACAGATATAGATTTGGAGTGGATAAGTATTTTGGAGCCAATGACTTTTATAGCGTAACGGCAGATTATAGAAATTATCTGAGGATGAAGCCTTTTACCTTGGCAACAAGGATTACATCCAATATGCGTTTTGAAAATCGAGTAAATTCTGTTTTCCCTTATTATGTCGGACAAGCAGGTTTTGTAAGAGGATACGGAAGTGCTTTTTCTTATGAAATAATTGACGATTTAGGTATTGATTTTGGGCAACTTTTGGGTTCTAAAATTGCGGTAGGTTCGATAGAATTGCGTTTGCCTTTCACTGGTCCAAAAAGATTGGCGTTGATAGGATCGCGGTATTTGCTATCTGACCTCAATTTATTTGTAGATGCAGGGGTTGCATTTGACGAGATTAGTCATCTTACCAAAGGAGAACCACTCACGGTTTTTCAGTACGACAGCGATGGAAATCTGATTCGGGATATTGACGGAAGACCAGTGTCAGAAGAAAGATTAGTCAAACCAACTTTTGCCAAAAGTATTGGTATTTCGGCAAGAATCAATGTGCTTGGATATTTGATCGTAGAACCATATTTTGCAAGACAGTTGGCCTCAAATGGTAGAGGTACATTTGGATTAAACTTTATTCCAGGTTGGTAATAAAAGAAATTTTTTAGTGCAAAATTGGTAGAATAACAGTCTATCTTTAGCGCCTCATTCACACACAATAAAGGCAGGCAATATTTTGATAGAAGAAGATAAGCATCTCAACGAAGAAGAGAAATCCCTTCTGAAATCTGTAAGTTTTGGCAGATTGATGATACCTGTTGTCTTGGGATTGGGCGTAGTCTTTTTCTTAATTTCTAGGCAATTGGATCTTACAGAATTACAAAGAGTACGGTGGGATATGGCCACTTTGTGGTGGCTCAGTATGGCCATTTTTATGTACATTTTGAGGCACTTGTTTTACGCCTATCGTTTGTACTACATGACAGATAAGGCATTTTCATTCACCAAATGTATCCAACTCATTGTTATTTGGGAGTTTTCATCAGCCATTTCACCAACGAGTGTTGGGGGAGCTGGAGTAGCCTTTTTATTGTTATCTCAAGAAAAACTTCCCGGAGAAAAAACCATTACCGTTGTTCTTTATTCAATGGTAATTGATACGATATTTTTATTGGTTTTGCTACCCGTTTTGGCGGGTATTTTTGGTGCTATTTCTATCAGACCAGGTGTTGAGCAATTTGCAGATTTAGATGGTTATGGAGTGACACTTATTTCAGTTTTATTTTTCATGTTGGTGTATGGATTTATATTCTTTTATGGTCTATTTATCAATCCGCATGCGACCAAAAGGATGCTTTTTCTGATTTCTAGTATTCCATTTTTAAAAAGATTTAAGATGGACTTGAGAAGAACAGCCGTCAACATGGTTACAGCGGCGCAGGAAATTAAAAAGAAAGATTCTAAATTTCACGCGATAAACTTTTTGATGACAGCAGGTGCCTGGACGACCAGGTTTATGGCGCTCAACTTTATCATCCTAGCCCTCATTAGCGGAGTTGATCGCACATTTCTTGATCAGATTTATATTTTTATCAGGGGCATTTCAATGTACGTAATTACTGCATTTAGTCCAACTCCTGGAGGAGCAGGTATTGCAGAATATTTATTTGGAGGATTCTTTTCTGACTATATTCCGGAGAGTGTGGGTAGCCTTGTTGCCCTTATTTGGAGGCTCATAACCTACTATCCTTATTTGATCTTGGGGGCTATAATCATACCAATTTGGATTCGTGGCATCATCGTAAAAAGGCGTTTGCTGAGACAACAAACCTGACACATGACCATATTTGAAGGCTCGAGTTTTGCTTTGGCACTGATCATGATGTTTCTTTACTTGGTATTGATATCTAAAATTTATCATGGATGGGATTTGACCGAGGAAGTTTTTAAACCTAAAATTCTTCCCAATGAAAAAACTGCTTTTACAATCATCATCGCCTGTCGCAATGAAGCTTCAAATTTGAGCGCATGTTTGGAAAGTATTTTTTCTTTGGATTATGAAAAGGAGTTAATGCAAATAGTGGTAGTAGACGACCACAGCACAGACGGCACAGCCAACATTGCCCAGTCTTTTGAGGGAGTTATTTGTGTAAAATTGACCGAAGCTTTTGGAAAAAAGGCTGCAATGTCAGCTGGTGTTTCTGTAGCGACAAATGGCCACCTTTGGTTTGTAGACGCAGATTGTGTCATACACAAGGATCAAGCAAATTTGATAGATACCCAAATCCAAAAAAGTGATCCGGATTTTATTGCATGCCCGGTCATCATTGAAGCTGATAAATCCATACTTACAAGGTTTCAATATTTGGACAATGCAGCCATGATGGCCATAACGGCAAATGGTATTTATAGGAATGACTATTTTTTAGCCAATGGTGCCAATATGGTCATAAAAAAAACAAGTTTTATGTCCGTCGGGGGTTTTTCGGGCAATACAAAACTTGCATCAGGTGACGATGTTTTTCTGATCAAGAAAATGCATGATACTGGGAAAAAAATTGCCTTTTTAAAAAGCAGAAGAGCTGCTGTGGTCACTCCTGCCGAGAATGAATTGATGGCTTTTTTAAACCAACGGAGAAGATGGGCAACTAAAACAAAAAGTTATGCAAATATGGAATTATTCAAAATTCAAGGCTTTATTTTTTTAGTTCACCTCATGATCATTTTATGTTTTCTGAGTGCACCCTTCTTGCCCATTAATCTAATGATAGGATTATTTATTCTTTTTATTAAAGCGGTTATTGATTATTTATTCTTGGCAAGAATGAGTGATTTTTTTGGAAATAGGACGCCGTTAAAAGCGTTTATTCCTGCATTTTTCGGCTATTTCTTATACATTTTTTATACAGGTTTTCACGCCTTATTTCCAAAAAACTACGTTTGGAAAGAAAGAAAAGTTAGCTAGGGTTCAAATGAAAATTTATTGGATATAATCACTTAATGCTGCTTGTAAAGCCTCTTGGTCAACCTCCTGATTGTAGTTGCCTTGGCCAATTTGATTTAACAATGAAAATTGTATTTTTCCCTGATCATTCTTTTTGTCTAGGAGCATGATTTCAGTAATTTGCTCAATTGTAGGTAATGATTTGGCCTTATTGCCATATAATTTTATGATGGCTGTTTTGATATTTTGATAATCCTCTTCAGAGATATATCCTTTTTGCATGGATAAATGGCTTTCCAAAATGATCCCAATAGCTATTGCCTCACCATGTAGAAGAGGACGGTCTGTTTCAAAACTCAAAGTCTCTACAGCATGTCCGATCGTATGGCCAAAATTCAAAATTTTACGTAAACCTTTTTCGGTCGGGTCTTCCTCTGTTACGGTTTTTTTGATCATTACAGAGTCATGAACTATCCGATCAAAATCCAATGTGGTAATATCTTCAACGCTAGAAAGTTCTTCCCATACGGTTTGGCTGGCAATCAACCCATGTTTGAGCAATTCGGCATAACCACTCAATAATTCTTTATACGGTAAAGACTTCAAAAAATCGGTGTTGATGATTACAGCCTTTGGGTTTTGAAACAAACCAACCATGTTTTTAAATCCATCGAAATCAACACCAAGCTTACCACCAACGCTGGCATCAACTTGTGAAAGCAAAGTCGTAGGCATTTGAATAAAGTCTATGCCACGCATATAGGTTCCCGCACAAAAACCGCCTAAATCACCAATCACGCCACCACCTAGATTGATCAACAAACTTTTTCTGTCTGCTTTAAACTTGATGAGGCTTGACCAAACAAACTTGCAAGTGTCAATATTTTTATTGGCCTCACCTGATCGTATGCTGATGGTTTTAAATGGTCTGTGTAGTTCTGATATTAAATAGTGAAGACAAAAATTTTCAGTATTTTCATCTACGAGCACAATGAT
Source organism: Bacteroidota bacterium (assembly GCA_029567325.1). Lineage (GTDB taxonomy): Bacteria > Bacteroidota > Bacteroidia > Chitinophagales > Saprospiraceae > JADKBO01. The sequence goes on along the minus strand of JAKQLF010000350.1, from coordinate 2,952 downwards.
TTGTGAGGGATTAAGCTCGTTGACCAAGAGTTCCAAACCACCCGCTTGGTTTATGAGAATATTATATGATTCGTTTTTGAAAGTATAGCCCATCTAGTGATTCTTTATATAATGAGAATCGGTTTGGTTTTGGATTCAGCGGGCGAATTTCTAAAATAATTACCTACTTACCTAATAAAAGCGATAAAATCAATTTTTAATAAATGCAGTCGATTGAAGCTTGTCCTCTTGCTTTAGAGAAATAAAATAGGTGCCTGGTTTTAAGTTTCCTGTCGCTATTTGATCTTGGGAATATGCACTTCTCCATACTTCTTTGCCAGAGACATCTGAAATAATGATGGTTGTTTTTAATGGATCAAAAGAGGCATCTAGGACAACTTGGAAAAAATGGTCACTTGGATTTGGAAAGACGAAGCTTTCTGGTAGGATGGTACTTGAAGTAATAGATTTTATCGGGGAAAAGGTTATCGTTTCATCTTGCGAGACACCTAATAATCTATAATAAATGGTATTGGATTTGGAATTTAAATGGTCATAATAGACAAAGTTAAACACGTTTGGATCTGCATTAATGGAAGAAATTGTGGACCATTCTTCAGCATTGGCACTTTTTTGTAAATCAAACCTCACTGCATCAGAATTTTTTTCCACCTCCCAAGCTATTTTTACACGGCCGGGCTTGGACTCTATTTCCAAAGCAGCAAATTGGATAGGTAAAATGCTATTGTTGAAAACACAAACGTCACTTCCAACTTGCAAAGTACCGGTAAAAGGATTATCGCTGGCATTGCATGTGTTTCCCGATCCTGTTTTATAATTATAGGTGGTGCCGCTTTGATAGGTGTATGTATTACTGTTGTAAATAATACTGGCAGGAATCATGCTTGGTGGAGTAGTGTACGTAAAGGTAAAGCAATTACCATTTGCTTTGATCACTGCGTTATTTGGGCATTGCGCCAAAGATAAATTTGTGGCAAAAGCCAATAGAAATATAATGGATAGATTATTCCTCATTAGTACGACATATTTGCGCACTAATTTAAATTATTATTTCAGGACACCTTAAATTGTTTAAGAAATTGTTTGTTTTCAATCATGAAAGTCAATCTGAATGGTCTCATTTAGTTTCAGATTCAACAACTGAGCAGCATTTCCCATATTGATGGCTATTTCTAGCAAGTTTGATTCATTGAAAGTACAAAGTGGGTCACCTACAGGAACCGAAGCATAAGATTTACTCACATACTCCAGTGGATCATGTGGGTCGTAGTATAATTTAAACCTCCTACCTGACTTAGCTTCGTCAAAATCTTTTTTAGAAAGGTTTGTAATGACATTTCCAAAATGGTCTATATGGATAACGGTCGCCCTCAATTGAGTACTAGTAACGACTGGTTTGAAAGCTATTTTCATCAATGGATCCTGGGATTTTTTTGTAAATTCTGACATTGGCAATCCATGATAAATACATGAAATGGCATGAACATAAGCTGCCGAAGCACTCATTATCTGATCATCTAAGGGCAAAATTTCATATAGGACTAAAGAATCCAAATTTGGAAAAATCAAAGAAAAAACTCCATTGTCTGGTCCAATAAAATATTGACCTCCAACTTCAAAACAAAAGTACCGGGATTGGATGTTATAATGATTGTTGACGGCAACAAGGTGTATACTTCCTTCTGGAAACTCATCTATGATATTCTTCAATTGGAACGCTGCAAGACTGATGTCGTGCAGTGGTATGTGGTGGTTTACATCAATGATTTCTAAAGACGGACATTTTTTATAAATGGATGCCTTAAATTTTGCCAAATAAAAATCTACGGTCCCAAAATCAGAGATCATGGAAACCAGTTGTTTGTCTTTTATGTTATTGATGTGTTCCAATTTAAACTATTGCCACAATTTTGTACAAAGAAATGAAATGATTTTGAATTATATGCGAAAAATTTGTAATATGTATCAATTTGGACTTTTATTCTTCTTTTGATCCAACAAAAGCTTGATTTTTAAAGTGTAAACTAAATTTCAAGAATCGACAACTTAGAGAAGCGTTCCTTATAAAAATCACTTTTGAATATTATTCACCCCCGGTTTGCGAAAATTAAAAGGAATTATTTACCGTTCACAAAGTGTGCTTTATTTTGCAGAAAATATAAATTTGTACTTTTTAAAACTTAAACATTAATTTGATAGAAAATACAGGAGGCATTCAGGAGATACTTATTGACCTGGATCAAATAGACCCTTTGATTTTGTTTGGCGAAAATGATGGCAAACTCAAACTAATCAAAAAAACTTTCCCTAATGTAAAAATTACATCCAGAGGCACAAAGCTCAAAATCGTAGGAGAAGACGAGGCAGTTTTGCAGGTGAAAGAAGTTTTTGAAAACATGATCGGCATCTTGCAAAACAATAAATCCGTAAGCAAACAGGCAGTGGAAGAGCTGGTATCTGGACAAGACCCAATGGTTGGTAGGATATCGGACTCCGAAAACAACAATGTCATTGTGTACGGTAGAGATGGTAGACCCATTAAAGCAAAGACCGTCAACCAAAAGAAAATGGTTGAAATGTCGAGGGATAATGATATCCTTTTTGCCATCGGACCAGCAGGTACAGGCAAGACATATACCGCAGTGGCTCTGGCTGTTGCAGCATTAAAGAGTAAACTAGTCAAAAAGATCATCCTTACTCGACCAGCCGTAGAAGCAGGTGAAAGTCTTGGATTTCTGCCTGGGGACCTTAAGGATAAAATAGACCCATATTTGAGACCATTATACGATGCACTAGAAGACTTATTTCCTATGGAAAGGCTCAAGTTTTTCATGGAAAATAGAGTGATTGAAGTGGCTCCTCTGGCTTTTATGCGGGGAAGAACTTTGGATAATGCATTCATCATTTTGGATGAGTCACAGAATTGTACCTCTCCACAGTTGAAAATGTTTC
>JAKQLF010000342.1 GCA_029567325.1 Bacteroidota bacterium | reverse complement strand
CCACCGCCACCACCACCACCTCCAAAAACAGAAGAAATCTTTAAGGTGGTTGAGCAAATGCCTAGATTCCCTGGTTGTGAAAACGCTCCTGGCGATAACAAAGCTAAAGAAGCTTGTGCAAGAGAGAAATTACTCCAGTATATCTATAAAAATGTAAAATATCCACCAATAGCCAGAGAAAATGGTGTTGAAGGTACAGCTGTTGTGCAATTTACAGTTGGTAAAAAAGGTGAGATTGAAGACATCGCTATCTTGAGAGATCCAGGTGCAGGCCTTGGTGACTCAGCAAAAGATGTTGTTGACTCCATGAATAAAATGGGCGAAAAATGGACTCCTGGAAAACAGAGAGGACAGGCTGTGAAAGTACAGTATACTTTGCCTATTAAATTCAAATTGCAAGATTAGTCTTTTAAAAATAACATAGTTCTTAAAGGGTAAGTTGATAACAACTTGCCCTTTTTTTATGCCCGTTACTCAACATTATATTGTTTTATAACTAATTAAACCATTTCACGACTTCTTTAATTCGCCATTGGGATTTTGTCGTGATTTTTGAAAATTTGACCAAAAAACTTGGCCTAACCATTTACACATTTCATTTTCACCAAAGATTTCAACCTAAGCTATCAATATCAAACTACTCTGTGATATTTATAGCGAAGTTGTGAAATGTTCTTAAAATATTGGGTTAAAATATACGCCAAATAACTGATAATCTGCATCTTATGTATAGATGTGTTTAATAAAATTCTTCCCCACATCCATTACTTCTGGCCAGCGTAATGATATAAATTTTTTCATTACTTCTTTAAACTAATATGTTATGATCAGAGAACTAGCGTTTTCCGGTGAAGCCATCCTTATGTCTTTAGCCGGTCTTACTTGCTTCAGTTTGGCCATTGTTTGGGTGATTAAAAAGCGGTCAGGAAATTGTTTCCCAAAACTTACCCAGAAATATCTTGACCAAAATTGGAAATCTTCCCTATTAAGTAGAACACAATACCCTGATGTCGATGCTTTTTCTTATTCAAAGTCATTTCTGTTGTGGGGTTTGTTGGTTGCAACCGCATCAACGCTGCTGGCTATCAATTGGACCATCCCTGATTTCAGGCCAAAGTGGCAAGTTATTGACTTGGAATATAGCGAAGAGATCACTGAAAGTATTCGTACTTCCATACCAGAACCGCCAAAACTACCTCCTCCTCCTGTTGTTCCGAAAATCATTGAAATTCCCCTAGAGGAATTCATTGAGGATCAACCTACGTTTGTAGATGAACAGCTCACACCAACCGAGAATTTCGTTGTTGAAAAACAGGTAACTAAAAGCATTCCACCACCGCCACTACCGCCGCCTATGAAAGAGGACAAGCCATTTATTTTTGTAGAGCAAATGCCCAGATTTCCGGGTTGTGAAGACCTTGTTGCATCGCACAAAGAAAAGGAAGCTTGTTCCAGAACTAAGTTACTTAAATTCGTCTATGATCAAGTTGTCTATCCTCAAATCGCGCAAGAGACCCACATTGAAGGTACTGTTCTTGTTCAATTTGTGGTGGGCAAAGAGGGATTGGTAGAGGACATTCAAATACTCAGAGATCCTGGTGCAGGATTGGGAAATGAGGTTTTGAAAGTGGTCAAATCTATGAATAACATGAAAGATAAATGGACGCCCGGAAGACAACAAGGTCAAACGGTGAAGGTCCAATATACTTTACCTATTAGATTCAAAATTCAATAACGGGTCACCTTCTTGGCCATCTATTTGGCGTTAATTCACAAAAGTGTATACCTTGGAGTATCCAATTTTAAACTTTATGATTTTGCGATTAAAACAACTTACATCATTCAGAACTTAAGGTGTCCTATTTTCAAGCTTGAAAGTGGTTATCTCTATTTCTGAATGATGTATCTTTAAAAAAAATCAGCTTTTGATCATGTTCGAGAAATTTAAGATACACTTCTTCATTCAAATTTTCAAAACAAAGGCAACACATCAAAGTATTTATTTTCTGGTATCAATATTGTGTGTATTCCCTTCGTGTAATAGGAAGTTATTGTACAATACATTCGAGGCAAATTCAGCAATAAATGAAAAAGTGGCAATAAAATCCCTTGCTGATTGTAACAACCCATTGCAGTATATTCCCGACACACTTTATGAAGACTTCAATCACCTTTATCAAATAAACATCAATTTTCATGTGGTTGATTATTTGGATGGTCGCAATAATTTTAGTGCCGAAGCCATGCAACCATACTTTTGGCTTATGACAGACAATGCCAATTTCCGATTGCAAAAAAATGAAAAAATGAAATTGCCAAGAGGAAATCAAACTGCAGTTTTAGACCCAAGATACAGGTACAACATTACGCCTAGTTTAGATATTGGAAATACAACAGGACAATACCATCACTTGTTAGAAGACAAAGAATTGGCATTTTTCTTAAATAAAGGAGCAGGACAAAACAACTACGATATGAAAATAAAATCACTGGCGGTGCACGCAGATAGCATCCTCAATGTTTTTATCATGTCTTATCCTCCAGATAAAATGGAAAGGAGTGCTGACATTTATCACGGGGCTGGCATCGCCCTAGGAAGTGTGGTAAAATTGGCCGGTATTTATCAAAAAGGCGGTCCTGAATGGGCATACGCTACACTACTAAACCATGAAATAGGCCACGTTTTTGGACTGCCACACGCATGGATGTCAGATGGTTGCGACGACACACCAAATAATGCCAACTGTTTTGAAGACATTAATTGCAAAGATGGAGTTTCTTCCAACAACTTGATGGATTACAACAACAGTCAGATGGCCTTGACGCCATGCCAAATTGGGAGAGTAAGAAAAATCATGAGCGATGAAAAAACTTTTCAAAGAAAATTGCTCAGGCCAGACTGGTGTATTCCAAAAGAAAACCTTACGCTGGAAGTCCATGACACTTTGATATTTAAAGGCGCGCGAGACTTTACTGGCAACATCGTGGTAAAGTCAGGAGCATACCTTCATTTATGTTGTAGAGTATCGATGCCGGAAGGAAGTACAATTACTGTCGAACCTGGGGCCACCCTCGTCTTAGATCATATAAAAATCAATAATTCTTGTGGTTTTAAATGGCAGGGCATAAAAGTTGGTAAAAAGGGTCGAAAAGTCGGTAAAGTAATTGAAATAGGTAATGTGCAAATTGCCAACGTTGGGTATTGAGAATGGCATTCCTGCTTTTTAGTATTTATAAATGGTTGTGGCTTTGTGTAACTTAGAAAAAGATGTTTATCAATTCTGTTTTGGTTTGATATATTTGCATGATGAATCCTAATCTAGATCCAACAACTTCACAATTTAGCAAAGACGACCGACAGGTTGACAAAGCCTTGCGTCCTAAAGGGCTGGAAGAATTTTCCGGGCAGCCAAAGATTGTTGAAAATCTAGATGTTTTTATCAAAGCAGCAAAATTACGAGAAGAAGCACTTGATCATGTTTTGCTCCATGGCCCGCCAGGATTGGGAAAAACAACCTTGTCTAATATCATCGCAACAGAATTAGGAGCAAGTTTGAAAATGACTTCAGGTCCTGTTCTGGAAAAACCTGGAGACTTAGCTGGTTTACTCACCTCACTAGATGAGGGAGATGTTCTTTTCATTGATGAAATCCACCGACTCAACAATGTTGTAGAAGAATACCTCTACAGTGCTATGGAAGATTACCGCATTGATATCATGATAGATTCGGGACCAAACGCACGAAGTATTCAGATTTCTCTCAATCCTTTTACATTGGTTGGAGCTACAACCAGAATGGGATTGCTCACTGCACCGATGCGAGCCAGGTTTGGGATTACTTTTTTGCTAGATTATTACGACATAGAAACGCTCAAGAAAATCATATTCAGGAGTGCCGATATATTGGGCATCAGCATCAAAGATGATGGTGCTTATGAAATTGCCAGAAGAAGTCGAGGTACACCTAGAATTGCCAATGCCCTACTCAGAAGGGTGAGAGATTTTGCTCAAATAAAAGGCGATGGAACCATCACCATAGAAATTGCTAAATACGGCTTGAATGCGTTGAATGTTGATGACAGCGGTCTGGATGAAATGGACAACAGAATTCTCATGGCCATCATTGCAAAATTTAAAGGAGGACCGGTTGGTCTTACTACCATTGCTACAGCCGTTGGAGAAGAAGCAGGCACCATTGAAGAAGTACACGAACCATTTCTCATCATGGAAGGTTACATACAGCGCACTCCTAGAGGAAGAGAAGCCACTGAAAAAGCATACAAACATTTGAAAATCCCCGGTTTCAACAAAAACAGACAGGCCAATTTATTTGATTAATTGCTTACTTAACAGCAATCAGCTTTCAGTTTTCAGCTATCAGATTGGCTGAAATTAGATAATGTTTTGCCCCACAGGTATTGCTCCTTGCATAAGCAAGGAATTGCTGGCGCAGCCAATTGC
>JAKQLF010000339.1 GCA_029567325.1 Bacteroidota bacterium | reverse complement strand
TATGACAGTGCGGGCATATCCGTTATCAATAGTAGTCTACAAACAGTAAAGAAAAAAGGAAAAGTATCTGAGCTAGAAAATGTTGCGATACTTTCAGACCTACATGGAAATATAGGTATAGGTCATACAAGGTGGGCAACCCATGGCAAACCTGATGACCTCAATGCACACCCACACTTATCAGGAGATGGAAATTTATCCTTGGTGCACAATGGAATCATAGAAAATTATGCTACCATCAAACAAGCACTTATAGACAGAGGTCACACATTTAAGAGTGAAACAGACACTGAAGTTTTGATCCACTTGATCGAAGAGTATAAGAAAACAGATAATCTTTCACTGGAAGATGCCTTGACCAAAACGCTTACTAAGGTAGTTGGTGCTTATGCAATTGTGGTGATCGATAAAAACAATCCAAACGAATTGATCGCTGCCAGAAAATCAAGTCCACTTGTTTTAGGAATTGGAGATAATGAATTTTTTATCGCTTCTGATGCTAGCCCAATCATACAATATACCAAAAAAGTGGTGTACCTCAATGATGAGGAAATAGTGATTGCGAAGAAAGATGGCACATTTACCATAAAAAATATCCACAACGAAATACAAGAACCTGACATCAAAGAATTGGATCTCAAAATCGATCAGCTCGAAAAAGCAGGTTACGACCACTTCATGCTGAAAGAAATTTTTGAACAACCTACCACCATTGCTGAGAGTATGCGAGGTAGATTGAATGCAAATGAAGGTTGGGTCAGTCTTGGTGGTTTTGACCAATTCCAAAATAGAATACACCATGCCAAGCGAATTATTTTTGTGGCGTGTGGTACTTCTTGGCACAGCGCTTTGATTGCAGAATATCTGATTGAGGATCTTGCAAGAATTCCTGTTGAAGTAGAGTATGCTTCAGAATTTAGATATAGAAATCCCATTTTATCAGAAGATGACTTGGTGATAGCCATCTCGCAATCTGGTGAAACAGCGGACACCTTGGCAGCATTGGAAATTGCAAAAGAAAGAGGTGCTTTGCTTTATGGTATTGTAAACGTAGTGGGCTCCTCTATTGCCAGGATTACAGATTGTGGTTCATACATACACGCAGGGCCAGAAATTGGGGTGGCTTCTACCAAAGCATTTACCAGTCAACTGGTCGTCCTTATTCTGATGGCATTGAAATTAGGGCACAAAAAAGGAACCATTTCTGATGCAAAATTTAGAGAACTTTTATACGGATTAGAAAGTGTGCCTGCAAAAGTTCAAGAGATTTTAGCACAAAGCGACAAAATAAAGTACATAGCTCAAGAAATAAAAGATAGGCAAAATGCGCTTTATCTTGGAAGAGGGATAAATTTTCCAGTTGCACTTGAAGGAGCCTTAAAATTGAAGGAAATTTCATACATTCATGCAGAAGGATATCCGGCAGCAGAAATGAAACATGGACCTATAGCATTGATTGATGAAAACATGCCGGTTTTTGTTATTGCAACCAATGCAAGTGCACATGAAAAAATTGCATCCAATATTCAAGAAGTAAAAGCTAGAAAAGGATTGGTTATTGCAATTGTTTCTGAGGGAGATACAACAATTTCAAAAATTGCGGATTATACATTCGAAATTCCCTATATTGAGGAACAATTGACTCCATTATTGTCTGTGATCCCATTACAACTTCTTTCATACTACATCAGTGTTATGAGAGGCTGCAATGTTGATCAGCCAAGAAACCTAGCAAAATCAGTAACCGTAGAATAAAAACTATAGTTTTTCGATGATTGATTTGGGAGAAATCAACATTGATAACGATCACAAATTATTAATTAGCATTTTTGCAATATCCTATTAAGGAATTCATATTGCAAAACAACATCCAAGAAAATGAAGAACTTTGACATGCTTTATAATTCCGAGAAAGGAGATATAACCATTTCGGAATATGGCAGAAACATACAAAATCTGGTTGGTTACGCAAAAACCATCGAAGATTACGACCACCGTGAAGCGGTGATAAAGGAGATCATCAATTTGATCAGCATCATGAATCCCAATTATAGGGCTATGGTGGACTATCAAGAAAAATTGTGGAATCATTTGTTTAGAATAGCAAATTATGATCTAGATATATTGATACCAGAAGGGGTGACTATTCACAGGCCAGAAGAAGTAAAATTCAACCCTGATATGGACTACCCACATCAGCAATTTAAATTCAGGCATTATGGGAGTTACATCCAGGAGATGATCAAAAAGGCACTTCAGATGGAAGATCCAGAGAAAAAGAGAGGTTTTTCTCAAGTGATCGCTTCTTATATGAAATTGGCATATCAGACCTGGAATAAAGAACATTATGTCAATGACGAGATCATCAAGAATGACTTATTCGAAATGACAAACGGTCAATTGAGTTTTGAAGATGACTTCTCTATTGAGAACTTGATATCTTCCAAGTCATTCAATAATACCTATAATAATAACAACAAACGTAGGCCAGGAAGCAACAATAACAACAATAATAACTACAAAAGAAACAATAATAATGGTGGCGGAAATAACAAAGGTAAATACAACGCCAAGGCCAACAACAATAATCCCAATTACAAAAAAAGGGTTAAGTAGTTAACATACGTTATCTTTTGATTGCTGTTTATTTAAAAAAAGGATTGGTTCTGAGTTCTCTCCCTATGGTTGAACTCCCACCATGTCCAGGATAAATAACTGTATCCTTATCCAATGAAAATAACTCTGATTTTATCCTAGATATCAGCGTATCGTAATCTCCTCCAGGAAGATCTGTCCTTCCAATACTTCCTGCAAAAAGGGTATCACCCACGATGCAAATATTATTGACTTCGCTCAAAAGACAAATGTGACCAGGAGCATGACCAGGCACAAACAAAATTTTCAATTGAGAATTACCAAATGAAATTTCCTCACCCTCCTTCAAAAATCCCGAGATTTGCGGTGAAGGGTCATAAGGAAGTCCATACATCTGAGCAACCAAAGGCTGCATGAGCAATGTTTGTTTCTCCAATTCATGGGCAAACAAAGAAAGATCGTATTTTTTGGCAACAAATTGATTGCCCAACACATGATCAATGTGACAATGCGTATTGATCAACATGGTCGGATGGAGGCCTTTTTCCTCAATGAAATCTGTCAGGATTTTTTCTTCGTTTTTGTTACTACAACCCGGATCAATGATGACACATTCATTTGTTTCATCATAGAGGATGTACATATTTTCCTGAAAGGCATTGAATTCAAAAATTTTTATTTGTAGTGCCATATGGTGGTTTCTATTTTATAGTATCAAAGGTTTGTTGGAATAAATTGAGTTGAAGAGGGTCTGGATATAATCTGAAAGACCTCCGATGAAAGTTGGTATGACCATGTTCTATGATAGCTTGTCTGTGTAATTCTGTAGGATATCCTTTATTCTCCATCCAACCATACATGGGAAACTGCTCATGAAGTTGGACCATGATGTCATCTCGGTGGCATTTAGCTAAGATGGAAGCAGCGGCTATGCTCAGGAATTTATCATCTCCTTTGATGATGCATGTATGGTCAAAATCTCTATAAGGGATAAACCTGTTGCCATCGATGAGTAAATGACCTCCCTGTAAATTCATTTGGTCCAGGGCTTGATGCATTGCCAAAAAGGAAGCGTTGAGAATATTGTGTTTATCAATGGCATGATTATCCAAAATGCCAATTGCAAAACTAATGGCTTTTTCCATTATAATAGCCTTGGCCTCCTGTCTCTCATCAAAACTCATTTTCTTACTGTCCCTGATCAGCTTACTTTTAAAATTACTTGGCAAAATCACCGCTGCGGCCACTACAGGACCTGCAAGACAGCCCCTACCTGCTTCATCACAGCCAATCTCAACTTGACCTTTTTTATAATAAGACTTTAGTTTGACCGCAATTGTTTTTTTCAATGTTGTACTATTATTAGGTTATGAGGACTCAATTAATTTAGTTGCTGAGCTTTTACCTTAGTTAAATAATCCTCTTTTAGCTTTTCATACATTCCCTTTCTTTGTATGGCATATGCGGCAATATAACCAACCATAGCCGCCAACATCAGATGAAAAATGGCAGAATGCCTATCTGTCATTTCCAAAACCAGGATAGCAGAAGTAAAAGGAGATCTTGTCAATCCAGATAAAAAACCCGTCATGCCAGCTAGAACCAGTAAGTTGAAAGCACCCCCACTCAGATTAAACCAATCGGCGATTAAACCACCCAAGGAAGCTCCAGTTGCCAACGATGGAGCAAAAATCCCAGTTGCAGCACCTGAACTAAAACTGAGAATTGGGGCAAAAAAACGGGCCAATACCATATCGACAGACCCCGTTTTTGAAACGCCGAATAATAAGTTGGTCATTTGTTCTTTTCCCGAACCAATACCTTCTGGAGAAAAGAAAACCATCATCACCGCAACCAGCAATCCAAGAAAACCCACCATCAGATAGTTTCCAGTTTTGGAAGTGACTTTCTTTCTTATTCTGCCTATTTGAGCAATCAAGCTAGTCATAAATGCAGAGGCTGTGCCAACAACAAAGCCTACCAAGATTACCATAAAAAATACTTTATATCCACTATTATCAATGGTAGGAAAACCAAGATACAAATATGATCCATTCAACCATTGGGCGGTGAGACCTGCAATGATTACCCCAGTGAATACATAATTTCTGATCCTGGCTATATGTACTCTGGATAGTTCTTCGACTACAAAAACTATACCCCCAAGTGGTGTATTGAATGCCGCAGCAAGTCCTGCAGCACCTCCTGTCATCAACATTATTCGGTCTGATACCCTGGGCCAATGCAAAGGCAGTCGATCTTGAATTATTTTAAAAACAGATCCCGAAATCTGTAAAGTAGGACCTTCTCTACCAACTGCCGCGCCAGACAAAATCATGACCAAACTACTAGCAAACTTTACTACCAAAACTCTGGCACTGAGCAAATATTTGATGAGATGCCTATCCTGAGCACTTGCAAGTTCAAGACTGGCCATCAGTTGCGGGATACCGCTACCCTTTGCGCCAGGGGCATAAGAAACCACCATTCGCCATGCCACTACAAAAAGAATGGGTACAAGGATCAATGCCATTTTAGGATACTTTTCAAACCACCATTCGTTAAATCCCTCGAAGATATGGAAGAGCTTGGCATATGCCACTGCCATACAACCTGTAACAAAAGCTCCAAACCAAATGATCATGGATTTTAGCAATAATACCTTTGTGTTATCGTTGAGGTATGTGTCTAAAAACCACTTTTTATATTGAAGGTATAATTCCTTTATTTTCGACATCCATTCAATTTGTATGGTGAAGATAAGTTATTTGACGATGCAGGTCAAAGTAAGGATATATTAAAAAAAATGAAGGTGTAAAGAAAAATATTATTTTTGCACAAATTTTTAAAACGATGATGAGATTAATTTTGGTACTTGGTTTGACAGGAATGCTTTTTACTGCTTGCAAAGATGAAGCAGCAGCCATAAGAGGAAAAGATTTGTCAAAGGAAATCATAGCTGTAAAAGACCTTCCCCTATTTACAACTTGTGACTTATTGAGCAAGGAATTTTTGATGAAAGAGATGAATGCTGATGATTTCACTTTCAATTCAAAAAATGGTGGTAGCAGCGAAACGACAGAAAGTTGTTTTTTCCAATGGACAACTGCCTCTAAACCAAATGCCGGAGTCATGCTTCAAATTATGAAAAATGCATTTGAAGAAGAAACACCAGTTTGGGCAACCGAATACATCAATGGAATGAAAGCAGGAAACGCTGGTACTGCTACAGGTTCTGAAATGTTTAAAGAATTTGACGGTGCAGGCGATGATGGTGTGTATAGCAACAAATTATCTCAATACTTCTGGAGATTGGGAAATAACTATGTGTTTATGTTGGCATTCAACCTTGATAACTCAGAAGAAGAAAAACTGGAATTTGCAAAAGAGCTAGCTGAAGAAACCATGACCAATTTTAAGGCCAGGCTAAAAGCATTTGAAAATGAATAAAAGTCTTCATACAATTTAGCTACAAAAAAAAGGGCGCTCATGATCTGAGTGCCCTTTTTTTATGATGTTTTTTAGAAAAATTTATTTCATATATTCTTCAATCGGTGGACAAGTACAAACTAGATTTCTGTCACCAAAGGCATTGTCAACCCTACTTACAGCAGGCCAGTACTTGACCAAATCTTTGATGTATGGCAAAGGATAAACTGCTTTTTCCCTAGAATAACTATAAGGCCATTCATTTGCAGTAGCTACCATTGCAGTGTGTGGCGCATTGGTCAAAGTATTTGATTTAGCATTCATGGTACCGTTGGCAATCTCATCTATTTCTTTCCTTATTTCCAACATAGCGTCACAAAATCTATCAAGTTCTGCTTTGCCTTCACTTTCTGTAGGTTCAATCATGATCGTTCCCGCAACTGGAAAAGATAAGGTAGGTGCATGGAAACCAAAATCTATCAATCGCTTAGCTAAATCTTCTGCAGAAATCAAAGTTTTGAAAGGTCTCAAATCTATGATCAATTCGTGTGCTGCTCTTCCTTTTGCGCCTGTATATAAAACGCTGTATTCTTTTTCCAACCTTGCTTTGATGTAATTTGCATTCAAAATAGCAAACCTGGTGGCATTTGTGAGGCCTTCTGATCCCAACATTCTGATATAAGCATAAGAAATCAAAAGAATAGAAGCACTACCAAAAGCTGCAGCTGAAACTGCATGAATCGCCTTCTTACCTCCTGTTTTCGCATAAACGTGTCCGGGCAAATAAGGTGCTAACTTGTCATTTACACAAATTGGACCCATTCCAGGACCACCACCTCCGTGTGGAATGGCAAAAGTTTTGTGTAAGTTGAGGTGACAAACATCCGCTCCAATGGTTCCAGGATTTGTCAAACCAACTTGTGCATTCATATTGGCACCATCCATGTAAACCAAACCTCCATTGTCATGGATAATCTTGCAAATTTGTTTGATACCTGTTTCAAAGACCCCATGTGTACTAGGGTAAGTAATCATGAGACAAGACAAATTATCTTTGTGTGCTATGGCTTTAGCTTCAAGATCGGCTGCATCAATATTTCCTTTTTCATCACAAGCTACGACTTCAACTTCCATACCAGCCATTACTGCACTAGCGGGATTGGTTCCATGGGCAGAAGAAGGAATCAAAGCTATCTTCCTATGGTGGTCGCCTCTATCTTCATGGTAAGCTCTGATGGTCAATAAACCTGTGTATTCCCCTTGAGCACCACTATTTGGTTGTAATGAACAAGCAGTAAATCCTGTACATACATTCAAATATTCAGACAATTCTTCAAATATTTGATAGTAGCCTTCTGCTTGTTCTACAGGTGCAAAAGGGTGAATGTCTGCAAAATGAGTCCAACTAAGTGGCATCAACTCTGTTGCTGCATTGAGTTTCATTGTACATGATCCCAAAGCTATCATGCTATGTGTAAGAGAAAGGTCTTTGTTTTCCAACCGCTTGATGTAACGCATCATCTCTGTTTCACTTCCATAAGAAGAGAAAATAGGGTGTGTAAGATATTCAGATTGGCGTTTGATATTTGAAGGAAGTTCAGTCTCTATTTGAACATTTCCAATAGCCTTGCCACCCACTTCTTCGAAAATAGCTATAATCTTCTGGATATCCTGATCGGTAACATCTTCACCGACTGACATTGCTACTTGGTTGTTTTTGTAGAAAAAATTAAACCTTGCCTCTTCAGCAAGTGATTTAATTTCCTTTAGTTTTTCTGCTCCCGTTGTGATGGTTATGGTATCAAAATGGTGGGCGGTGATCACTTCAAAACCAGCAGCTGAAATATTACTCTTAAGCAAAGCTGTCTGCTCGTAAATCTTTTCGGCAATAGCCTTGATTCCTTTTGGCCCATGGTAAACAGCATACATGGCTGCCATATTTGCCAACAAAGCCTGTGCGGTACAAATATTTGAAGTTGCTTTCTCTCGTCTGATGTGTTGTTCACGAGTTTGTAGTGCCATCCTCAAAGCAGGAGCACCCGTCGCATCCTGTGAAATACCAATAATTCTACCCGGTATCAGCCTTTTGTATTCGTCTGATGTGGCAAAATAGGCTGCGTGTGGGCCCCCATATCCTAATGGAATACCAAACCTTTGGGTGTTTCCAACTGCAATATCTGCTCCCCATTCTCCAGGAGGAACGAGAAGAGCTAGGGAAAGAATGTCAGCCGCAACACAAACCATTATTTCTGCTTTCTTGCAATCCTGTACAAATTCGCTGTAAGAATGTACTGCTCCAGTGCTATCAGGATATTGTAATAGAACACCAAAAACACTGGAATCGAGCTCAAATGTTTTCCATGGAGCTACAACCACTTCTATATCAAGTGGCAAAGCCCTCGTCTTCAATACATCGATCGTCTGCTCAAAAACATTTTCATCAACCAAAAACCTATTTGCTTTGACAGTTTTAGCTCGCTTATTTTTGATACCTTCCATCATAGCCATCGCTTCAGCTGCAGCTGTTGCTTCATCCAATAAGGAGGCATTGGCTACAGGAAGTCCGGTAAGATCCGCTACAACCGTTTGATAATTGAGCAAAGATTCAAGTCTCCCTTGAGCAATTTCCGCTTGATAAGGTGTATACTGAGTATACCATCCTGGATTTTGAAATATATTTCTTGCGATCACAGATGGAGTAACTGTGCCATAATATCCTTGTCCAATAAAGTTTTTATAAACTTTATTTTTCATGGAAATTTGCTTTAAATGATGGAGTAGTTCAAACTCAGTTAACGCTTCTGGGATGTCGATGGCTTCTTGCAACCTGATGGTATCAGGCACTGTCTCATCAATGAGTTGGTCTATATTATCCAGCTCCAACAAGTCCAACATCTTACGAGTTTCGTCTTTCGAAGGGCCTATGTGTCTTCTTTCAAAGGAAAAAATATTGTCAATCATTTGGTCGGTATATAAGTAAGGCGTAAAAGTAGAGATATTTTTAATTATTTAATTGCTTACAAAAGATCGGACTATATATTTATTTTTTTCGATCTCAGTATCAAACTTTAAAAACTTACCACTAAACAATGAGGTACACAATAGGGTTGCGAATCGAGCGACTAAAAATTCAATGTTTTTTGCCAAAAGGATATCAAACAAAAAATAGCATTTTCTACTAAAGCGACTTTTATAAAAATAAACATATAAATACAAAATTTTATATGTTGGAATAATATAATCCATATCTTTATGACCCGCAATTAAATGTGAAATTCTTGACTCGAAAAGGCTTATTTTATTAGGAAAATAAAATAAATGGAGGCATTAATATCAAAAGAATTATATTTGCGCAGTTTTTTAAAAAATTTAACCATATTAGAAGATGCAAGGAAAGGGATTGATAAAGCTAATTTTAGTATTACTCCTATTAGTGTGTTTGTTTCAGTTTTTTTACTTCATACCAACAGGGAGAGTAGAAAGAGATGCTGATAATTTTGCTCAGGAAATGAGTGCTAATCTGACAGGGGCGGATAAAGCTGCTGTTGAAAAAGATGCGAGAGCCAAGTATTTGGATTCTATGTCCAGTGAAACGATACTGAGCATCCCTTTGATTGCAAAATACACTTACAATGATTTGAAAAGTCAACAGTTGGCACTTGGACTTGACTTGAAGGGTGGAATGAGTTCTGTTTTGGAAGTAGATCTTCAAGAATTGCTTGTGGCACTTGCGGGCAGAAATGCAAAAGATGTTGACTTTGTGGCTGCGCTTGAAGCTGCTAAAAAAGCACAATTGACTGAGCAATCTGACTATGTTTCATTGTTTGTGAAAGAATTTAGAAAAATAGCACCAGACAGAAAACTAGCAACTATTTTTCAACAAAGTGAATCTTTGGAAGACATCAATTTGGACACTTCAGATGGTGAAGTGGAGAAAAAGTTGAGAGAAAAGGCCGACCAAACAGTTGATCTTACTTACAAGATGTTGAAAGAAAGAATTGACAGATTGGGTGTTGTACAACCAAATGTTTCTCTTGATGAAAATAGAGACTTGATTCTAGTGGAAATGCCAGGTATTGATAATCCACAGAGAGCAAGACAATATTTGTCTCAAAGTGCAAAACTTGAGTTCTGGGAAACTTATAGATTTACAGACAATGGTATCCTATCTTCACTTCAAGAAGCAGATAGAAGATTGAAAGGTATTTCTGACACTACTGTTGTGGATTCTGCTTCACTTAGTGCGGTTGGTCCATTACTTTCTGCTTTACAACTCAATGGACAAAACGGTGTCCAATACCCTCAAACGGTAGTTGGTGTAGCTGATAAAAACAAAAGAGATTTAATTTCTGAAATGTTGAAAAGACCAGAAATTGCGAATCTATTTCCTAAAAATTTGAGATTGCTTTGGGGATATAAGCCATACCAAGACCCGACTACTAGGAATCCTACTGGTCAATATGAGCTTTATGCCATCAAAACACAACCCAATACCGATAATGCACCTATTGATGGTGATGTAGTAACCAGTGCAGGTCAAACACAAGATCAAATAACAGGTGAGCCTCAAGTAAATCTTACCATGAATGCTGCCGGTGCTAAAAAATGGGCAGAATTAACTGGCAAGGCATATAATGGTAATGCTGAAGGCAACAGAAGAGAAATTGCCATCGTATTGGATGATCAAGTAGTAACCGCGCCAAGTGTTAATACAGGAGCAATCACCGGTGGTTCTTCAGTAATTTCTGGTAGTTTCAATGTGCAAGAAGCCATTGACTTATCCAACATACTTGAAGTTGGTAAATTGCCTGCAAAAACAAAAATTATCCAAGAAGCGCAAGTAGGTCCTACATTAGGAAAGCAAAACATCCAAAAATCTACTTTGTCTTTGGTTCTGGGATTTCTTTTAGTCTTGGGCTTCATGATATTTTATTATGCTAAAGGCGGAGTTGTTTCAGTTTTGGCTTTGTTATTAAACATAATTTTGATATTTGGAACATTGTCTAGCTTTGGTACAGTACTTACACTTCCTGGTATAGCGGGTATCGTTTTGACCATCGGTATGGCGGTAGATGCCAACGTGATCATATTTGAAAGGATACGAGAAGAATTGCGGGCAGGGAAAACCATGCTTCAATCGATCTCTGATGGCTTCACGGGATCGTACAGTTCCATCATAGATGCCAACGTTACCACCATACTTACAGCCATCGTTTTGGCTTACTTCGGTTTGGGTCCAATTAAAGGATTTGCAGTTGTATTGATAGTTGGTGTAATTTCTTCCATGTTTACAGCAGTTGTTGTTGGTAAATTTTTCATCGACAGTTATGTAAAAGATGGCGAAAGGAAAATGTCATTCTGGACAGGCGTAAGTAAAGAATCTTTGGCCAACCTCAATTACGATTGGGTAGGAAAGAGAAAATATGCTTACATGTTCTCTGGTATCCTCATTGCTGCAAGTTTGATCTCAATTGCCGTGAGAGGTTTTGAATTGGGTGTTGATTTCACAGGTGGATATTCTTACAACGTTCAACTTGATGGCGCTGCTGATATCAATTCTGAAAAATTGAGACAAGGTTTGAAAGATGTTTTCGGATCGGTTCCAGTTGTAAAACAAATTGATGCAAACAATACATTCAATATCATCACTTCATATAATATCAATGATACGGGTGAGGGTGCAGATGAAAAAGTAAGCACCAAACTATATGAAGGCTTGAAGGCCATCACTGGCAGTAATACTACATACGAAGCATTTAAAAATAGCTCTGGTACGGATACTGGTTCTAAAATCATGAGCTTTAGTAAGGTTGGTCCTACGATCGCAGATGATATAAAGAAGAGCTCATTTTATGCAGGTATGTTTGCGTTGATTTTAATCTTTATTTACATCTTTATAAGATTTAGCAAGTGGCAATATTCAATGGGAGCCATCATAGCTTTATTTCACGATACGATTATCACATTGGGTATTTTCTCTATGTTGTATGGTTGGGCTGGTTTTTCTCTAGAAATTGACCAAGCATTCATTGCGGCTATCCTTACAGTGATTGGTTACTCTATCAATGATACAGTAATTGTATTTGACAGGATTAGAGAATATTTTGGTCTTTATCCGAATAAAACAAAAGATGAGGTAATCAATGATGCGATCAACCAAACTTTTTCAAGAACGACTATTACATCAATGACTACATTATTTGTGGTATTGGTATTGTTCTTATTTGGTGGGTCTAGCATCAAAGGATTTGCATTTGCAATTCTAGTTGGTATCTTGGTGGGTACCTATTCTTCAATCTTCGTAGCTACTCCAATTGTAAGAGATCTTACTGATGATATCTCTATCAATAAGCGTGTATCACCAGCAAAAACAGCAAAAGCAGTTAGCTAAACATAAATTCTAAGGGAATATTATCCCGTCGGAAACAAAAATAAAAGGACCTTCGTTTGATATAGAACGAAGGTCTTTTTATTTTTATCCAAAAGTCACTTGATGCGATTATATACAAGCCTATTTTTAATTCTTTTTTTAGTGGCATTCAACAGCTGCTCAAGTTCTTACAAAGTAAAAACAGGACAATCTGCCTTTGACCTCAAACAATATGTCCTAGCTTCAGAAATGCTAGAAGACGAGTTTGAAGCGGCTGAAGATCAAAAAACAAAAGCTGACAAAGCATATTTGTTGGGTCAGACCTTTGAGTTTCTACTTCAGCCCAAAACGGCCATTGGTTGGTATGAAGAAGCCAATAAACTTGGCTATGGGATACGAGCAAAAATAGCGACAGCCTATGGTTATAAAGGTATTGGTGAATACCAGAAAGCCCTAGCCTTGTTTAATGAGCTTGCAAAAATCAATACCTTACAACAAGAGTCGATCAAAGAAATCAGAAATATTGAAGGCATATTGTCACAAACCAAACCAAATGGCTATTTCTACAAGCTCAATAAAGTTTTTGGTTCTGGTGCTTCTTCCTATGCTCCATGTTTGTATGAAGGAGATTTCCTGGTTTTTACATCAGATAGAGAAGATGCTACTGGCACTCAGAGTTATAATTGGACAGATAGAAAATTTTCAGATTTATACATTACCCCCAAGAGTGGTAATACTGCATCGAGCTTTGACCCAATGATCAATACAGAATACAATGAGGGGGCTGTATGCTTTAATAAAACCTATACAGAAATATTTTTTACTCGCTGCATGAGTGATGAGCCCAATGGAGACCAATATTGCAGAATTTATAATTCCCGTAAAAGCGAGACTGGGCAGTGGAGTGTACCCGAAGTACTTCCGTTTCAAAAAGATGGATTTAATTATGGCCAGCCAGCTTTGGTAGAAAATGACAGTGTACTTATTTATTCCGCCAAAAGTGAGGGCGACCAAAATGGCTATGATTTATGGTACACTGACAGATTTGAAGGGGCATGGTCTGAGTCTTTTCCTATGCCCGAAATGATCAATACACAAGGAGATGAATACTTCCCCACATCAGATGGTGATACCTTGTATTTCTCTTCTGACTTTTTACCTGGCCTGGGCGGTTTAGACATTTTCAAAACTTATCTCAAAGATGGCAAATGGGTCAGGCCAGAAAGACTCCCGGCTCCTATCAATTCTCCAGCCGATGATTATAGCTACATTGTAGACAATGCTCCTTTACAAGGCAGGCAACTATTGAAAGGCTTTTTTGCATCAAACAGGGGTAACTTGGGCATTGATGAAGTCTACCTATTTGAAAAATTGAGCGTGGAAGAAGTAATTACGGCTCCCAAAGACTCTACAATTGTGGTAGCACCACCTGTAAAAAAAGATACAACCAATATAGTCAAAGAAGAAGTGTACGATTATGATATTTATGTTGCTGGAAAGGTGATAGAACAAGCAGATAAAAATAAACCCGCCACAAGACCAAAAGCTATAGCAAGAGCAGACGTGGGACAGAAAGAACTCAGCGGTGAAAATATCGCCTACAAAGCAGATAAAAATGGTTTCTTTATCAAACAGTTGAAAGGAGGCACGTCTTATGAATTCATTGCGAGAGCCGACTCTTTTCTCTCCAAATCGGTCATAATTTCTACCAAAGGTTTGAAAAGACCAGAGCCTGGAGGTGTTGTCACCATCAACTTGGAAATTCCACTTGATAGAATTACAAGAGACAAAGAATATGTTTTGGAGAACATCTATTATGATACAGATAAGTTTTTTATCAGAAACGACGCCAAACCTACTTTGGAAAGTCTTGCCCAAATGTTGCAACTCAATCCAGATATAAACATAGAGTTGGGTTCTCATACAGATTGCAGGGCTGACGATGATTATAACTTGGAATTATCTCAAAATAGGGCTCAATCTGCCGTTGATTATTTGGTTTCTTTGGGTGTTGATAAAGGCCGTTTGCTTGCAAAAGGATATGGTGAAACCCAATTTGCGGTCAATTGCCAGTGCGAGAATTGTACAGAAGCTCAAAACCAACAAAACAGAAGGACTTCATTCAGAATAAGGTGAGTTGGATAAATGGAAATGTTGACAATCTTCCTAAACTTTTTCTTAGGACACTCATCATACACGTCTTTACACAGCCAATATCGAAAGCCAAGAAAAGTTACTACTGTTATTTATACCTTTCTTCTTTTGTGCGCCAATGTGGATAAACCATAGCTAAGTAAAATCGCACTTGCCAAAATTAAAATGATTAAGTTCAGATTGCCAATTCCTTGCATTTTGAAAGCCATGAAAATAAAAAGTATGTTTACCAATACCAAAACACTTGTGGCTTGCATATGACTCAAACCACTGTCAATGAGCAAATGATGGATGTGATTTCTATCTGGATGAAAGGGAGATACACCTCTGAGTATGCGTAAAGTGAAAACTCGTAGGGTATCAAACAATGGTAAAATCAAAACTGCAATGGCAAACGAGGGAGCAGCTTTGAAATAATAGGCAGATTCGGGCATATTTTTGTGGAGCTCTATGAATAAAATGGTCAAGATGCTGCAGACCATACCCAGTAACAATGAACCTGTATCACCCATGAATATCTTAGCAGGAGTAATGTTGTATCTCAAAAAGGCAAAACTCGCGCCTATCAACGAAAATGCTATGATGGCAATTTCTAACCTTTCAATTTGATAAAACCAAATGCCCAGAATGAGTGAAATGAGAATCCCAATACTTGCTGACAAACCATTTATACCATCAATGAGGTTGAATGCATTGATGATCACAATGATGGTGAAAACTGATAAAAAGACGCTAGCGATATAAGGAATATCGTAAATGCCAAAAATTCCGTAAAAGCTGGTCAACATGATATTGGCTTTAAAAACCAAAATGATTGCAGCCAAAAGTTCTCCTAAAAACTTCCTTGCCGGAGAAATGGGATCTAAATCATCTTTTGCTCCAATGAGAAATATGATGATGAATGCACACAAAATATATTGCAAATCTCCAAAATAGTTGAACGGAGTCCACATGATGATGGAAAAGAGCATGCCAGCAAAAATGGCAATACCTCCGAGGGAAGGTGTTGACACCATGTGACTGGTTCTTTCACCCGGTTCATCCACTAAATTCTTTTTCCGAGCAATATGAATAATCGATGGTATCGCTACATAGGTAAGACAAAATGAAGTAATGAAAGCAAGTATTATTTCATACATAAAAAATAAAATTCTGTTTTACCGGTTTATCAAAAATTAATTTATCACTTGCAATTTAAATTCATCAAATTATGATCCATAATTTTTTTAAAATATTAAATGCATAGTCATCATACCGTTGGCAAACACACTTTTTACGATGACTTATCTCAAGTCACTCACATTCGAAAAACAAACCAGATTACCTTTCAAATAAGAACACTTTGAGTTTGGGCAAATGTCGACTAATTTCTTTGAATTAAGAAAAATTGTTGTCACCATTCCATTATCCAAATGCCTTATCAAAAATAATGGCAAGGTTTAAAATTACATATCCTTTATAAAGCTGTGGAATCACATCGTTGATTACCGCACTCAGGCAATCATTTCAGTTATATTTTCCCAAATAAAAAGAAACAGCATGCAATGCGAAACCTTGATAAAATGCTTTTAAGGTTTCTTTAACCAATCATTAATTTATCAAATTTTAGTTATAATCACTTAATAATGTACATATTATAAGTTGTAAAAAATATTAATTTAATTTAAATCCAATTTATAATAAAACTTATGTGAATCCAAAATTGATTCATTCACGTAGATAATGACATTACAAACAATTTTAAAAATAAATTAAATAATATGAAAAAGTTAGTAGTTATGTTTTGTGCTATGGCCATTTCGACAATGGTACTTGCTCAAAAAGAGAAAACAGTAGAAGTGGGTGGAGCAGCTATGTATCCATCCAAAAATATCATTGAAAACGCAGTAAATTCAAAGGATCACACCACATTGGTTGCAGCCGTAAAAGCAGCTGACTTGGTGTCAACCTTACAGTCCGAAGGTCCATTTACCGTTTTTGCACCATCCAATGCCGCATTTGATAAATTACCTGAAGGAACAGTTTCAACTTTGGTAAAGCCAGAGAACAAAACCACCTTGACAAAAATTCTAACCTACCACGTTGTAGCTGGAAATTTTGATTCAAAGGCAATCAAAAAGGCCATTGATGAGGGTAAGGGAATGGCAACATTTACAACCGTAGCTGGAGGCAAAATTACTGCCAAAATGCAAGGTAAAGATTTGATTCTGGTAGACGAAAAGGGCGGAAAATCTGTAGTAACGATCAAGGATGTATACCAAAGTAATGGGGTGATTCACGTGATTGACGCGGTGGTTATGCCCAACTAAAATATAATGATCTTTGTTTTTTGTAGTCGGTTATGTGATACATGACCGACTTTTTTTTTATGTAAAATTTCATTTAAATTAAAATTAATTCGAATGATAGGTGGTAAGTGCATCACAAAAAAATGAAAACATGTTCTAAGAATATTGAATTAATTTGCATTCTTTTTTGACGAAAAAAAAAGGGGTGCAAATTTTCATTACAACCCCTATATTAAAAAAGCCTTACAACATTATTTGATCCAACATATATTTAACGCTCAGATTATCAGAACATTAAGTCTTCAAGATCCTCTGGTTCAGTAAGAAGATGTTGGTGTTTTTGAAATGGATAAATCAGCCTTTACTGTTTACATTTCATTCCATATTCTTACCTTCGTAATGAGTAAAAATGGTGCCTCACTCAATCTAAAGTAAAGAATACAAGTATTTATTCCTTCTTATTATTCTACAAAAATCATAAAGTAAAATATAATAAACTACCAAAATATTTCATCGAATTATATTATAACTTTGTTTCGCGAAATAAGAAGGACATCGATTGCACATTTATGCTTAAAGAACCAACAAATACAGATAGTCAAACAAACAATGGAGGCCTTCCCTCTGACCCCTTTTACATTCGCACGCTCAATTTCAATGCTGCTTCAGAAAGGCCAGTATATGTTGTGAAGGAAAATGAAATTACCATGTTCCACCTCATTTCCGGCAATATTGAGTGGATCATCGATGATCAATATTTTACCATTTTACCAAATGACTTGTTGGTGGTATATCCAAAATCAACGATATCATGGGTAGAATCATCCCTTGATATTTGCACCATTTATGAAATAAGGATAAATGTAGAAAGCTTGTTTGCGCAAAACATTCATAAGCCTTTATGGAGCGGAATTCATCATGCTGAATTTAAAGTCATCCTTAATTTAATCAAACATTATAACCCGGCCATCATCCCGGAATGTAAGTTTCCTGCAGAGATTGTCTCAAAAATTATGAAAGAAATTGCCAACGAGGAGCTTGGGTTTAAAACCAGAACTTATGCATTGGTTGATGAACTGATCATTTCAACAGCAAGGTGTATTGGAAAAAACAGTGCACGAAATACAGATTTTAAAGAACAGTTTTTGATATTAGATAAGATGCTCAGGAATAACCTCAGTCATCAATGGACAGTTGCCGAAATGGCAGGAATTGTCGGATTTGGGATCACCTCCTTTACCGATAAAGTAAAAAATCACAGTGGGTTTTCGCCATTAAACTACTTGATAAGTTTGCGCATCACTGAAGCTATAAAATTGATCAAAAATACGGACATTTCCATGACCCACATTGCCTTACGCACTGGTTTTTATTCATCACAACACTTCTCCTCTACCTTTAAAAAAGTAACGGGCTTATCGCCTAAAGACTTTAGAAAAAAAGATTAAATATGGACTGCATCATCACACTTGAAATAGGAACAACCTCTACCAAAGTAGTGGTTTTTGACATGCTCGGAAAACAAATAGCCAGTAATAAAGGGGCTTATCCTACTTTCCACAATCATACCCACATCAGTGAACAAGACCCTGAGCAGGTTTTCATCACAGCACTTTTTGTGCTCAAAAGCATCATCAACAACCATTTGCTTTCATCCAAAAGAAAAGTGCGGGCCATCGTTTTCTCTTCCTCGATGCACAGTGTTTTACCAGTAGACAAAAACGGCAACCCACTTGGAA
>JAKQLF010000332.1 GCA_029567325.1 Bacteroidota bacterium | reverse complement strand
ATTTGATTAGTGATTTTTATGATTGGGCAGACGTACATTTACACACAGATATGGGGCACCTGTGGACGACTGGAGACTTGTATGACTACGAGTTAGTTTCTGGGACCAATTATGATGTGGTTGGCTATGCTTCATACGGAGGAGCTTGCGACGATATAGGTCTCTACAATTATTGCCTTTTGGAAAAACACCCCGACATCAATACACTGTTTTTGCAAAAATTACTGCAAACCCATGAATACGGTCACCTCTTTGACGCTTCTCACACGCCGGGTACCAATACCATCATGGAACCTTCTTTGTCAGCTACGATGCAACCTATATGGGCATCAGTCAGTGTGGATGAAATGACCGATTTTATTGTAGATGAATCTTGTCTAGAAAGTTGTAATCAATGCCCGCTCAATCAAAACATTCAGGATTACATTGTCTCCGGAAATTGGAACTATGCTTCATTGATAGAAACCAAAGGCAATGGAAAAATAAGTGGTAATGCCAATGTGACTTTTCAATCTGCTGGCAAAGTCGTTTTAAAGCCTGGTTTTAAGGCTTCCAGTATGGTGCCAAATTCCCAAAACATGTTTTTTCATGCATTTCTTGGTCCTTGCGATTAATTGCTTGAACTGCGAAACTGCTGAACTGCGAAACTGCTGAATTGCGGAACTGCTGAATTGCGGAATTGCGAAATTGCTGAATTGCGGAATTGCGGAATTGCTGAACTGCTGGAAAGAGTTCATAAAGTAGAAAGTTCATAAAGTAAAAAGTTTGCAAACAAGGAGAGACGCAGGGCCCTGCGTCTGTACGTCGGGTATTGTTAAATATGGAGAGACTTAAGGCCCTGCGTCTGTACGTCGGGTATGTTAAAATATGGAAGGGGCGCAAGGCCTTACGTCTATACTGCATAAAGTTGAAAACCTAAATGTATTAATAAACGAATAAACGAATAAACGAATAAACGAATAAACGAATAAACAAAAGCTCGAAGCTCTCCGCGCTCGCTGCTCGTGGCTCGAAGCTCGCGGCTTGAATGTGCCCGCTGAAATCTGATCGCTGAAATCTGATAGCTGAAAGCTGAAAACTGACAGCTTATCCTAAATTGAAATAAAAATAGAAGCCTTAGTGCCAACAATCACACCAGATTCCAAAATATCTTCCATGATAAAAGGCTTAAATTCAGCTTCTTTGCGCATGCTTTTCAGCCGATTCTCAACTATATTCAAGCTCTTGGATTCATGTTGAAAAGGATTGATGTTTTTCGCTTTTTGCATTAAGCTATTGCTGATACCGATGCCATTATCTTTAATGGTAACCAACAAAATATCCTCGTCAATTAATTCAAATTGAATGTCAATTGTTTTGATGCCATTTATACCTGAAAGTCCATGTTTTAAGGCATTTTCTATGAAAGGTTGTACAACCATACAGGGTATTTTGATGGCGTCTGTTTCCAAGTCTTCATTCACTTCAATATTAAAATTCAGCTGATTTTCCATTCTCAAATTTTCGATATCCAAATACAATTTTAGGATTTCCAATTCCTCATCAATGGTAATGAGCGACTTTTGAGAGGAATTGAGGACTTTGCGCATCAAGGTCGAAAACTTAGTGATGTAATGGTTGGCACTGTCCACATCATTTGAATAGGTGAATTGTTGAATAGAATTCATGGCATTGAAAATGAAATGAGGATTCATTTGACTTCGTAGTGCAGATAATTTCCACTCCGACAAATCATTTTCCAATTTTAAAACCTCCATTTCTTTTTCACGCTTTGCATGTTGAATGGTCATGTTTTCAATTTTATCACCAAGCAAGGCAGCAATAGTAGATAATACTTGTACATGTCTATCGGTATAGAAATTTTTATTTTCATGTTCGGTGTCCAGCACGCCGATGACTTTTTTGCCGCTCAAAATGGGTATGGCCAATTCTGAAAAACGCATGCTATCATCCAGAATATATCTTTCGTCCTTGGTCGTATCACTGATGTTTTCAAGCATGCCAGATTGCCCTACACTGCCAACAATTCCTTGTCCTATTGGTATTTCTATTGGATTTATAATGGTATTACCTGCAGGGTTTTTGGGGCCCCAGGCAGCTTTTTGAATCAATACGTTTCTATGTGTATCCTTGAGGTATATGACACAATCCTGCAGACCAAGCCTTGAAATGCAATTTTTGGTTACATCCCACAACATAATGTCAATGGTTGCGTGTTCATTAATCAGGACTGCAAAATAATTGATTACTTGTTCTATCTCCAATTTGTACTGCAAACCTATGATCCTCAACTCCTGACCTTCCTTATATTTGTCCTTTACGCTCAAAGCAATGGCAATTCCAAAAAACAACATTTCGCCGATGATGGCCATGTAAAATCCAGCCATTCCCCTGGTGAGACCAATTTTAAGGTGGTTTTCAAGAATAGCTGCTATGAGTAGAAAGGTAATGAAGAATGCACATCCTATGATGATGAAAATCTGAAACAATGACTTTCCTTTTTGAAGGCTGGCATGAATGATCAGATTAATACTTGCAACAAAAACCATTGCAAGAAGGACTATTCCAAATACATTCTCCTGGTGTTTTTCAATGTTTGTTATCCATGCATATGCCGTATATAATAGATGGATGAAGTTCAGTATTAATAATGTCCACCAAGCCCATTTCAAACCCTTGGTGCCTTGTCGAACCTTGAATCCTTCGTAACAAAAAAAGGAGTAGGGTATGGCCAAAATGGTCGCACACAGATATTCTAAATAGGTTCCCTCTGTCAAACTTGTTGTCCCGGAATTAAAAGAGATGGTGAAATATTTCGCAATCATCACCATTAAAGCTGAAATTAAATAATAGATGTAATATTTCAGCAAGTTATTTGGTGTAGATTTAAATAAGTAGATGGACAAAATCAGAAGTATGATGTTCATACCCATGGCCGCATGCATGACACTGATGTAGAAGAATTCTTGATTTGGAGTTATCATATGGATATTGGTGGCCTTGCAGGCATTGTCTTAAGAACGAAATTAATATTTTAGTGTAATAATTTTTTGAATTTGAATGAGAAATTGAGCGCGATGAATTTTATAATATTTTTATTTGAAAAATTAATTTGCTCTTACATAGGGGGGGGAATGGTTTAGTGAATGAAAATTTATAACGGTTTAAAGAAATATTCTTTCTTTTTAAATTTCCTTAAGTTGAACCCAATCCATTGACTTTTCCATTGGTCGTTTATTAATTTGCAATATTTATAAACAATGTAGTCGTTTTTGGCGGATAACGAACTATATTGGGCTAATAACCTATTTTACTAAAACAAAGTCCTGTAAATCACTGAAAACATAAAATATTGAAAACTTTAAAATGACTAACATGAAATGGACATATAGTATTCAAAATAAATTGACCGCTGCAGCCGTCTTGTTTGTCTTGTGTGTAGTAATCTTATATGCCAATTATAATGATCGTATGCACACTTCAAAAGTGATCGGGCTTATCAGTACGTTATATCAAGACAGGATCATAGCCGAAGCATATATTTACAACATGTCCAATGATTTATACGAAATTAAAGAAGCATTGATTGATCCAGTTGGTGAAACTCCCAATGTGAAAATACAGGATATGATCTCAAAGATCAATGTAAATATGGCAGCTTACGAAAAAACCAAATTAACCGAAAAAGAATCATTGATTTATGATCAATTAAGACTAGAAATTCCTCAAAATTGGGAGGCAAAAAATAATCAAAACAATGCCTTGGAAAAAATGGCAGATAATTCTCTATTGCTTTTAGGAGCGCTTTCTGAAATACAATTAAATGAATCTAAATCAATAGTTGCAGATTCGGAAAAAACGTATAAAATGAGTAAATTATCATCTGAATTTGCCTTTGCAATTGTAATTATTATTTTGATCATTCTTCAAGCTTTGGTCTTTGCTTCTAAAACTTTACATATCAGCAATGAACCAGTTGATCCCAGTCTTAATTAATTAATTTTCAATAGGTGCATTCTATGACATCTTAAATTAGTCGTTGTGATTTTGTCATGATTTTTGGAAATTAGGCCAAAAATCCCGCCAAAATCATATACACGTTTCATTTTTTACCATTGACTTCATCCATGGTTATTAATAATTAACCCCTCTGGGTATTTAAAACGAAGTTATGAAATGACATGTTTAAATTATTTTTTCATACTTTGAAATTTGTAAACATTGGAAATAATTGATTTGTTTTTATCTTGTTGATTGAATTAATCACCTACCAAAATTTTATGTAAATGAGAATTGGATTGGCTCAAATAAAACCAGTCAAAGGGGATATCGTTGCAAATATTGAAAGTCATATTAAACTGTTGTCCCAAGCGAAAGAATTAAGTGCTGACGCTGTGTTTTTTCCTGAACTTTCAATCACTGGTTACGAACCAGAATTGGCAGAGGAATTGGCAATGACTCCCGCAGATCAACGTTTAGCAATAATCCAACAATTCAGTGATCATTCAAACATGGTTATTGGTTTGGGTGCACCCATTAAAACAGACTCAGGAATCAGAATTTCGATGTTGATATTTCAACCATACAAAGCAATGCAAATTTATTCTAAACAGCAATTGCACAGCGATGAATTTCCTTATTTCGAAAACGGAGACAAACAAATAATTATAGAACTTGGAAGTGACCGTATAGCACCAGCGATTTGTTTTGAGAGTTTACAAGATAATCATGCAGAAACTGCACATCAATTAGGTGCAAGTATTTATTTGGCAAGTGTTGCAAAGTCCCAATCGGGTATTGACAAAGCTATGGTTCATTATCCTAAAATTGCTAAAAAATACCAAATTCCCGTTCTGATGACCAATTGCATAGGTTACTGCGACCAATTTTTGTCCGTGGGCCAAACTGCCATTTGGTCAAAAGATGGCGAAGTGGTTGGCCAATTGGATAATCAAACAGAGGGCATATTGATTTTTGATACAGAAAATACCGAAAGTAGGATTCTGAATTATTGAAACTGCATACTGTTAGGCCAAATATGCTGCCAATTGTTTATTCGTTTTACTGTTTAATCGTTTATGGTATGCTATCTGGAATAGATATACCATTAAATAAAAATAATGCAATAAATAAACAAAAACCGTGTTGAATCAAAGATTTCCAAATGCTTCAACACGGTCTTGCTAATAAAAAACTAAAATCATCAAGACTCAAAATTTTGCGTCTCTAACATTTGTCCTTTTTATAATCAATTACTTAATTGAACTGCCATGTGTCCCTCATTCCGCAATGAATTGAAATTTATCAAGACGCAAAATTTTGCGTCTCTACCAATTGTCCTTTTCTAATCAATTACCTATTTGAACTGCCATGTGTCCCTCATTCCGCAATGAATTGAAATTCATCAAGACGCAAAATTTTGCGTTTTTACCAATTGTCCTTTTTTTAATCAATTACTTAATTGAACTACCATGTGTCCCTCATTCCGCAATGAATTGAAATTCATCAAGACGCAAAATTTTGCGTCTCTACCAATTGTCCTTTTCTAATCAATTACATCTTAAATGACATCTTGATTGTACAATTTCTCGTAATATTCATCTGCCATTCTTTTGGAATCAAACATAGGCGTCACACTCAACATGCTATTTTTCATCATTTGTAGCCATTGCTCGGGCTGCTCATAATACATGGGAATGATCTCATTCTCAAGTAAGGTCATTAAATAATAATTGTCGTGATTGTCTTGATCGTCAAATGACATAGAAGTATCTGCTTCTGGTATGATGAAAGCATTTTCTTTATCAACTGCATATTCTGGAATCCAGCCATCATTGGTAGAAACATTTATTGCTCCATTCATTGCGGCAGTCATACCGCTTGTACCGGAAGCTTCTTGTGGTCTACGAGGCGTATTCAACCAAATATCAGCACCTTTCTTGAGTGTAGCCGATATGCCAAGTTCGTAGCCGGTGAGCACACTGATGTTGGGATTTTTATAACTCAAATTGGTCATAAAATTAAACTGGTTGATGCCACTTTGATCAAATGGATATGGTTTACCTGCCCAGATGATTTGCACCGGATATTTGGTGTTTTGAAGGAGTTTCACAAAACGGTCGTAATCCCTCAAAATGAGATCCGGTCTTTTATATCCAGCAAATCTTCTAGCCCAGACAATTGTGAATTTGTTTTCATCAAAAAGATCACCTTCTTGATCTGCAACTACTCTAAACAGTGTTTTTTTGAGCTCCTTTTTACGAGAAATAAGCGTTTCATCATCATTATCTTCAAGCGCTTTTTTCAATATTGGGTCTGTCCAGTATTTTTCATCTTGTGCATTGGTAATAGATTTGATCATACAAATACCCGCATAATTTTGCCACATATCTCTTGCTACTTCACCATGCAGTTTTGAAACCCCATTGCTAAGATTCGACATTCTCAAGGCTGCTGGAGTATACTCAAAATGATCGCCATGCATGCCCGTCACTTCACGCACTTTTTCCAATGAATTTGTACCAAAAAATCCCATTTCATTCAATAATTGGATGTGCATGACCGAATTGCCAGCCATTTCAGGTGTATGTGTGGTAAATACTAAGTGTTTTTTTGATTCTGCAACGCTTCCATATTTGCTCAACAAATGGAAAGCCACAGGGAGTGCATGAGCTTCATTGATGTGATATAAATCAACACCACCTAATTCTTCCATTACTTTTGCGCCGCCGATACCCAAAACAATGCTTTGCGCAACTCTGGTTGCGTCGTTGGGGTGATAAAGTTGGTCCATAATAGACCTCGACAAGCCATCATTTGCTACAAAATCGGTCGTGAGAAAATACATTGGAACTGTCCCGAAAATAGATGGATCCAAATAAAGAGCCTTCACCTTCACAATAGTGTCCTTTATAATAACATCTACCACGATTCCCGTATCCTTGAGGAAGGTATAGTATTTCCGCCTGAATTGGGCGACCATATTACCATGTCCATCTCGTTCTTGGTCATAATAGCCACATCTCCACAGCATGCCAATACCAACCAAATTTTGCTTGAGCTGATAGGCACTTCGCATGTGGGAGCCAGCAAGATATCCCAAGCCTCCTGAATAAGTCTTCAGTGCTTGATCTATGGCAAATTCCATTGACATATAGGCAACCTTTTTGGCATATTTTACTGGAGGTTCATAAGGTAAATTGAACGTTTTTTCCATAACAATTAAATTAAATTTTAAATAAAAAACGACATGACTAGCACAGTCTGATGTCGATGACATTAGAAACCAAAGACGCCTGTAATATGTTTTTGCAGGCGTCCTTATAATACTATTCGGATAATGGAATTAACATTTAAAATGTGGATTCTATTTCCGAATAGTATGTGAAATGTGACTCTTAGAAATGTTCTTCTAAATGGTGGTGTTGATCAATAAGTGGTCCACCTTCGATGATGTGTTGTGATGCCTGACTGGCAAATTTTTCGAAGTTGATGTGGAAATAGTGGGCGAGAGATATACTCTTACTGATGTAGGCCCTTGAGCTGCTCCAAACGTTGATTGGGTCTAAAATTTCTTCTGGAATTCCCGGAATTGCAACTGGAACAAATAATCCAAAAATAGGATGTTGCTCAAAATTCACATGATCTAATTCACCTTCCAAAATGGCTGATATCATTTTTCTGGTATAAGATAATTTGATTCTCTTTCCTTCTCCGTATGATCCACCAGACCAACCAGTATTGATCAACCAAACATTGACACCAGCCTCCAACATTTTTCTGCTCAACATTTCTGCATAATAAGTAGGGTGTAATGGCATAAATGGTTCGCCAAAACAAGCGGAAAATGAAGGTACTGGTTCGCTGATACCGGCCTCAGTTCCAGCCACTTTTGCAGTGTAACCAGAAATGAAATGGTAAGCAGCTTGTCCAGGTGTTAGTTTGGATACTGGAGGCAATACACCAAATGCATCACAGGTGAGGAAGAAAATATTCTTCGGATTTTTTCCTAGAGATCCTTCAGCAATATTTTCAATGTGACTGATGGGATAACTGACTCTCGTATTTTGTGTAATGGAGTCATTTTCAAAATCTACTTCCCGACTACCTGGTTTGAATACAATGTTTTCCAATAATGCTCCTGGTTTGATGGCATTGTATATTTCAGGTTCGCTTTCTGGTGTTAAGTCAATTACTTTGGCATAACAACCGCCTTCAAAATTGAATATGGTATTGTCTTCTGTCCATCCATGTTCATCATCTCCGATCAGCCTTCTGTCTGGATCAGCTGACAAGGTAGTTTTACCAGTACCTGATAATCCAAAGAAAATGGCTGTATCCCCATTCTTTCCTAGGTTGGCAGAGCAGTGCATTGGCAAGACATTTTGCTCAATGGGTAAAATGAGATTTAAAGAAGAAAAAATACCTTTTTTAATTTCACCAGTGTAAGCAGAACCACCTATGAGCGCAATCTTTTTTGTGAAATTGAGTATACTAAAATTGCCCTGTCTTAGCCCATATTCTTTAGGATTTTGAGCTTCAAAACCTGGTGCACAAAGCACGAGCCAATCTTCCGTAAATTCTTCTTTTTCAGTTTCAGAAAGACCAATAAACATATTGCCAGCAAAATAACTTGACCATGGATATTCTGTAATGGTTCTTACATAAACACGATACCTAGGGTCAGCACAAACGAATGCATCTTTGATGTAGATGGTTTTACCAGAAAGGTAATCTACAACTTCAGCCTTAAGTCGGTCGAAGTTTTCAGGACTGATTGGTTTATTGGTTTTGCCCCACCAAACTTTTTCTTCGGTGTATTCATCTTTGACGATGAATCTGTCTTGAGGAGACCTTCCTGTAAATTTACCCGTATTGACGACTAAAGTTCCATTTTCAGTTTCCACACCCATGTTGTTTTCAACTGTAATTTTTTGAAGTTCTTCTTGGCTTAAGTTCTGTAAAACGTTTACATTTTTTAAGCCGTACACATTGGGGTCGAATGTTTTCTTTAATTCAGAAATAGAATTGCTCATAATTTATTTGTTTTTTGTTAATTCAATTATCAATTAATGGTCAGTAATGGAATATTGGTTTTGAGTGTGAGTAATTCAGTTAACTTGCCTTTAGAAGGAGTGTTTTTAGTAGTGTGATTTCTCGGCAAAATGGCCAACAAATCCATTTGATTATTTTCAGCGTATTCAAAAATCGCTTTGTCCAAATCACTGCCTTTTTTGAAAGCATGGTTTTCATAAAAACTGCCTAAATGATATTCCAAAAGCGCTTCAATTTTTTCGTCGGCAAGATCATGTTCGAATTCTTTTTCATCTTTGTAGATGGTGAGCA
Source organism: Bacteroidota bacterium (assembly GCA_029567325.1). GTDB lineage: Bacteria > Bacteroidota > Bacteroidia > Chitinophagales > Saprospiraceae > JADKBO01. The sequence goes on along the minus strand of JAKQLF010000332.1, from coordinate 3,058 downwards.
CTTGGATTTTGGCTTCGAATTGTTGTGCCAACGCCAACAAAACATTGAGTGTGTTTTCGTCATCAATTTCGTTTCGGTCCATTACAACCACCATTTTTTTGATGTTGAATTCTTTTTCCTCTTTGGGGACGACAAGTACCGGGAAGTCAGCTTCCAAAACCAATCTTGAGGTTTTGGTTTTACCATCTTCGGTTTGCAATTTTTGGTTTGTTCCCATGATGATGAGATCAATGCCCAATTTTTCTTGCAGAGAAATGATGGTTTCAATCAATTCTCCTGTCAGGAAATGCATCTTGATTTCTCCTCTGTACTTTGTCTGTGCATCCTTAATAGCTTTGATAGCATTTGAAATTTGAAGTCCATCATAAATAATGGTTTCCTTGGGAATTGTTACCGTGTGGATTTCTAAATCGTGATCTACTTGGCAAAATTCTATGGCATATTTTAGTGCAACTTTGGCAGCTTCAGACATGTCAAAAGGCACAAGAATTTTTTTAATTTTCATCTTTTTTAGTTTTAGTTGAATATGTATAATAATCTAATTTAGCTATCAAATTTTCTCAGTGAGGTGACCAAGGTCATACAGCATGCTGACTTCAGTTTTAGATGAAAAAATAAGCTAGCGTAAACAACATGATGATGAAAGGTCCTACAATTGCAGATAGAATACCTCCAGGATAAAATTCTTTTTGTTCGACCAAACCAGTGCTGTAAGCAAGTGCATTTGGCGGTGTCGAAATAGGTAAAAGTAAAGCGCAACTAGCAGCCAGTCCTATACAAATGGGCATGATTGCTTCATCTAATCCACTAGTTATACTCAATAAGGATATACCAATCGGAATGACAATGGTTGCAGCTGCAGTGTTACTCATAAAATTGGATATACTGACAGTAGCAAGTGAGAATATTAAAACCAATAATATCGGATTGAGATTTACTACTTCAATATTCGAAATAAAATAAGCAACAATTCCTTGCTCTTTGATCGCCAAACCAAGTGATAAACCACCCGCAACCAACATCAATGTATCCCAATGCAGTGCCCTGACATCATCTGCATTAATAATACCCAGCATGGTATACAAAACAATAGGAATACCTGAAATAGCAGCAACAGGTATTTTCGTCCATTCAGAGGTAAACCAAAATAACATGGTGATAGAAGTGATGGCGAGGACTATTCTCCTTTGAATTTTTTGCTCCACATCTAATTCAACATTGGTTGATCCATAATTTAATACACTGGGATCAACATGAACGCCCTTGAGTTGATATTTTTTTCTTAAGAATAAATAGAAAAGAAAGATCAAAACGATAGCTGTGGGTGTTCCTATTATCATCCATTCGACGAACGAAATCTCAATGCCCATACCACTCAATGCACCAACAGCTATTGCATTGGGTGCTGACCCTATGATGGTTCCCATTCCACCAAAAGACGCAGCGGCAGGAATACCCAAAAGTAAACTTTTCATCAAATTTGACTTTTCTCCAAGTAATGTACCTATTGGCATTAAAGTCGCAAGTACTAGTGCTGTGCAGGCGGTATTGCTCATCATCATGGACAAAACTCCAGTCATCATCATGATTCCCAATAATATTCTTTCTGCGGAAGTACCCAGCTTTGGCAACATCCAGGCCATAATGGATTCATCAAGTTTGGTTTTTTTCAAACCCTCAGCTATAAAAAACCCACCTAAGAAAAGCCAAATTACACCATCGGACCAGGTAGAAACATAATTATTGACATCTACTTCTGGGTTGTTGCCCATTGAAAAAACAAGAAAACCCACTATGAGGATGGCCACTGCAAAAGGTGGAATGGCTTCAGTTATCCAAAGTCCTATGGAAAGAAATAATAGAAATAAGGTGTAATCTTGCGTTTGAGTAAAATCTTCCGACCTTAATAAATAAGCTCCTAAAAATGCAACAAGCACGCATGACAAAAATAGGATTACCTTGTTTTGTCGCACTATTTTCTTTTTCATTTTTAAATTGGAGTAGGTTCGTGAATCTGACATGATTTATTTTTTGTGTTGGTTTCTAAAATCTATGGTTTGAAAATAGAGTACCATCAATGTGTGATACATGATTTTGGAGTCGTTTTTAGCATCCAATTTTAGTCTATTTAAATATCCTATTTGAAGGGTACTATTATTCTTTTTAATTCCTGTTGCCAATAAAAATCTCAACTGATCAATGCGCACATTGTCTTTTATGGTAGTTCCAAAATTGACCAATGCCTCTGAACTTGTTGCCAGAAATGGGCGAGTGGTTGCTTGTTTTGATTTTAAATAATATTTATATTGGAGCAGGTACCTGAGGCGGTAATTATGTGATATCGTATATTGTTCTAAATCATTTGGATCAACTAATTTTTTGTATCTGCTGTCAAATCTGATCCTTTGTAGTATGCTTTGATTTCCAAAATTATTACTCCAAATCAATTGACCCCAAGGTCTATTTTCATGGATGAAATTTATTTTTGGATCATTGGAGTGAAGCCATAAATGTGCATAACCAAGAGTTAATTTTGGTTGCCATTTTTTAATTGCAAATTTGTACGTTAGTCCTGTTCTGACAATGGTAAAATCTCCAGGTACAAAATGAGCGTCGTTCCAAATGGAAAACTTTCCTAGTTCCACTTCTGTTATGACTCCAAGCCATACTTCAGATTTGTCCTCTATGGATTCTTGTGATGTGGCTTTAAAGAATTGAATCAAGCAAATAAGTATTATTAATTTTGCTCTCATCGTTATTTCTTTAAAACGATTGCAAAATATGACGGAATTTTTTCTGAATAATTGACTGAAATCATTTCCGATTGTGATTCAAAACCATGGGAAATGCGGTGAATTTTAATTATTGGTTTACAGCTTTTGGCCATGAGCCACGAGCTTCGAGCCACGAGCTTCGAGCCTGAGGTTAGGACACATCTAAATATATATTATGAATAATTTATATATTTGTAATAAAAAATGATGGAAGGAAAAAACTGCACTAGTCTGTACGGTGATGCAAGACTAGAAAAAAGGGGCTGCTCTTGAAATTGCGTTTA
>JAKQLF010000320.1 GCA_029567325.1 Bacteroidota bacterium | reverse complement strand
TCGAGGCTCGAGAGTATTCCGCCAGGATTTAATGTGACCATAAATTTGCAAACCACAAAGCTGACAGACCACTCAGTCATGGAGAATCTTCAACATTTCAAGCATGATTATGAGTCAACAGGAGGCATCGTGACCATTATTGGATTGGAAAATCATAAACCACTGTCTAATCATGAATTGGCAGGTAGAAAGATGGTAAAATCTGTTCAATAAATTGATGTAGATTATGAAATATATAATTTTGTGTGTGCTATTCATCAGCACCACTACATCAATATTAAGTCAATCGCTAAAAGATGGCAAATTATATCTCAACGAAAGTGGAGATCAATATTTGAAACTATCTTTTGTATCTCAGTTTTGGATACGTACAGGCGATTACAATCCGGGAACGACAATATTTGGGAAACCAAAACAATCGGGAACGGATTTTGGGATTAGACGCTTTAGAGTTCAGCTATTCGGTCAGTTATCAGAAAGAGTATTTTTTTATAGCCAGTTTGGAGAAAATAATTTCAACTTTATTGGCGACAGAAAACCTTCTTTTTTTGTCCACGATATTTATTCAGAATATGCGCTGCACAAAACTAAGTTATCTATTGGGATAGGCTTATCTGGTTGGAGTGGTTTGGCTAGATTTGCATCACCTTCTGCTGGTACGATCATGGGCGTTGATGCACCACTTTTTGAACAAACAACCAATGATGTTACGGATCAATTTCTTAGAAAATTAGGTGTTTTTGCAAAAGGTAAGTTAGGTAAATTTGATTATAGAGTATCAATAGCTCAACCGCTTGCTTTCCAAAAGTCGCCAGTTTATACTAGTGTAATTACCAAAAATTCTAATTTTTCCAGTCAGTCACCACAGTTTCAATATAATGGGTATTTTCAATTTCAGTTTTTGGACCAAGAAAGCAATTTAACTCCTTATACCGTGGGAACTTATCATGGCAAAAAGACCGTTTTTAATGTTGGCACTGGAATAGTGTACCAAAAAAATGCCATGAACCACTTGAATTCTTCAAATGATACCATAAGTACAGACTTGTTGCAACTTGGGTTAGATGTATTTTGGGATGCTCCTGTAGCTTTTGATGGTTCGTCCATAAGCTTGTATTCGACGGTTGCTCATCTGGATTATGGACCAAATTA
>JAKQLF010000312.1 GCA_029567325.1 Bacteroidota bacterium | reverse complement strand
CAAAACCTTCGTTCGTGGGTTCAAATCCCACTCGCGCCTCAACTTCCTGGTGTCAAAACCAGAAAAATATTAATTATTCATAGAAAGGTCTAATATGACTATTTCCTCGATTAATGCTCAAGAAATTTTGGATTCTCGTGGTAATCCAACTGTCGCTGTCACTCTGCGCTTAGATGATGGTACTGAAGTTTTTTCTGCTGTTCCATCTGGTGCTTCGACTGGTATTTATGAAGCGGTGGAATTGCGTGACGAAGATAAAAATCGCTATTTAGGCAAAGGTACACTTAAGGCTGTCGCCAACGTCAATGACATCATTGCTCCAAAAGTGATTGGCATGGATGTCACCAAGCAAGCTGAAATTGATCAAGTTATGCTTGATTTAGACGGCACCAAAAACAAAGGTAAACTAGGTGCTAATGCTATTTTGGCAGTTTCCATGGCTTGTGTGAAAGCTGCCGCCATCGCTAAAAAAATGCCTCTTTATGCCTATGTTGCTGAACTTTTTGGCAACAGTACCACTGAGTTCATTATGCCTATTCCTATGTCCAACGTTCTTAATGGTGGCAAGCATGCTTTAGGCAGTGTTGATATGCAAGAATTCATGATTTTTCCAGTTGGTGCTCCTTCTATTGTTGAGGCTATTAGATGGAATGCAGAAATTTTTCACCATTTAGGCAAAATCCTCAAAGGTAAAGGTTTCCAACAAACCGTTGGTGATGAGGGTGGTTATGCTCCTAAACTTGACTACAATGAAGCTCCTCTAGAGTTAATCATCGAAGCTATTAAAGCTGCTGGTTATGAACCAGGCAAACAAGTTTGTATTGCTCTCGATCCTGCTTCTAGTGAATTTTTTGCCGATGGACTTTATGATCTCAAAATGGAAGGTAAAAAACTAAGCAACAAAGAATTGGTCGAGAAATACCAGACTTGGGTGGAAAAATATCCAATTGTCTCAATTGAAGATGGTCTATCCCAAGATGATTGGGATGGTTTTGCTATGCAA
>JAKQLF010000272.1 GCA_029567325.1 Bacteroidota bacterium | reverse complement strand
ATGCCAAGGGTCATGTGGCAACTTTCATTGGTATACCTTTTTCAATGGTATGCATTATTCTGTTATTGGCAAAACTCCTCAAAAAGTGTTGCTTTGTCTGTGTGGAATGCTACTCCAGGATCAGATCCTCAGAGATACGAGGAAGCCGTAAGCTGGACAGGTCTCATCAACGGCTGGTATAATATAGTGACTTTCCTTACAGCATTTCTGCTTGCAAGACTTGCTAGCCAATACTCACCCAAATGGGTTCATATAATATGTTTACTCCTTGCGGCAACTGGATTTTTGTTCTTTCCTTGGTTGAGTAATAAGTACTTGTTGATTGTAGCTATCACTGGTTTTGGAATCGGCTGGGCTTCCATGATGGGTATTCCTTATTTAATGGTAGTTTCAGAAATTCCAAAAGAAAGATATGGTGTTTACATGGGCATTATCAATATGATGATTGTGTTGCCAATGATCTTACAAAACGTGACTTTCGGTTATATTCTTGAGCATTTCCTTCACAATGATTCCAGACTTGCCATCACTTTTGCAGGAGTCTTGTTGATTCTAGCAGCTATTGCGACTGCATTAATAACCGTAAAAAAAGGAGAAAAGGTAAACACCATTTTACCTACATCACATTAATTGAGGTGCATTAGCCCATCGTACCTTTGATAACTCCTCCATCCATGCTGATCGTTTGACCAGTAATGAATTTGCTATGTGGAGAAAGGATCCAAGCCACCATACTTGCTAAATCATGGGCATCGCCCAAAAAACCAACTTTTACTTCTTTAGTAATCAACAACTTAGCTTCTTCCTCACTGACGTGCAAATTTGAAGCTTTGTTTTTGACCAATCGATCAATTGCAGGAGTATCGTGATAACCAGGCGCAATGATATTGGCCGTAATGCCTTTATCAGCAACTTCCTGAGAAAGAGTTTTTACCATACCGACCACGGCTAGCCTCATGGAATTACTCAAGACTAAATTTTCAAGAGGTTGTTTTACTGTCGAACTTTCCAGGTATACTAATCTGCCATAATTTTGGTCTAAAAAAATGTCAAGGGCTTCTTTAGTGATTTTTATTTTCCATCTCAAAAGCGATTCGTAGGCTTTGTCCCAATCTGTAATTTCTGTATCGAGAAAAGACATAGCTGGCGGGCCACCTGCATTAATCACTATTCCTTCTAAACTTCTCCCTGCTATTTTTCTGAATATTTCAGATATGACTGCATCAGTAGAGATATCTCCTGCAACCACTTCTACCCTATTGCCATACAAATCAACCAAACGATTGAGTGCCTTTTCTCCCCTTGCATTCACAATTAATTGTGCGCCTTCTTGTAACAAAGTTTCTACAATTGCCAAACCAAAACCACTGGTACCTCCTGTTACAACAAAGAGTTTATCCGCTATTTGTAAATCCATCTTTACAACATTTTATCCAGGAAAAACAGCACCTCTTTTTCAACAGAAGCATATTCTCCATCTGCGAAAAACTGTTTTTTAATCGTCGCGATCAACTCCATTTTTTGATCTATGGTAGGAAAATACACTCCTTTGTAAGAAATAATAGTTTGGAGCGCTTGAAAATCACTCATTCCGATAAAGCTTGTATAAATCTCATCGTATGTCTTTTGATCAACTCTTGATTGAATTGCCGCTTTTTCCTCTTCAGAATAATCTATGTCTACGTGAGAAACGTAGAGTAATAAGAAACATACAAATTCTTCATAATTCCAATTTAGTTCTATCATAGAATTAAAGATAAGGTCATAAATATAAATGGCGAAGAAAAGCTACACAAATTTTAAGAAAGTAGCTAAATACATATATAATATCACTATTATGCCAAAAGATACATGATAATACTTCATGCAATTAATGTTATTAATCTAATTTCTAAAATGAAAACGAAAACTTATCTAGTATAAACGGTCATCTGCAAAATGGAAATTCGCAAACTATATAATTATTTAATTTCGCAAATAAAAGACAAAATTCTTTACAGTTACATTGAACTTAATAATTGGAAAGTTCTACATTTTAAATAAAAAAGATTAATTAAGAATAGCCAATCAAAAACAAATTGAATAGTCTAAAAGATCAAACCCATTTTGAGAAAAAGCTTATTTGGATTTTTTGAATGATATAACGTACGATCAATATTAACAATATCTTTTTCCAGGAATTTATCCATCTGAATGCCAACACTAAATCTTTTATGAATACTCAAATTCAATCCGCAAAAAGCAACTTTGTTATTATATGTAAAAAATTCCTCAGCACCATTATTTATTTCAACTAAATTCCCCTTTAATCTCCCATATCCTAAATTGATAAAAGGTAGAATTTTCTTTTTAAATGGCAACAAATAAATGTTAGCACCCAAATAGACAGCATTAGATTTTAATTTGTTTGTATAATCCAAATAAACATAATCTTGAGATCTGTCAATTTGAAAATTACAAAATAAGGAAAATTGTTTAATAATCTTTAACTCATATAATGCTCCTAAAGAATACCCAAAATGCCGAGTTTGTGTAAAAAATAAATTATTTCTCTTAGCATATGTAAAAGCTGAATAAAACCCAAAGTAACTTCTAGAATGCTCTTTTTTCAGCATAACCGTATCATTTACACTGGTTTGGGAATAACCTTTATTTACAGAAATAAAAAAGCAAATAAATAAAAAACAAACTATTGTTATCCTCATGGTTTCTATAGAAATTTAATTGCAATCATAATATATAACATCATAAGTATATATCAACTCCTTTCCATTGTTTGCAGTACAGCGGGCTGAAATTGCTATGTTATTTTCATCATATCCATAAACTACATTGAAAACACTATAATTACTAGTGTCTCTATCTTTATAGTAAAGAATTTTAGCTGGATTACCATCTGGACCATCATTAAAATTTTCAAATTCAAAACGTTGATTAAGAAAATTAATTTGCCATCCTAGAGATGCAAATACGTTCTTTTTTCCATCATAATTTTGATATTCATATTTCTCTAACAACTCTCCAAACTCATTGAATTTTGAAATTGATGAAATATTACCACGCAAATCCCTGAAAACCAAATAAATAATAAATGAATTATTTTCATACAAAACAAAATTTGTATAATTAAAATCTCGTTTAATAAATTCTTTAACATACTTATTTCCATTTATAATCTCATATTTTACAATTAATCTTTCATCTTTAAATAAAAATGATTCTTCTATACTTCCTATTTCCTTTGGATTGCTCAATACAGCAGTTCTTTGGGTTGATATAAGCTCTCCATTTCTATCATAAATAAAATCAAAATCATGCGAATATTTAAATTTTGGACTTATCAGATTTATTTTACCAATTCTACATTGATTAGATTCATTTTTACTACAAGAACCCAATATTAATATAGAAAATAAAATAATGATGTATGCGGTATTTCTCATAAATAAAATTTCAATCGCACTTATAATATGTAAAATATTCAATCCTTTCAGGAAGATCTATTCCTTCAATCATTCTTGTTATTTCAATTACCCTTTCTTGATCGTCAATTTTGACAAGGAAATCTATATTTAAACTTTCTCCATTTTTATTTGTGACCGTTGCATGTTCTGGCATACCGTCTGGATTTAGGTAAAAGTTCTCAAAATAATAATATGATGTATTATAAACAGAAACATCAATAGGCCATCCTTTTGCAATATAAAATGGGTGTTTATGTCCTGAGAATTCGGAGTATTCAACATTATAAAAAAATATTTCATTTACATGAATATTTACCCTTTTTATGTTTCCATTTAAATCATAACTAATTTTTGTACTTATCTTTGAATTCGTTCTATTGTCAAAATAATGTAGTGAATCAATTTTATTTTCAGATGAAAAAAAATTGATGCTATCTCTTTCAAACAAAACTCTATTTAAAATACCATTTGTGTAGAAAAATTTTTCAGCGCCAAAAGATTCCAAATTTCCCATTTTGTACATCAGCGAAGCTTTATTTCCTATAAAGTTTATATCATAAATATACCCATCATCACCTAACTTAACCTCTACATCATTAGGACCGTTTGAAACAAATTTTCCACTTTTTTGAAAACAATTATTTGTTGGAGCAAGATCCTTATTGCAGGATACAAAAATTGAAGAAATCAATATCAAACATAAACCTCTCATAATTTCCAAAAATTAAATTTTCCGCTTTACAAATATAAGCTTTAAATTTTTTAAACAAAATATTTAATTACCTATTTCTTATTATTTGATTCCAATTTCATTACTGAATAACTTTAAATAAAAAAGGGATAAAAACCTTTAAAGATTTTTATCCCTTAATAATTTTAAGTTACAACTTTACTTTTAGCTAACTGCTTTTACAGTTTTGATGATTCTAGCTGCCACCTTGTAAGGATCTGCTGCAGAATTTGGTCTTCTATCTTCCAAATATCCTTTCCATCCTTTTTGTGCTGCTACTATCGGAATTCTGATAGATGCACCTCTGTCTGATAGACCATAACTGAAGTCATGGATAGAAGCAGTTTCGTGCTTTCCTGTCAATCTTAAGTGGTTATCTGCACCATATACTTCGATGTGTTCTTTTACAACTGGTCTGAATGACTCGCAAACTTTATCAAAGATTGCTTTATCACCTGCCGTTCTTAGCAAAGTGTTTGAAAAGTTGGCGTGCATACCACTACCATTCCAATCCAATTCACCAAGTGGCTTACAGTGCCAATTGATAGCAACACCGTATGACTCACCAATTCTTTCCAAAAGGTATCTTGCGATCCAAATTTCATCACCAGCTTGTGCTGCACCTTTTGCGAAAATTTGAAATTCCCACTGGCCAGCAGCAACCTCTGCGTTGATACCTTCAACATTCAAACCTGCATCCAAACAAGCATCCAAATGTTCTTCAACAATTTCTCTTCCGAATGAATTCTGAGCACCTACGCTACAATAGTAAGGACCTTGTGGTGCTGGATAACCATTTGCAGGGAAGCCCAAAGGTTTGTTAGTTTCTGGATCCCACAAGAAATATTCTTGCTCAAATCCAAACCAGAAATCATTGTCATCGTCGTCAATTAGTGCTCTTCCATTACTTGGATGTGGAGTACCATCTGAAGTCAATACCTCACACATTACCAGATATGCACTATTTCTCTGAGGATCTGGCACACAATAAACTGGTTTCAAAATACAGTCTGATGATCCACCTGGTGCTTGATTGGTAGAAGAACCATCAAATGACCAGTTTTCTAAATCTGCAACCTTACCTGAAAAGTCAGATACGATTTTTGTTTTACTTCTTAGGCTTTGAGTTGGCTCGTAACCATCAAGCCAAATGTACTCGAGTTTAATTTTTGACATTGATTCCTAAATTTAATTTGTCTAACTACTGAAAAAAACTTCAATGCAAATGTAATAGCTCAAACTCGCAAAATGAATTGGTTTTTAAAAATACCTTGTTACTTCTAACAGCAGATAATTCTCCATAAATAATTGTTAATCAATATTTTAAATCATAAGCATATGTGATATTAAGAGGCATTTGTTGATCAAAACTTGTGAATTTTCACACTTATTATGCGATATTTTGAAGGTATTTTGCAAAAAAAGCCATTAAAATTGATCACTTGAGGGTTTCGAAGTAACCTGTGGACCTATTTTTTCGCACATTGTCCCAGTCGTAACACACTCCATTCATACTGATGTAAACTCCAAAATCTTTACATTGCACAAAAGCCAAGGCAGCTCCTAAATTAAAAAAACCATCCGATGAGTTCCCGAAAGCATAAGGAATCATGGCACCTGTAATGACAATTGTCTTTTTGAGACCAAGTCCAGCAAGATAGGTTGCAGTCTCAACCATGGTATCCGTCCCATGTGTCACTATGATTTTATTGAGATCACATTCGCTGATTTGCTCACTCAGATACGCCCTGTCTTTATCTAGCATTTCCAAACTATCGATCATCATGAGCGTTTTGACATCGATATCAATAACACACCTTCCACGTTGAAACATGTCTGGTAAATGTGTGTTTTTAAAATACAACTTACCCGTTATAAAATCATAGTCTTTATCAAATGTACCGCCCGTTACAAAAACTTGAATTTGGTCCATAAAATCGATTTTAGGTTCAAAAATAAAGGTATTCCAAAATTTACTGGTCTTATAATTCAAAGGTTAGGAAATAATTTTAAATGCTGCTTGGGATGAAAGACGAAAGATGAAAGACAAAAGTTCAATAAATGCATGCAACCAACTCCTAGTTGGAAAAATAATTTTAATTTTTTTTCAAGTTAGACTTACTCCCGAACTTTGAAATAATAAAATCGCACAAAAAAGTTGCCTTTTTTTAAGTGAAAAGCAATAATGAAGAAGTGGAAAGGTGACGTATTTGAAATGTAAAAATCGTCTTTAGCTCTGTCTCCTGATACCTATGAATAAAATAAAAGCCATTTACCTTTCGTCTTTTTTCTTTCGTACCTATGGCTATAGGCACATGCCTTTTTTCTTCCGAACTAAAATATGATTTAAATCTTTAATAAATGCGGAACGCAATTAAATCATTATTTCACTAAAGTGACTGTACCAACTTTTTGGTATTTTTTGACTTGTGAGTCTAAGTCAAAGCCAGTAAAACTGAAATGATAAACGTAAACACCCGTAGCGCATTCCTTTCCCTCGAAAGTGCCATTCCAGCCTTTATTCAAATCATTAGTAAAAAATATCAAATTACCCCAGCGATCGAATATTGATAATTCACCTTCAAAAACATCTTGGACTATAGGAACGAAGGAGCCATTTTGGGCATTGGATGCATTCAAAGAAATGACACTTGGAAAATAAACCAAAGGCAAACAAACTTCTATGACTTCAATGCTATCTTGGTTGAAACATCCATTTTCACCAGCCACTTCCACCCAATAAATTCCTTGCTTTTCAACAATTAAATTTGCTTGTGTAGAACCGTCATTCCATTCATAACTTAAAAAATCACCTGCGATCAAAGTGAGAAAGCTGTCTCGAGGACAAAATATTTTATTTTCGGGTAATCCAATATAAGGTAGGGGTAAAACTGTAACTTCAGTGAATGCTGGGAAGGATTTACAACCAAAAAAACTACTGACAACATTGTATGCCCCACCATTCTCTAATTTTAACTGATCAATCATAGGATTTTGTTGGGTGCTTGAAAACGAAGCCGGACCAGACCACAAATAACTGGCATCAGCAATATCACTTGCAGTGAGCGTTACAGACTCTTTTTCACACATCACTTGTGGTATCGCAACATCGAGGAGTTTTCTTTTTGAGATTAAAATATCTTTCTCAAATTCATTGATTTCGTCCAGGCATTTATCTTCCAAAACGAGTTCGACGTGATAGATTCCGGTATCTTGATAAATCTTTTCAAATGTGTGTTCACTAGAAGCTGTTCCATCGCCAAAGTCCCACATCACATTATATCTAAACGAATCTAAATTTTCTTCAAAGTCGATTTCAGCGCCAGCACAGCCACCATCAATGATGGGATTGGCCGCTATATCTTTGTAAGAAGCTCCACCGCCATAAGCATAAGATTCTGCAAAACCAAAGCCATAAGCGTAGGCAATAACACCACAACCTCTTGAAAAAATTTGATGGCTACCAGCACTCACGGTGACATTAATAAAAGCATACTTAGGATTACCAGCCACTTGCTGGGGTGTACCAAAAGAAGTGATCGGCTTTCCGTCCAATTGTACGTAATCAATGTCTTCGGTCAACATGGTAATGCCTATATAATTCTCTACAATGGCTTGAAAAGATGAATTAAAAAGTACCACAGAATCCCTGGTCTGTTCAATACTATTCAAAACCAACATGGCAGGATCACCATTATCGTTATTGGAAGAACAACTTCGCCCTGGAAAGAATTTACCGACCAAAATGGGTTTATCCGCATGTATGTAATATGCTTCCGAGGCGTTAAATTCGTATGATTGTCCTCTGTTTATGGTCACTTGACTACTCTGGCTTCCATCAATTTGCAACAAAGTATTGTCTTGAGAAGCAATGATTCTGATGACCTCATAGCGAAGTTTTGTTGGCGTCGTAATGTATTTTTTGCCCCATGTGTTTAGCGGTGGCATCATTTCCAATAAGTTGTCCCAATTAGGGCATCCTTGAGGAATTTCTGTCCACGCATTTCCAGACAACACGGCTACTTTTTTATCAGATTTGATGTAAGTACCAGTTAAATCAGCTGTCAATTCTGCTTGTAATAAATAGGTCTCGCCTTGATTGAGTGTGACGGAAATGGGTTGGCCAGCTCTTTTTCCTTGTAAAGTATTTGCAGAAGGAATAATTTCTACAACTGTACCATCTTCTGTTCCAACCACAACGCATTCTGACGGATAATATCTGCCCATGTTATTAAACCCGCGATAATTGAGGGTAAAGTATTCAGTGCCAAGAGCTTCTATGGGCAAAACCAATGAAGCATCCGATCTGAGATTAGAATATTGATGTATATAGACAGAAATAGGTAAATCACTTTCCACTTTTACTCCCAATTTCTGCACACTTTCTGAACCAACATTTTCTGCATCAACAGGCAATCGGATGATGGTGACGTCATTGGCGGCAACATTAAAACCACTCCGCCAATTAATACCATCCATTTTGACGGTTCCACTGGTGGCATATCGGGAGGTGATCATTACGACCATCGTATTTTGCTTGGAATCCACATGTTCCATAAAAGTAAACCAAAACTCTTTACCTTCATTGGACTGCGCATTCAATGATTGAAAGAAAATGATCCATAAAAGTACAAAAAAACCAACCCTCATGGAATTGACTTATTGTTTATTATTTGAACAAAGGTATAGTCAGCAAGGATAAGTGAAAATTGAATAAGTCTTTTCTACGAGACGAATTCAAATGTAATCAAATCTATGTAAATATGAAAAGGCGTACTAAAAATCAATAAGAATCACAGTTTTGAAACTAAGAACAACTACCTTTGTTATGTTTAAAATTAAAATATAAAGATGGCATATATTTTATCGGATCTTTACCAAAAGGCATTAAATCAGGAGTTTTTAACGGCAGAAGAAGGCCTTTTTTTATTTGAAAATGCACCGACTACAGACTTAATTTACATCGGCGACCAATTAAGATATGCGCATAAGCCCAAAAAGGAAGTTACCTGGATCATAGATAGAAATAGCAACACCACCAATGTGTGTATTGCAAATTGTAAATTTTGCAACTTCTACCGTCGACCTGGGCATGAAGAATCTTACATCACTACCATTGAGGAATATAAAGTCAAAATTGAGGAAATGTTTGAGTTGGGCGGTGAGCAACTTCTTTTACAAGGTGGTCACCATCCAGATTTAGGCCTTTCTTATTATGTAGATTTGTTTAAAGAATTAAAACAATTATATCCTAATCTCAAATTGCATGCACTGGGGCCGCCAGAAATTGCCCACATCACCAAGCTAGAAGGATCAACCCACATAGAAATACTCCAAAAGTTGAAAGCTGCTGGATTGGATTCACTACCTGGCGCTGGTGCAGAAATCCTGAATGACCGAGTAAGAAGGTTGATTTCAAAAGGAAAATGTGGCTCGCAAGAATGGCTCGACATCATGAGGGCTGCGCATAAAGTAGGTCTTACCACTTCAGCGACCATGATGTTTGGTCACATTGAAACCAATTTGGAAAGGATGCAACACTTGGTAGACATCAGACAAGTACAATCAGAAAAACCTGAAAATGCTGTCGGTTTTATAGCCTTTATTCCTTGGCCTTTTATGGATGAAGATACGATCCTCCTTAAATTGAAACGCGCTAGAAATACAGTAACTGGTGATGAATATGTAAGAATGATTGCAATGAGTAGGATTATGTTACCAAATATTGACAATATTCAAGCATCTTGGTTGACGGTGGGCAAGAAAATTGGCCAACTATGCTTACACGCAGGTGCCAATGATTTTGGATCCATCATGATTGAGGAGAATGTAGTTTCTGCTGCTGGTGCTGCTTTCAGATTTACAGCAGGCGGTATTCAAGAAGCAATAAAAGAAGCTGGATTTACACCTCGCCTCAGAGATCAACAATACCAATACCGTACATTGCCAGAAAACATGCGCAATCAGGTTTTGAATGCAGAAACGATGATTATTGACTGATCATGAAACCTATCTTCGATCTAAATCAATTAAAAGAAACACAAAAATTCATTTTTGATCGGTTTGGCAACCAAGCCCGTACTGCGGTCATATTAGGTACTGGCCTGGGTGATGTCACTTCTATAGTTGAAATTTTAAATGTCATTTCCTACAATGAAATTCCAAATTTCCCGATCAGCACGACAGAAAGCCATAAAGGAGAACTGATTCTAGGAAAAATTGGTAATCAAGAAGTCATCATAGTTTCTGGGAGGTTTCACATGTATGAAGGTTATTCTGCTGCAGAAAGCACTTATATCATACATGTATTGCATGCAATAGGCATCAATAAATTATTGATTACCAATGCGGTCGGTGGGGTAAATCCTCATTATGAAGAAGGAGATATTGTTTTGGTAACTGACCACATTAATTTCTTTCCTGAAAATCCATTGAGAGGCAAAAACCATGCAGATCTTGGGCCAAAATTTCCTGATATGTCCGTACCTTATGATCAGGAATTGATGGTTAGAGCAGAATCTGCTGCAGATCAATTGGGCATTGCCATAAAAAAAGGGGTTTATTTTGGTTGGCCAGGACCAAGTCTTGAAACTCCTGCAGAATACAAGATGATACACATTGTTGGTGGCGATATTGTTGGCATGTCAACTATTCCTGAAGTAATTGTGGCAAGATATTACGACATGAAGGTCATTTGTTTTTCGATCGTTTCCAATGTTTGTTTTCCAAAAAGTAAAATAAAGTTTACTACAGTTGAGGACGTTATAGCGGTTGTCACAGCAAGTGTCCATAAACTTCAACCATTAATCCAAAAGATGTTGGATCATTGACCCGCTCAATCTTTGGTCATTACTACCCCACTAAACGGTTGTAGCTCAATAGTTTCTCCCTCCAGTGTATTTTGACCCAATTCAAAATGAATTTTGCGCTGCCGATCCACTTCATTTAGGTTCACTGAAATTTTTTCTGAGCTTGGATTTATCAAAATAAGCATATCATTTGCTTCTACGTTACGTACGTAGGCCAATGCACCTTGACTTACATAATCAGCAACAAAATCTATAGCGCCTTGACTCAATACCATATTGGATTTACGAAGGGCAATTAAGTCTTTGTAGTATTGATGAAGTCCCTTATCAAATTGAGGCTTTTGCAAGTACGTGTATGAAGCATATGGCGAATTGGTTTCTTCCATCATATCCATTTCTGGCCACCATAAAGGCTTCCTGTTGTCAGGATCATCAGAACCCCACATGCCCATCTCGTCCCCATTCCATACATGGGGCGAACCAATAAAAGTAAACTGATGCAGTAACAGTGCTTTACCTCTTGCTATTGCATCTTCATCTGGCAAGCCGGTATAATATCCTGCATAATCCGTATTTTTTGCTTGGAATTTGTATTTATTGGTGTTTGACATCGAAGTCCAGAATCTTGGACTATCATGTGAAGCATTTAAATTCATCATACTGCGTGCAGTGTTCACTTTGTAATTCTTCCACAAAGCAACTGTTTGCTCACAATAATCTGGCAATGAAAGTGAATCATCAGATTTTCTAAAAAGTGATCTGGCTGGTTTGTACCAATGGTAGTGCATCACTGCATCAAAGACATCACCTTGCACCCAAGGCAATGGATCCATCAAATGATCCGGAAATTGTTTCCACCAACATTCTCCGACTGTATAAAATGAAGGGTTTACTGATCGTACATATTTTCTAAAATCCCTCCAAAAGCCCATTGGCACGTGTTCTGCAACATCAAGACGCATACCGTCAATTCCATCTTCCACATTTCCATCCCCATTGGGATCCATGTATTTTTTGCATACAGCGAAAATGTGAGCCTTTACTGGGTCGACAATATTTCCTTCAAAAGACTGACCTTCAACCTTTTGAGATAACCTTATTTTTTTTAGCTCGGGTAAATGTTTGATGCCAAACCAACCTTCATACTGCAATTCATCACTACTTGTATTTGGGTCATCAAAAGATTTGATTTCATACCAATCTTTGTACGGCGATTGAGCCTGTCTTTTTATCAAATCTTGAAATGCCCAAAAAGCCCTACCTGTATGGTTGAATGAAAAATCTAAAACAACCTTGATACCATTTTCATGCATTTTCTTGACTACTTCAAAAAACAACTTATCTGCACTGGTCATGACCCAAGTTTCTGGCTTCGAAGCATCTTCACCTTGTATCAATTTCCAGTCGCCTTCAGGATCATTTCCAAAGTTTATATCCACGTGGTGATAATGTCTTACATCATATTTATGCAAACTTGGGGCATCATTGATGGGATTGAAATAAACTGCGTTAATTCCCAAATCTACCAGGTATGGTATTTTATCCATAACCCCTTGTAGATCACCACCATACCGCCTCATTTGTACCGTAGTATAGAATTGTAAATCAGATGCCTGTTCCCAATCTTGTCTAGCATACCAGTTGGAAGTCCATGGACTTATTTTCCAGTTGGCAGGAATTGTATCATCAAAGGTGGCCTGCATAAATTCAGGTGTAGGGTCATTGCTGAGGTTACCGTTGTGAAAACGCTCCACAAATATTTGATACCAAATGGCTGATTCTGCCCATTTTGGACTATCCTCAAAAGCTGTATTCTCCATGGTATTTATTTTATCTTTCTGCTTGCAACCCAATAGTACCATGCCCAAAAGACAAAAGGGAATGTACAACTTCATCATTGGTCTTGATTTGGAATTAATTTCAATAATTCATCATCGCTTTTGTCTACATTATCAAGCAAAAATTTAGCGTCTTTTGCCAGCGTATGACGTGGGTAATTTTTTATGAATTTTTCATAAGCAAGCTTTGCGTTTACCTTGTCATTATAACTTGTCTCTAAAATATACCCCTTGACAAATAGAGCATCTGGTGCTTTTTCATATGTAGGAAATTGTTCTTCCAATGCGGTGTAAAGTGCAACGCATTTTTCAATACTGCCCAAAGTTCTGGCCATTTCAGCACCTTTCCAAAGATACTCGGGTGAAGATGCATCCTTGGGATCTGCCATTGCTTTTGCCTCACACAAGTCAATATATTTGATGGCCTCCTTTTCTTTCAAACCAGTAGAACCTGTTGCATCAAAAGCAGCTTCACCAAATGATTTGATGAATTGATCTACGTCTAATTTTCGATCAGACTCATTCACTCTTTGAGCCTCAGGGCTTTTATTAAATTGCTTAAAAAGCGCGTTGTTGATGACAGAAGCCAACTCTGTTTTACCATCTTGAGACAACATGGTAGCCAATTCTTCCAACCGCGCCGGAGTTTTTTCAGAGCGATAACAACACTTAAGCAATTGAGATAAAAACGTTCTTTTCTCAGCTAAATATCCCAGTCTTTCACAAGTCTCCGCTCCATACTGATAAAATAATTCCTGATCTTTGGCTGTCTTTTGTTCTTGAGCTTTTCTATAAATGGTCCCAATTAGCCCAATGACGTTTTGTTTTGAAGAGTCTTGCTTTAGTACCTCTTCCATTTTCAGAACATCGGCATCAACCATTTTATAACGTTTATCTTCACAGCTATTCAAGCAAAGGAAACCAACAAATAATACGAAATATCTAGTCATGTAATTTTTTGAATTTTAGTGTGACAGAACACAAATATAAGCCTGAAAGAGGCTTTCTAGTATTTTAAAAAATATTGAATCTCATTTTGAATGATCAAAGTACGATTTGTGTCAATTCCTTGGCTATTTCATTGCGCTCATTGAGTAATTGTTGCAAAACTTTGATGTCAATAGTTTTGTCTTCATCGGAATTTTCAAGAATCATTTTTTCCAATTCATTGATTTCCTTTTTTAATACTCGCAATCTAAATCTCAAGATAGATTCGTAACAGTCCTTTTTGAAATTCTCCTCCGGCATCTGTTGAGTTTGCAAGAAAATGCCCTTCTCTTCCCAATTTGCAAATGCATATTTGGAGATACTCAAATCTACCGCAGTGTCTCGTATATCTGCATCTTCGTGGTGAATAAAATCTTTGAAGGCAATTTTTTGACTAGCTTTATATTTTGAAATGGCAAATTCAAAAATCTTTTTGTAGGCTTTATTCGCCAAAAAATCAATGTTTTCCTCTACAAAGGGAATTAAATATTCATGGACGGTGACGTCACCATTTTTCTCCAGCATCAGATCACAACTAGTTATCAGAATCCTCACAAGGTCACGTTCTTGATGCTCATCATTTATTTTGGGCAGTGTGGTGGTTGGGATCATTTCAACCTGGCCATCCTCAGGATTGACAATGACTTCGGTAACAAAATTATTACGATCTTCTCGCAGCTTTTCTCTATGATATTGTTGTTGCTGTTCCTTTTTTAATTTCTGAAGGTCTTTTTCTACCTCTGCAATGAGTATGGCTTCCTCAATTTCCATCTTGGAGGAAGTTTGTTTGACGTACATTGCTCGTTTAATGGCATCTGGAATCAGTGCTATGGATGAAACTATGTCTCTCAAAACATGGCTTCTTTTGATGGGGTCATTGCCTGCCTCCGATAACAGCAAGGTTGTTTTAAAATCTATGAAGTCTTTGGCATTTTCATCCAAATATTTCGAAAAAGCGTCCTGCCCTGATTTTTTAAAGAAAGAATCTGGATCTTCATCTTTTGGAAGTAAGACCAATCTTACATCCATATTTTCTGCCAATACCAAATCAAGTCCACGTAAAGCAGCTTTTATACCCGCTGGATCACCATCATAAATAATTTTGATGTTGTCAGTAAATCTTTTGATCAATCTGATTTGATCCACCGTAAAAGATGTACCAGAAGAAGCAACAACATTCTCTACCCCACCTTGAAACAAAGTGAGCACGTCAGTGTATCCTTCTACAACAATGCATTCATCCGCTTTTCTGATAGCGGTTTTAGCAAAGTAAAAGCCATAGAGAATTTTTCTCTTATTGTAAATCTCACTTTCAGGCGAATTGAGATACTTGGGTTGATTTTTATCTTTGGAAAGCATTCTTCCCGCAAAAGCAACAATCTTTCCACTCAAATTATGGATTGGAAAAATCACCCGAGACTTGAAAAAATCTGATTCATATTGCGTGGACAATCCCAATTTCTGGAGATGTTCCAAATTGTATTGTTTCTCCAATGCCAAATTGGTAAATGCTTTGCCACTACTCATCGCAAAGCCAAGTTGCCACTGATCTAAAGTATGTTGTCTGAAACCTCTTTCCTTGAAATAACTTAAACCAACTGCCTTGCCTTCGTCAGTCTCCAGGAGGTTTTTCGTGAAATGCTCGGCTGCAAAATTATTGACGATGTGCAAAGCATCAGTGAGTTGCAATACAGCCCTGTCTTCAGGAGAAACTTCCCTTTCTTCAACGGTGATGTTGTATTTATTAGCCAAATATTTGAGTGCTTCTGGATAACTCAGATTTTCATGCTCCATGATAAACCCCACAGAAGTGCCAGATTTACCACAACCAAAACATTTGTAAATTCCTTTTGCCGGAGAGACAGTGAAAGACGGCGTTTTTTCATCATGAAAAGGACACAAGCCCATCATATTTACACCTCTCCTTTTGAGGGCAACAAAGTCTTCAATAACTTCCTCAACTCTTGCTACAGAAAGTATGTCGTCTATGGTCTTAGCTGGAATCAAAACCCTTTTTGTTTAATTTTATTGGACGACAAATTTACGCTTGTTATTGCAAGTAAAGCAACTTGTTGTCATTATTTGAATTAAACTTCTTTTTGGAGGAGGTATTGTTGGACTAAGGCATCAAATTCTTGCCCCTCATTAAATAAAATTTCTACGGCAACAGGCAATACAAAAATCGGAATTTCCAATTTTCTCAATAACTCATGGTGCAATGCAAGGCGTGTTGCATCCTTTTCTGTGGTCAAACAAATAGATTTACCTTTGGGAAG
>JAKQLF010000260.1 GCA_029567325.1 Bacteroidota bacterium | reverse complement strand
AAAACAATCTCATTTACCACCCCATCTATATATTCCTGTACAGCGTTCCAATATCCAATTCCGTCAATTGACGTCAATATAAATTGTCCTGCACTACTTTTACTATCCATTAGCACATTTTCGGTGGTCACGGCAATATTTTCAATTTCATAATTTGAAAACTGGTCAAATCTATTTACCCATTCATTCATTTTTTCCAAATCAATATCTGTCTGTATATGCCAGCTTAATTGGCTTATCAACGGTATTACCTTTGGTAAAAAGCCCATTGATATCACTTTATTTTTTACTGCTTCAATTACTTCTCTCTGTCTTCTGGCTCTATTAAAGTCTCCGCCATCTGTAGGGGAGTGCCTCGACCTCACGTACTTTAAGGCCAACTCACCACTCATTTCTACCAATCCTCTCTCAAATTTCAAAGTCTCAAATCTACACTCAAATGATTGTTCCAGTTTCCACCCAGACATAGTTGCCTCAATTGCTGTTATTTCTTCCGGACTTTTTTCACAAGTCTCATTCTCAGCCCCTTTTATAGGATAAAATGGATCTTCAAAACTTCTAGCCACATATACATTAATTCCTCCTAAGTTATCTATAGCACTCATAAATCCGGAGAAATCTACTGCTACAAAATAATCTATTGGCATCCCCAAAACCTCTCCTAACACACTTTTTACCACCATTCCTCCTCCGGCTTCCCCGGTATATTCTATTGCTTTATTTGGATACTTTTTATCATCACCTCCCAGTACAAAAGCCGCATTTATCTTATACCAATGTTCTTCGCCTTCTATAGTAGATAAAGGTAGTTTTACCCACAAATCACGTGGTATCGATATCATCAATATTCTTTCCTTCTTTGGTTGTACCCTGGCAACTAATATTGAATCCGTCAATCCGGCCCCATCATGATCTCCTCCGGCATATCCCAATAGTGCCACGCTAAAATCAGCATCAGCATCTGGTGTCGGTGTAGCTGTCGGTGGTATCACACTTGTTGGTAATATTGGTTTATTTGGTACCACCACTACTCTCTTGTAGCTTTTATACAATCTCAATCCTCCTACCAAAATTATTGCTCCCACTACTCCAGCCCCTACCGCCGGTAATATTTTTTTAACCCACATTTGTCTGTCAATCATTGCTCTACATTATACGAATTTTTTTGCCAAAAAAGTGTAAAATAATTTATGATCAACTTTCTAAAAAAACA
>JAKQLF010000258.1 GCA_029567325.1 Bacteroidota bacterium | reverse complement strand
TATCCCAATTTTGGGTTATATCCACACCATTCTCCAATCAGGAATGATTTGTTTTGTAGCTTTATTATCTGTGGGTTGCCAGAAAAGAATGTGTCCCAGGAAAAATCTCTGTGCAATACATTGTAAGGGTATGGGATACTTGGTGGTTTTTTGACTGGCAAATTGATGATTTGTGTTTGACCATAGTATATATCATAATATTCCATCATTGCCTGATTCAGCGTTCTTGTTATGTTGGCAACCTCACCAAGCTGGCGGTCCATCACCAGGCCGGATGGATATTTGTCCTTACCAATGATAGAAAAGTTGCCACCAAGAGCATTGCAGTCTGATGGCAGGAATGGTGGCAGGATTTTTTGGTTTGGTTCATCCAGGTAGCCAGCTGTTGCATTTTGGCTACCAAATGAGAATGGCGCAAGAAATATCACCAGCGCAAGAATTATTGATGTTGTTTTTGGCGAAAAAAGGACCAATTTACGCATTTCCCCTCTCCATTTTCAAAACAGCCAAAAGCCTGTTTGCTTTTGGCAAAACTCATATCATTGCGATTTTTGCTTCCTATCACTAATACTCTTCGGGCTTTTTTCTGGTTTAAGGGATTATCTTCAATTCTTATTTTCCCCACACAGTCACAACAATGGCCTTCTGCCAGTCAAGAGCAACAGGAGTACCATCAAAAAGAGGTCTAGGAT
Source organism: Bacteroidota bacterium (assembly GCA_029567325.1). Taxonomy (GTDB): domain Bacteria; phylum Bacteroidota; class Bacteroidia; order Chitinophagales; family Saprospiraceae; genus JADKBO01. The sequence goes on along the minus strand of JAKQLF010000258.1, from coordinate 2,735 downwards.
CTTTATCAAAATCTGAAAGAGTAGAGTTTTTTGTGTCTAACAATCCATTAGACTCCACAACAAGAGCAAAATACTTCCCTTCACCTTTCTGATTATGTTCCATCAAAGGCGGTTCAGGAAACTTGAATGTAATCTTCTGTGACATCCCAGGAAGCAGAGGCCCTAGCTTATGCCTTGGTTCATTCAGCTTGGCAAACACAGGTGCCTTCCCATCATCCCCCCAAGAAACTAGATACACCTCCCCCTTCAATACAAGATCTCTTCCATCCTCTCTTGTGTTTTTGAACTCAAAGCTTACCTCACCTGCTCCATCCTTGCCGTCCCCTCCACCCTTCCCCGTCCTTTCGACTGAAAACGATGGGCATGGGGAGAGCTTGAATAATGAACCATCTTTATTGATATACGCTGATCCGCCAAAAATTTTGAATATAGACTCAGATTTTGAATGTTCAGGAATCTTTTGGACAAGATCAAATTTGTTGCTCAAAATTGCGCCATTCATGAGAAAAGCATTTTTGCAGGTTGAGATCGCCATGTATTGTTCATTTTGAAGAATTTGTGGTGCTGCAATATCGGTCACAGTGTTGTTTTTTGAATCTATTACTTTTATTTTTCTTGGGACGTTCGATTTGTCCGGTAGCAAATACGCACAACCGTTTTGGATACCGATCAGATAATGATTTTTCCAGACCTCGCCAGTGGCCAGATTGACAACCCGAACAATTCCCGTTGCATTGTCAATAAGCACATAATTACCAACAAGTATTGGTGTGGAATTTTCCAGGAGATCCGGGACTCCTATTTTTTTGATTTCCTCGGTTTGCAGGTTTATATACCAAACATTGTGGGAGTTAAAGACCACAATGTGTTTTTCATCCACTGCAAGCAGGCGTTCGTTGTCGCAATCATATGATTTGAATGCTCTGTCATTTATTTTGTATTTTTTTGTTATTTGTCCATTTCTGGGATCTATTTGTAAAATACTAAAAGTTTCATATTCATCTTTTTCTGAGAGAAATGTAATAAAGAATTTTCCATCTTTCCAAGTGACAGGGCCAATGTGTTTTAATCCGTTCAGATCTGAGCTCAAATGTACCAGAGGTTCGGATTTTCCAACAGACCACAGATCTATCGACACCATTCCTTTATCTTCGTATATTTTGGTGTATTTATTATTGTCATAATTGATTCTGGAGATAAGTGAACTGGCTGTTGTATTGATAAAAACACCTGGCAGTTTCATCCCGTTTGATGCCTTTACTTGAAGGATATCAGGATCGCGAGGAACAACTTGCGATCCATCCTCGATTGTTTTTAGATAGAGAAGATTGCCCTTTGAGAACTTGAAATCGCATGATTCTGACCAATATATCTTATTGTTGCGTTTGCCATCTGTTTGTATGATTTTTGGCTTACCAGTTGATTCTATTGTGTTTAGATCATAGAGTTGTACTCCAAATTTAAAAACACACACTGTCAATCCATCATTTCCGAAATACACCCACTCAGGTGGCTGGTCGCCCTTAAAGTCAAGACACTCTTTCCCGGTGACCAAATTTATGATAGACCAATTTGATCCAGATTTCAGCAATCCCATGTTCCGATGCGAATCGAGAAGTATCCATCCACTGTCGGCCTGTTCCTCGCTAACCTCCAGTTTCTCGATAAAACTGCAGTCTTTTTTAGAAAAACGTGCAACAGAAGTTCGCTTGTGAATTGTTTTTGTGTCATCCTCATATGCCTCAAGGCAATCGCTTTTTATTTTGTCAATATGATATGGTATCAAACCGATTGTAGAGCCATCCTGGCACCTGAATACAAGTGTGTGCTTGAATTGGCTTGCCCCTTTGACATCACGCTCAAAAATATCGACACAGCAAACATCCCCGTCAGAAATCCCCCATGATTGTTGTTTATATAATTCACCCGTTCTTATGTTTCTTATTTCTCCATCGCAATATGCCAGATCGCCCCAGATTCTCGATACATTGCCGTATGATGGTTGTTTTTCCCAGAGAAGACCATGCTCATCATAAAAGGAAAGCTTGCCTATTTTGAAATCGTATACGATATCTGTTCCTGGCACTGGTTTTGCTGATGTAATGTAAGAAGGCGAGTAATTTTTACTATTCCCATCGATAATTATTGAATAACCATCATTTTCAAGAGACATGAACAGATGACCATCTTTGAAAATCGTATACTTGTATGGGAGTGCATATTTTTTGAAGCTGGTTTTGTCCTGCATGTATAGTATTGGCCGTCTATATTCGAAATGATCGTAACTTATTTGGTAAAGATTCGGCAGACTTATTCTTCCTCCATTGAGAAGTATCTCAGAAGGCAATACAGGATAATTCAGCGATTCATCCTGATACGCTGTATTTGCAGAGTCAAAATACAGATTTTCCCATGAATCTACACCCTGAATGGAGAGCGTGTCCAGGGGGGTCGCTCCAAAAAGATTTGACACGAAGATGAGCATCGCTAGCAATAGATTTGTTTTGTAGCTAATGTTTTTCATTTTTTTGTTAACCATGGACTTATTCAAGAAAGCAGTATACAAGTCCATCTACCTCCCCCACACAGTCACAACAATAGCCTTCTGCTGATCAAGAGCAACAGGAGTACCATCAAAAAGAGGTCTTGGATCTTTATCATACTCGGACAAAACAGATTTCTCCCTGTCCATTAATCCATTAGACTCCACAACAAGAGCAAAATACTTCCCTTCC
>JAKQLF010000209.1 GCA_029567325.1 Bacteroidota bacterium | reverse complement strand
TAAAACTATTGTTGGATACATAAGTAAGCGCAAATATAACCCTAAATCCCTAAAGGGACTTTTTTGATTTGTAATAATTCCCCTTTAGGGGTTAGGGGTTCTTTCTAAAACAACATAAGTTGAATCAAATTCATTCTTTTCATCTTTCTCAACAAATTCAGAATGTAGTACTTTCCAATTCGTATCATCATATTCAAAATAGGTATCGCCATCTATTTCGGTGTGTACGATGGTAAGATGAATGGTGTTTGTCAGTGGCATTATTTGCTTATAAATTTCACCACCACCGATGACAAAAATTTCTTCCTGATTTCTTTGCGCTGCATAAACTATCGCATCATTGATAGTTGCGAAGACAAAACAGTTTTCAAAATCACATTGAAAATTTCTTGAAATGATTAAAGAAGTTCTGTTGGGTAAAGGTTTGCCGATAGATTCAAATGTCTTTCTGCCTAATAAAATATAATGGTCGGTAGTGATGTTCTTAAAGCGTTTCAAATCTGAAGACAATTTCCAGAGCAACTGGTTGTCTTTGCCAATGACGCCATTTTCGGCTGCTGCTACTATGATGGAAATCTTCATATTGGTTAATAGTCAATGGTCAACAGTCCATAGTCAACCTTTTTAATCTTTTTTTGCCACATAACTGTGGACTGTCGACCATGGACTGTCGACCAGATACCTACACCGCTACTTCGCCTTTTATATGCGGATGACTTTGATAATTGATTAGCTCAAAATCTTCGTATTTAAAATCAAAGATAGAAGTAATATCAGGATTTATTTTGAGTTGTGGCAACGGATAAGGTTCACGGCTCAACTGCAATTGTACCTGTTCGATGTGGTTGCTGTAAATATGTGCATCGCCAAACGTATGTACAAAATCACCAACTTCTAAATTACATACTTGTGCAATCATCATCGTAAAAATAGCATACGAAGCAATGTTAAACGGCACACCCAAAAATGCATCGGCACTGCGTTGATACAACTGGCAGCTTAACTTCCCATTTTTATCACCCTTTAGGGTTGGGGTCACATAAAACTGAAACAGTGAATGACACGGCGGCAAGGTCATGTCTTCGATATCGGCTACATTCCAGGCAGAGATGATATGGCGGCGTGAATCCGGATTGTTTTTTATGTTTTTTATAAGATTGGAAAGCTGATCTATTTCACCACCATTTCCATCCGGCCAGTGCCGCCACTGATAGCCATACACAGGACCGAGTTCACCGTATTGTTTTGCAAAGTCATCGTCTGCTGCAATTTTTGCGGCAAACTCTTTCATGGTTTCACCCTGATACGCTTCGCTTTTTTGATATTTTGCAAAAGGCCAGTCGTTCCAGATGTT
>JAKQLF010000200.1 GCA_029567325.1 Bacteroidota bacterium | reverse complement strand
TGAAATAAGTGGTGGAATGCAAAAACGTGTAGGAATTGCACGTGCCATTGTTTTAAATCCAAGGTATTTGTTTTGTGACGAACCCAATTCGGGATTGGATCCACAAACCAGTATTACCATTGACGAATTGATATTATCAATTACTAAAGATAAACAAATTACCACAGTCATCAATACGCACGATATGAATTCTGTGATGGAAATCGGCGAGAAAATTTGTTTGCTTGATAAAGGTCTGGTGGCTTGGCAAGGCAGTAAAGATGAAGTCTTGAAATCACAAAATGAAGAACTGCACGATTTTATCTTTGCATCGCCATTTTTGCAAAAATTAATTGATCAAAGGTGATTTTACCATTCTCCTCAATTGGAGAAGTTTACATATTTTTCGCTGAAACTGGAATCCAAAATTCCTCCTCGGAATCGTCGCTGTCATTTTTGTAATTACTGCCCATCACTTCCATGTGAGGTCTTGCATCCAATTCATAATCAGAGGCTGGTAACCACTCTTCAAAAATATACCCAAAACTAGCAGCTGCTTTGTGTGGGTGTCCTTTGTATTTAAATACAGCATATTTACCCATTGGCACGGACATCGATTCCAAAGATTCTGGTATGCCAGTAAAATCACTGACCTCAACACAAGCCCATTTCTCAAAAGTGGCTTCAGGATCTAATTTTGCAAAATAATTATTGGGGTAAATTTCAATAGAGTAGAGGTTGTTGTCAACCCGCTCTTTGATGAGACGCTGCAAGGGCATAAAACCAGACCATAATTCAAAAATGCGATTTTCTTTCATGGAGGTCATCAGCTTTTTGCCCACCATTTTCTTTTCCGCAATTTCTACAAAAGTTGGTACCATTTATTGTACATGATTGTGATGATAAAAGTAATTCTTTTAAGGATTTAAATTCATTCAAAGTATAAATATGTTCCAAAATATGAATACCCACAAAATTCATGCTTATATGATAATGAAATACAACACTTAAAACATAGGAATTTGTATAATATATTAATTTATAATGTTACAAATCCATTTAATTGTACGACGAAATAAGCCTGTTTGGTATGGATTTGGCATAGGTATAGTTGTGTTAAAAGTATCATATGTTTTTCAAATTTTGTAGTATACGCAATTCTTAAAGATTTGAATATCCCATGTAGGCGATAGTTTATATCAGCCGGAGTGCAGGTCCAAGAAATTGGATCTGCATTTTTTACTCAAACAGTGTTTGATAAAAAAGTAAAAATGGAAGCCTTCTAGATTGCGCGGATTTTTAGAATGTTGAAAGTAATCTTTTTATAGATTACTGTATTACCACAAACTTTATCGTACGAGTAATATTCCCTTTTTTGATAGAACAAAGATACATGCCATTTGTAAGATGGGGCACATCGAGATAAACGGTACCATCTACAGTAGTATTGGTTTTATGAAGCAGCTTTCCCTGTACATCAAAAATAGCGACTTGCATTTCTTTTATCTCACCTACTTTTTGTTGGATGACCAATTGATCTCCTGCCGTAGAAACTGCATATTCATACGTTTCTTGAGACTTAGGTAAGTCAGGCAGAGATTCTACTTTCAGTGATTTTACTTCATCATTTTCAATCCAAATATTTTCATATGAGGGTTGGAGCTGCATTGAAGTTTCTCCTCCCACAATTTCTATGATTGGTTTATCCGAAGATAAAAATATGGGCTTGTCTGAATAAAAGATGATTCTCAAACTATGATCTTCAGCCAAGTTGTAAAAAGTGTAAGGTTTAAGATCAGGATGAATGATGACATCTTTTATATTATGCAAATTTTGTATTTCCATTTGAAAACCATCCACGTAGCTAGATTGGTCCAGATACAGTTTACCCGGTGCACTTTCCTTCAAATAAATTGAGGAAACCGACCTAGAATTAGTGCTTCCGTTTGCATTGCTGGCCTGACCAATTGATGACACATTTCCAAGCTTGTATGCAATTAAATCTATTTTATTTTCTCCCGTCGATTTGATGGTGTCCGTATAAACCTTGCCATCTGGCCTGACTGGTTTTTTTAAATTTTCAAAAACATGATCCTTTTTGGCGAAGCTCCAAACAGGTAAATTACTGCTAAACCCAAGGGCTTGACCCAATATGATCTTTCTCATTTCTACCATATCCTGCACGGTTACTGAACCCGAATTATTGACATCCGCGGACAATATCTGGAATGGATCTTTAAAAGGTGTGATTACCAAAATGTGTCTTTGCACCATCAAGATGTCCACTACATTCATTCCAGGTCCCGCACTTTCATTTTTCTCAAGGGTCAACATGAATTGATTTCCCGGATTTAAATCAGGAATGGTGAAATTCTGATTGGCAATGGACATGGATTTTGATTCTCCATCTGGCATCTTTTTATAAAAAATGTTTGCATTTCCCAAGTCCTTACCCAAATTGGTAGTGATGGTTGCATTCAGATTTACAAAATTGTTGATGTCTTGGCACAAATCAGAATTGTCTTGGACGCGCAAAACCGTGAGACAAAAATCTTGATTGCCGTCTTCATCCGTCACGTACATTTTTATGGGAATATCAGCTGCAATTCCATCTGGAATATCACTACAAGTGATGGTTTTGAAACTATCCCTTATATTGGGCGTAAAGCTAAATTTGAGTTTGGACATTGGCGTACAATTGTCATAACTGCCTTTGTCAAAATCTTTGGCCCATACCGTAATGTTTCCCGAAGTTGGCATGATGACCGTACCCAAGGTCTCAATACAATAAGGACTTGGTGCCTTGCAATCTCTGGCATTGATGAAATAAGTGCAGTTTGTTTTATTACCACATTGGTCTCTTACTTCAATAACAACTTTGTGTTTTCCTTTATTCAATAAAGTACTGATGGTAGAGCCCGTTCCAGAAATGTCAAAAGTGCCATTGTTGTTTACATCTATTTTCCAAGACCATTGAAGACGTGCGCTATCAGTGCAATTATCAGTGGCGGCAAATTTTTTGGTGTATAATTCATCTTCACATTTTTGCGAAAACAAACACCAAGTGGTGTCCTGACAAGCTGTTGTAATAGTGGGCGGCTCGGCGTTGTATAATTTTATAACCTGATCTCTGTGCCATAAACCCGGACCATTAACTCCATTGTATTGGCACCAGTCTATGATTGTCCATTGTCTGATTATTTTATAACAAGCACCATCCAGTTGGTCAAAAGGTACATCTTCATAATCAATAGCAAGAGAAGAACAGTTTTCATTTCTGAAATGCGGCCTTCCTGTGATCATGGTGTCAATTTCCTCCGCCCGACACATGTCCAATAAAGTATCTCTTGGCCAAATGATGTCTTCATAATTGAAGGGCGACGGATCGATGACGGTGATGATTTGTGAACAAGAATCAACATTTCCTGATGCATCTGTTGCATAAAAAGTGCGTATTACCGTACCTCGTTGACACTTTAGGTTATTTTCATATTTTTCTGTAATGGTAAAAGTACAATTGTCGATTGCATATCCGTCTGTGCCTATTACACCATCATTTATTTC
>JAKQLF010000183.1 GCA_029567325.1 Bacteroidota bacterium | reverse complement strand
TATGATCTTGTCATCAATGGTTCAGAGATAGGAGGAGGATCAATCAGAATTCATGATAGAGAATTGCAATCCAAAAACTTTGATTTGCTAGGCTTTACCAAAGAAGAAGCTGAAGATCAGTTTGGTTTCTTACTTGGTGCATTCGAGTATGGAGCACCTCCACATGGTGGAATAGCCTTTGGTTTTGACCGTCTATGTGCAGTTTTAAACGGGCAAAGCTCAATCAGAGATTTCATAGCTTTCCCCAAAAATAATACAGGAAGAGATATGATGATTGATGCACCATCTCATATCCATGGTACACAACTCAAAGAGTTAAATCTTGATGTAACTTACAAGCCTGAAAAATAGCTTATATTTAGCATTTATTGTTAAAGTTTTCATTTAGAGGTATTTAATAATGCTAAAAGTTTAGCCCTATTAGCAGTTTAGTACGATTTGTATTTATATGAGATTAGCTTTTGTATATCAGAATGATTTATCTGAACAAACAGCAGACGTAATTGCCAGTATTTCGATGGTACAGGCATTAGGTGAATTATTTGATGTAACTTTCTTCGCAAGTAAAACAGATCAAGAATCTTGTCATAAGCTTCTAAATGATCTTAATATAAAACCCAAATTTAAAATATCTTTTGCGCCTATTGCTTTTAAAAATAATTCGGCAAATGAAAAAATCAGTAGGGTAGTATACGCCTCATTTGTGATCTTAAAAGCTAAGGAGTTTGACTTTATATTTACAAGGGATTTTGGTTTTTTATATTTTTTATCTCAATTGCCAAAAGCCTTTAGACCTAAGTCCAAAATTATTTTTGAAGCTCACAAGATTTACCACAGAGTATCTTCCAAAGTCCAATTCAACCAGGAAGCAGCTGCCTTGGAAATCCCTGATTTATTTGTTGCAATTACACAGGGAGTCAAAATTGATATAATCAAATATTTTAGTATTCAAAGTGATAAGATTAGAGTTTTTAATAGTGGAGTTGATATTGCTTTTTTCAGAGCTATTCCCCAAAATGAGGAGATATTCCAAAAACTTTTCCCCAAAACAAAGAATAAACGAGTAATCGCTTATTTTGGATCATTTCAAACCTGGAAAGGAGTTGATACACTTGTTCATGCATGCAGGCATTTGAATAAAGATGAGATCCATGTCATCATGGTGGGGTCTGGAAGTGTTGCCGACAAGAAGAGGCTATTTGACTTGTATGAATCGTATAATCTATCTCAAATCCTTACAATATCAGAACCACTCTCGCGAAGGGAAATTGTAAATTGTATGAAAAATGCAAATATTGGTATAGTACCTAATAACAAAGAGTTTATCAGTGCTAAATACACATCCCCTTTAAAGATATTTGAATATATGGCCTGTGATTGTCCCATCATTGCTTCCAATTTGTCATCAATCAATGAAGTCCTGGAACCCGATATCAATTGCCTTTATTTTGAGCCAGAAAATGCTAAAGACCTTTCCAGCAAAATAAACAAATTGCTAAACTCCGATGCATTGCGTGAAAATATCGTGATGCATAATAGGACTTTAGTAGAAAATTATAGCTGGATAAAAAGAGCCAAAAAGATTTATGATTTTATTGTCTAAATTTCATCAGCATAAAATGGAAGAATCTTACCATCCATTGTCTCGGGAACTCGAACACCCAATTTCATCAATATGGTTGGGGCAATATCCAAAATGTGGGCAGTTTCATTTGAAGAGAATGCTTTTTTATCAGGGTCATTGATCAATATGAAACCATAAGACTCATGACCTCCAGACCTTTTATCTCTCAAAGTTCCACTAATTTTTCCAATACGATCACTATAAACTGCAGTTATTGGCGCATCTCTTTCCCAAGTTATGACTATATCTGGGAGTTCATTGATATGTGGCCCAAAAAAGTGATCTCGCACTTTAATGACTTCTTTTACTGTCTTTTTCCCACTTTCAGGATTAATGAGCTCGGAAAATGCTTTCATAATTTCTTGACAAACTTTGTCATATTCTGCGCCTTCTTTTACTTTACCATTGGGTTCCCGACCTTCTAAATTTATTCTGATGGTTCCACTATAATCACTGGGTATACTAAAGGCAATACAATCTTTCCAATTATTTCCTCCATAAAGCAGTTTTCTGGTGTATTTGTCCCAAAGTCTTTCAGGTATAATGGATTTCGCTTTTTCAATCATCCATATGGGAATAAACCTTTCTACATTTTCAAAGGTTTGAGCACCCCACTTTCTTGCTGGTATCAAATCTAAAAGTGACTTCTTGTTTTGATTTTTTTTGGGCACCATACCAATTTCTTGCAACACCTGTGTAATCAAATGTCGACCGCTATAATTGGGACCCATTCCAGAATTGGCAAAAATCATTAAAATTGCTTCAGGGTCGAGACTTCTTATTTTTCCAAGGCCATTGTCTATTTCTGCATAACATCGATACATGGCATCTTCAAGTTCTTCACTTTGTTGAGGGTTGTAATCAGGATGATTTTTATCCATGGTGTGCCAGATAATATGGCCTGCCCAGTGCAATTCTGAGTAAGAAACCATCAAAAGATCCCAAGCTTCTTGTTGCAAAACGTCAGAAACTAGCTGGCTTCTCAATTGAATCCCAGAAATCAAATCATTAACTAAAGCTTCATATTTTGCTGCTGTTGTGGGTCTTTGTTGATACCAGCCTTCTAAAGGATGTCTACCATACTTAGCAATTACTTCGGCACTAAACTCAGGTGGCCAGGAGGATTGTTTCCAACTTTGATGTTCGTCTCCCCAATTGACTAAATGTATACCATTGAAGTTCGCTACTGGAAAAGATTTGGGTACATCTAGAATAGCGCTCCGATACCCCTCGGCAGACAAATAATTCCAAAAAGTGTCCTGCCTGACTTGGTCGGCATATTGCTTGTGAATTTCGTAAGTTCCAGTTTTGAGATGTCTGTGTGAACGGGCAATGCCATGTTTTGCCGGACTACAACCTGTATGAAGGGTAGGCCAAGTACCGCCACTGGCCACATCAGCAGTTGACTTCAATTTTTGCCAATAGCCAGTTTGCATCAATTGGTTGAAGTTTGGAAGTTTTCCAGCTTTGCACCATTGTTCAATCAAGGTAATTTCTGCAGCTTCCATAGCGATGGCTATCAATCTCGCGCTCATCTTGGGGATTTTACTTTATAAAATATGTTTGTAAATATAGTTGGTTAGAATTGAGAAATTAAAATACATTTCATATTATATTAATATGTAATAATGCAAATGTGCTCATTCAGGAATTTCCAAAGTATAAAGTTTTGCTTCATAGGTAGTAATCCATTGCTCATCAATCCAGATTTTTTCTGAAAAGGATACCTCCAACTGAATAATTTTTTCTTGAAAATTGAATGCATTTTCAGAACCCAAATAATACAATTGCCCGCCTGGTGCTTTCAACCAGTTTGGTAAAAACCAAGGAGATTTTTTTGGAAAATTCTTGTTGATGTTTTGAAAAAAAGACATTAAGTATAAATCATGCATTTGTTTTTTATCAGAATCAAAAAGATCTTTGCCATTTTGGTTTACATATTGATTGATAGCTAATATATTTCCCTCAAATGAGGCTAAGGCTGCTTTATGTTTGAATGATTTGACTTGTCCAAGGTGGTAATATAATACGGGCCTTTTTAATAAGAAATCTCCAAAAAAGCGTCCAAAAGCATATTCGTGGGGATCAAGGAATCGATTTGTAAGTGGATATTTTTGACCACTGAGACCTGTTGCAGTCCAATTTATTTTGCCTACCAGATTTGTTTCCCACCAGGCAAGACCTTTAGGTCTCCAAAGTATCAATCCTGAAAGTACAAATGCAAATGATAAAAAAATGAAAATGAGGCCATTCTCCTGAGTGAAAATCAAGCCTGTATCTAAATGACTCAAACTGGAGAGGAAAAAAACAATTAATAGATTGGTGGTCATATATTCCCAAAAGAAAATCCCTGAACAGAGAACAATGATCACATGCATCAATGTCATAAAACAAATTGAAAACACACTTAACCTGAAATCGAATAATGCAAACAATACAATGCCTTCTCCGATCAATGTGCAAATTTGTAAAAGAATTCTATACCTTTTTACGAGTGCATATAAGAAATCCATACTTTTTTTTCCTGGCTTCCAACCATAAAATTGAGCTGCACGAATGATCAAATGTAAGTCATTGGCAATCGGCCATATTTTCCTGTTTTTTAGGGACAAAAATATTTTCTGGGCAAAAGGTGCCCAATAATGCATAGCCCATGTCAAGAGAAGTAACAGGGTGTAACATGTAATAAACGAATAATTAACTTTTAAAAAAATAGTAAAAAGTGAATTGATAAACAATGCTGTTAAAGTGATTTGGATCAATCTGGTCGGCATTTGATTATGATGTTGCCAAGACCTGAAATGATAGAAGCCAATATTCAGAAATAATGCAAGAAAGGCAGGGCTAAAGCTAGTTGCCAAAGTACTTAATAATAAAATGATTTTTATACGATTTTTATTTTCTCCAGTTCCTGCATCATTATCTGTTGTAAGGTATTTCCACGCAAACATCATACATACAGGCACAACCAGCCAATGAAGGCTCTGTCCATTGTTGAATTTCCAAGTGGGAATGAGAAAATAGAGTAGGATTGAAATGACTAACGCTGGTAGCCACTCTTTTAAAAAATATTGAATTACTCGATTTTTTTGTATGGACAGATTTCGTGAAAAGAGGTCTTCTTCGAAGTGGTATAAATTTAGCTTTTGCGTATTACATGCCAATATCAAATCCATCAGTGGTTTATGACAAATGAAAAATACTGAATAAAATGCCCACTCTGGATATTGATGTATGAAATCCATTTTATATTTTCATTTTAAGCCAGAAGCTCAGGTCTCTGCCAACAATCTTTTCAAGCATTTTTACGTCCACTTTTACTTGTTCGTAAATATACTTTCTGTCTTCCATTGGTAATTCAGGCTTTTCAAGCTTTTTGGCATTCAACTGTTGAATTTTTTGAATGCCCCTCCAGGTTTTTAAAGTTTTGACCAAAGTGGTAAGACCGAGACCAGACAAAAATGATACAAGAATATTTTCGGATTTACGAAGCCATGAATATCGAGAGCTACTGGCAGCATTAAAAACCAAATTTAAAGAAGGGGGAATAAATTCTGAATCGACACCTAGGAACTTATAAAGTGATTTGATTGTCTCAGATCTATCATTCATGAAATCTTCCAAAACAAAATAATGAACTTGGCTATTTGGGAAAAGGTGAGCACAGTTTTTAACTTTCTCGCCTAAAAACATCCTTTCTCTGATGTTTTCATTTGATCTTATGGCCTCTGAAAAAGTACATAATTTCACTTGATGATGGTGAACTGCCATGCTATAGAATGAGAAAGCAATGTCAGCTGGATTTCTGAGGAAAATGAGGATTTTTGCTTGTGGTTGATCTCTTTTAATCCTTTCTAAACTTGTGACAGATTGAATATATTGTGGTGAAATTTCTCCCTTCAGATGTTCATTTTTCTGATGTGCCCAATGATTTTGATACCAAAGACTTCCTCTTTGATAATTGGAGTTTTCGATAGGTTTGTGATAAAAGGATCTTGTAGGATTGAAATATTGTACTTCTTTTGGAACTGACATGCAAATCTCAGGATGCTCGTCCAATAAATTTGCAACTGTTGTTGTACCACACTTTGCAAAGCCAATTCCTATAAAATCAATTTGGAAGCTTTCCATCTAATTGACCCAAAGACTCAGGCGTTTTTACAAGTGCTTTCTTTTTATAGTTTTCCCAAACGAATAAATAACAATAGGCAGAAAACAAAAGCGATAAATCAAAAGCAAGGGTGGCCGCCCATCCTATTGATAAAATGGAGCCAATATTGATACCTATTATTAAAAATAAGGCAATGAAAGTACCTGTTGCGAACGTGATTGCGGATTTAAATTCTATTTTTTTGACCAAAGTATTACGCAATTTCAATGCAACATATCTTGGCAATGACATTGCTAAGTAAGCAGGCATGGCCAATGGAATAAGTGCTAAATACCATGGATAAAATTTCCCAGAAATGTACTTTTTATGATCAAATTGCTGAGGAGATCCTGTTTTTTTGAGAGCTGATTGAAGTTGAGAATAGAAGTTACTATTTTTTTCTACCCTAGGAAAAAAACCTTCTTGATTTTCAATACTCAAGTCTTTCCACGTTGCTCTGATGGTATCCTTGGTGAGATTAGCTGATTCTTGAATGACCAGTTCATTCATTAAATCAGTCGTTTTATTGATCAACGGGATTAATTTAGTTGGTTGTAATTGTGGGTCACTCGTATAAAATTCCCTAACATCAAATGGTTTTCCCACATTGAGGATGACATCACCACCTACTTTGTCAACATTGTTGAATGAGATTCCTATAGGAAGGATCTTTAAATCCAAATCCGGGTATTGATCAAGTGTCTGGAAGGCAATTCTAGCCAAACCTTTTTTGAGAGGTCGGATACCAAATCCATATTCCGTACTGCCTTCTGCAAAAATCATCAACGCTTTTTTTTCTCCCAATGCATTGATGGATTGATTGATGGTGTCCTGATTTTGTCTCAAACTCGAGAATCCATCGCGAAATCTGAAGATGGGAAGTTGGTGAGTGGCATAAAGTAGATTTTTTAATACAGGTTTTTCAAATAGGTCACCTCGTACTAAAAAATATAAATCTCTAGGGAAAGTGCAAGCCATAATGATAGGCTCCATGAAACCTGCAGGGTGATTGCAAGCCATGATATAAGCTTGATTTTTATCAATGTTTTCCAATCCATTGATGTAAATTCTGCGATAATAAACTCGGATCGCAAGATTGGCCATATAATAAAAGAATCTGTAAACCATCGGTCACCACAATTAGGATATTACGTAAGTTGGTATTTTATTTGCAAACATATTATTTCTTACAACAATATAAGGCATCATTCCAAAATTAATAGTCATATCAGGTCCTACAGCATCAGGGAAAACCAACCTAGGTATAGAAATTGCTCAATACCTGCAATGCCCAATCATCTCCGCCGACAGTCGACAAATATACAAAGAACTGGAAATAGGAGTAGCTAAACCAAACCGACAGCAACTGGATCAGACAGAGCACCATTTGATCAGTGAGGTTTCTATCAGTGAGGTTTTTGATACTGCAAAGTATGTTGAAGTGGTATTAGATCGGATGAATAGCTTATTTAAAAAACACAATCACCTCATTTTGGTGGGGGGTACAGGTTTATACATCGATGCACTTTTGTATGGTATAGATGATATGCCGACGAATGATCCTTTGATAGCAGATGAACTGCAACAATCATTTTCATCATCGGGAATTGGCATCTTACAAGAAGAATTGAAGGCAAAAGATCCAGTTTACTTTCAAAAGGTCGATCGATCAAATCATGTTCGTTTAATGCGTGCACTCAATGTAATAAGGCAAACCAACAAGCCTTTCAGTGATTTCAGAAATCGTCAAAAAATCACTAGACCCTTTGATTTTATGCACTTCAATATTGACATTCCAAGAGCCATTTTGTATGAAAGGATCGATTGTCGAGTAGATGAAATGATCAATGATGGTTTGGAATCAGAAGTAAAAAGTTTGATAAACTATAAAGATTTACAAGCACTGCAAACAGTAGGTTATAGCGAATGGTGGCCCTATTTTGAAGGCTTTATTTCTCAAGCAGAAGTCATTGAAAAAATCAAACAGCATACCAGAAATTATGCAAAAAGGCAGGTCACCTGGTTTAAGAAGAGAGAAAATATAAGTGTGCCTTGGAGTGCAAGTATTTTAGAAATGAAAATGTTTGTCATTAATCATTTGGAAAAAAAATAAAGGTAAGTATGATTTATTTTACGCAATTAATTTACATCCATCCAGGTTTCGAAAGCACTTTTGACGAGTTTGAAGCCATTGCCATCCCAGCTATAGCCAGATATAATGGAAAATTATTATTCAGGGTAAGACCATCGGCTGATGCATTTATCGAGGGAGACTTCGATCAACCGTATGAAATCCATTTGGTCTCATTTCCAGATATCCAAGATTTCAAAAACTTCTCAATGGATGAAGAAAGAAAGCAGTTTTTGCACCTTAAAGAAAAATCTATCAAGGCATCAATTTTGATAAAAGGAGAAATGCTTTAGCTCACACGCTTAAATGGAAAAATCTTTTACATTTTTTAGAATTTAAGTATCTTAGGTTTCTAAAACCTTAAAAAATGGCGCTTTTCAATTTTAATGAAAAAGAAGTGCTCACTTCATACTTTGAAAGTGAAGCGTTGGCACAGATCAAAAAGCAAATTCAAAATCCAAAACACCCCACTTTTGGTGTAAATAATGATAATTCCGCGGTCAGATTTGAAAAGGATAAGAGCTCGAAATTCCCCATGTCTGAATTGCAAAATCAATTCATCAATTTTCAATTATCCAACAGTCTTGACCTCCCTCCTATACTCGAATCATCGCAAATTGTACCAGCTTTGGAAGGCAGTGAAGAAAAACCAGATGTGCTCGTTAATTTAGAAATGTTATCTTTTCATATAGGGGCTAACGAAGACGTGGATAAGAATACAAGAGCCACTATCAGAATAAATATTGGCAAAGATGAAAATTCTCGAGACAAGTTGTTTGATACAACTTTTTGGAGCATCGCTGCTGGTATCAACTTATACAATCAAGGCAAAAATAAAATCACAGAGCCCAAAGATCTCAAATCAGACTTTAAAGCGGCTTTTGGCAATAGACCGATTGAAATTCCAGGCGGTCTGAGCATTATGTCATTTGAAGTAGTCAAACACCAAGAGCCAAAATGGTGGCAGAAAGTTTTTAAATTCTTGCAGTCCGACGGTGCGAAGGCATTGATCTCTACCATTGGTTTTCCAGCGATATCATTAACAGCAATCAATATGGTAGACGAGTTGGTAAACCGATTGGAAGATGATAAACCTGAAGTGTTATTTAAAAGTTTGCCTCTGAGATTGGCCCTTTCCAAACAAGCCAAAGATGATTTTACTGGTGGAAATCCTCGAGTAAAAATGGGTAGTTTGAATCCAGGTTTTTGCGTCTTGGCACGAGGTAAGGACTTTGACACTTTTATCAACGCTGATGCGATTTATTATCCCAGTTATGGAAAGTTGGTTCCATCGGATGTCTCGGAATCACAACTTGTGAGTGGAGATTTTGACGATCCATTCAAGAATGTGACTTATTCAGTTTTTAAAGTAGGTATGAAAGAAACCAAATTGGATCCAAATTTTGATTTTGGATAAATATGGATTGTTTGATTTATTCCTATTTTTTAATTAGACTTTATCTTTCCAACTGTTTACAAACTTTGCAAATTCATCTATGTCTTTGCGACGGCTCGCAATTCCAACGGAGATCCTCACAGCCCCACGAAACATTCCAGTTGTTTCAAGTAAATGATCATAATCCCCTGTATTGTGATTTGAAAAATAATCATTTAACAAATCTGCGGATAAATTATGAAAATATTCATCCACACCTGGGTTGCAAAAACAACCTGCCCTTATGGAAAAACCAAGTTCAGCAGCCTTTTTTTCAATCTTACGAAAATGAATTTTTTCTCCAAGAGAATTTTGGAAACACATGGTGATTGTACCTCCACAAATAGATCGATCCTTTGGACCGTAAATTTCCACGATTGGCGCCCCTGATGTATGTCTAAAGCTTTTCAGCATTTCAACTCCATATTGTTGCAAATCATGGATGCGCTCTTGCAAACGGCCCATTCCTACAGATTGTAAAAAATTGAGTCCAGTTTTTATTGCTGGAAGGCTGAGGTAATTGAGTGTGCCATCTTCAAATCGCTCATGATTACATTGTAAATAATGGGCACAAGCTTTCACAGAAGCCAGTTTTACGGTACCACCTGCAAACCATTTTTTTTGAAGTTTTTCAAACTTGGACTTGAGGACCAATAGACACCCAATGCCTGTCGGGTATCCAAACATTTTGTAGAAGGACAAACACACAAAATCTGGCTGGACAATTGATAAATTTAATTTATTGCCGGGTACATAAGCAGATGCATCTAACAATACATCCCAGCCATTATTTTGTGCCAATTTTATCCAGCTCAGATCGTGTTTAACCCCTGAAGCATTAGACTGGGCTGGAAAAGAAAAAAGTTTGTGGTCTTGGTTTTTATAGCTATGCAGGATTTGATTTAAGTTTTCTCGGTCCAGTGTGAGGTCATCATTAAGTCCAGAATATAGGCTTTTACCTTCGGCGTTTTCTGCAAATGATCTCAAACCATTGATAGAATTATGGTTGTCTGCGGTGAGTAGTAAAATGGAGTTTGGCGAAAAGGGATAAGATTCCCCGACAATCTTGATGGCATTTGAAGCATTCAAAGTAAAAATACATTCATAATCATGAGCATTGAAAAAATCTAAAACCGATTGCCTACTCATTTCAATAAATGAAGTCGCCAATGCTGAAGTAGGATTTACAGAATGTGGATTGCCCAATGTATTTTGATTGAGGAGATCAAAGTGAGCCTTGAGTTGAGATTTTGAATAAATGCCTCCACCAGTATAATCCAAATAAGTATGCCCGCCATCTTGGAGCCTGGAAAACTCTTTTTCAAATAAGTTTTCGAAATAAGCGTCATGAGCTAAATCAGATTGTACTGCATTTGACTTTTGTAAAACATGCATAATTAAAGGATTTTGAGGTTTAATTTTAGAATTTAGAAGCAGGCAATTTTCTTTATTTTAATAATAAATAATTACTCTACCATTGCCACCTTGAAAGCCAGTTGTACTAGTAGCGCTCACTGATCCTCCATTTCCAAACTTTAAAGCTGAAATGGAAAATATCGCTTGATGTGTAATATTGTTTTCATCTGTATATCTGGTATTTTGAAAGTCAGGAATATTTCCAGAAAATGGTGAAACTCCACCTATTCCGTAGTTAGTAAGCAACCTATACACTGTAGGAGAAATGGCTAAATAACTAAAATAGGTAGGCGTCCCTGGGTTTCCTGGATAGCTGATATAATTTCTAAAGTTTGATGGACTTACACCAACTAAACCACCACCACCTCCCACGTATCTTATAAGATTGGTGAATTGTATGGTATCCGCAAAAGTTCCACCAAAAGCATTAAAAGTATATCCAGGAGCAGTTACTGTAGTAGCACCACCTTGTGAGGCATTGGTCGCGCCTCCTCCTCCAGTTCCTCCGCTTCCTATGGTAACATTGATCTCATTGGTTGGTGAAACATTGATCGTTCCTAAAAAATACCCACCGCTGCCTCCTCCACCTCCTGGATTATGGGCTCCACCACCAGCGCCCCACATTTCTATCATCACTTCATTTACATTGGCAGGAACAGTAAATACACCGCTGGTTGTGAATAATGCCACGTTTTTAAATCGGCTTTTATCTTGCCATTGCATTATGTTTCCATTCATGGATAGTACTTGTCCTGGTTGTCCAGTAACTCCATTGACGGTGAGGTTGCCACTGACATTGATATTTCCTGCTACATCTAGTTTTTCGCTGGGATCATTTGTTCCTATCCCTACATTTTGGGCAGAGAAAGGCAATATTGAGATGGCAGCTATGATCGCACTTAAAATTGGTTTGAATAGATAGCTTTTAAATAGTTGAACTTTTTTCATGCTTTGGCATTTTTTGCAATTAATTTATTTTACAAAATTATATGCGGACAAAGCCTTGCTGTTATCTCAAATTCGGTAAATTTTGACTGATTTCCGACCGGTCATGAAACAAATCCGACATGTTCAAATTTTTCCGACATATTAAATCCTTAAAGTCAATGGAGTATAATTTTTGTATTTAAACTATTGGTAATGTGGACTTTGAAATTTTGTGAAATGAACGTATCTATTATTAAAGTAAAATTTAGAAAAAGTATGGTCATTTAAATCACCATGAACAAACATGGTAGATTTCCCCAAATAAGAGGGCAAAATCTTTGTTTGATTAAAGAAAATTAAAGCATTTGAATGAAAGTTAACAAAAGAAAATAAAGTCTTAGCTCAGTTGATTATCTTAGTCTTTCCTCACCAAAACAAATGATCATGCATTCAAGGCGTTCGTTTTTCAAAAACAGTGCAGCCCTTAGTTTAGGAGCGTTTGGAACTTCCAGCTTATTCAACCAAATGCATGCTGCTGATTTTCAAAAAGCACAATCGTATTGGAAGAACAACCAAACAGACAACGAAGCATATTGGTCCGTCATACAAGATGCCTATTCTGCCAGCAAAAGTGATATCATCATATTGAATAATGGTGGAGTTTCTCCTTCACCCATTTCTGTGCAAGTCGCATTAGAAAAATATAATATCGAAGCTGCCCAAGGGCCTTCCTACTATATGTGGCGCGTCCAAGATGCCGGTAGAGAGCCTTTACGCGCTCGACTCGCAAATCTTGCAGGATGTGATGTTGAAGAAATAGCCATCAACAGAAATGCAACAGAAGCACTAAATACGATCATTTTTGGGTTGCCGCTTCAAGCAGGAGACGAAATTATAGGCACACTACAAGATTACCCCAATATGATACAAGCCTATAAGCAAAGACAATTGAGAGAGGGAATTGTATACAAACAAATATCTTTTGAATTTCCTATTGAAGATGATGATCAAATTGTAAATGCTTTTCGAAATGCAATCACACCTCGAACAAAACTCATTCACATTACACACATTGTAAATTGGGTGGGCCAAATTTTGCCGGCAGCCAAGATTGCTAAAATGGCACACGAAAAAGGTATTGAGGTCATCGTAGACGGAGCTCATTCTTTTGGATTATTGGATTATAAAATACCGGATTTGGATTGCGACTACTTTGGCACAAGCCTTCATAAGTTTCTCAGTGCACCTGTTGGCAGTGGAATGATGTGGATCAAAAAGGAGAAAATTTCTAAAATATGGCCATTGATTTGTAACAGTGAACCCAATGGAACCAACATCCGTAAATTCGAATCACTAGGCACTCGCAGTTTTTGCATAGAACAGGCCATCGGGGAAGCAATTAATTTTCATGAGAATATTGGCCCGACTAGGAAGCAAGAACGCATTCATTTCTTAAAAAAATATTGGGCAGAAAAAGCACTTCAAATACCAAGAGTGAAAATACATACCTCATTAAATCCAGCGTTTTCTTGTGCCATTGCTGGAGTAAGTATTGAGGGCATAACTCCTGCAGATCTTGAGCAAAAATTATTAAAAGATTACAAAATCCATACTGTAGCCATAGTATGGGAAAATATAAGTTGTGTAAGGGTAACACCACATGTTTACACTAAACTGGAAGACCTTGATAAATTGGTTGATGCGTTGAAAGCAATTGCGGCGGGATAAGTCAATTTGTTCTAAGCTATTTATAGTAACACAACTACGATTTCAAATTATTTAGTTTTTCGATAAAATTCATCAAATTAGAAGATAAAACTGATCATTGGCACAGATTTTTTGTCAAAATACCATCTATTTCCCAAACTTTCGACAAAAGTCAAAACTATATGCTAAAGCAAGGGTTGTCAATTTTACTAAAGCCATACAGACATTCGATAAATAAATTTCTAAATTGTTGAATAGGAATGGAATTGTTACCTCAAGATCTAGAACGAAATGGTTTTGTATTGTTGGATGAATTAGGCCATAAGGAGCTAATTCCATTTGTGAAAACATATTTGAATAAGAAAACAATGATTTCACAAATCTATACCATTTGTAACATTTTATTTGCGGTATTTATAATTTTTTGGTTTTGGTTTCATATTGAAAGGGGAGATTTTGAAATTGGTCGAGGCTTTACCTATTTATCATATGGTTTTGCAATCGCTTTTGCATTGATACCCATTCATGAGTACATCCATGTTTTGGCTTATAAATCCCAAGGTGCCGAAAATACATCGTACGACGCCAACCTGCGGAAGTTTTATTTTATGGCCATAGCCGATCAATTTGTTGCCAATAAAAAGGAGTTTTGGATCGTGGCATTAGCTCCTTTTGTGGTCATCAGCACATCACTTATTTTATTATTATTTATCGCGAATCCTCTTTGGTCAGTCACAATTTTGGGAGTATTATTGACTCATACTGCTTTTTCATCCGGAGATTTTGGTATAATGAGTTATTTTGATTTTCACAAAGACAAGGAGATTGTTACTTACGATGACAAGGTTCAAGGCATTTCTTATTTTTATGGAAAGCCAAAACAAATGACATTGAAGTAATCAGCAAATTGAAGAAGGGCCTTACTATATTCGCAACGATTTATTGGAATTAGTTTGTTTTTTTTCTAGCAAAACTTATCGATATAGGTTTTATAAACTGAAGTAAAATATTCTTTATGAGACAGCAATTTGGCGCAAAGTCGACCAAAAAGGATTTAGAGTTTTATGCCAAATCTAAACACTGGGATGGCCAAAAATTCCAAAACTTAGAGGAAACCAATATGAAGTTCAATATCCAAGCTTTGCCAAAAATGCTTTACAAACAATTTTGTGACAAAGAGGGTAGAGCTCCCGCTGAAAAAATTCCGATCTCCGAAATAGACACTTCAAAATTTCTAGAAAGTAGCGATCATTTAAAATTTATCTGGTATGGACATGGCGTATTTCTCTTTAGGTTGAATGGTAAAACGATCTTGATAGACCCCATGTTTGGCCCAGATGCAGCGCCCATTGCTCCATTTGGCGTGAAAAGGTTCAGCGATAATACATACGAATTGATTGATGATTTGCCAACAATTGATTTGGTAATGTTGACTCATGATCATTATGACCATTTGGATTTTGAAAGCATTCAAAAATTAAAACCCAAGGTGAAACAGTACTTTGTAGCCATGGGGGTTGAAAGACACCTGAGAAAGTGGGGAATAGGTGAAAATCAAATTACATCTTTTGATTGGTGGGAGCAGATAAATTACCATGGGATAAACATCATATTCACTCCTTCGAGGCATTTTTCAGGACGTGGATTATCAGATCGTTTCATGGGTTTGTGGGGAGGTTGGGTATTCAAAACGGCTTTTGAAAATCTGTGGTACAGTGGTGATGGAGGTTATGGCTCGCATTTTAAAGAAATTGGTGAAAGACTAGGACCTTTTGATTTCGCATGGCTTGAATGTGGGCAATACAATGAAAACTGGCATGAAATACATATGTATCCAGAGGAAGGAGTCCAAGCTGCCATAGACGCCGGAGCGAAAAAAGTGATGCCCTTTCATTGGGCTGGATTTCCTCTTGCTCAACACGGCTGGACAGAGCCAGTTGAAAGGTTTATTGATGCTTGTGAAAAGGCTGATTTAATCTATATTATCCCCAAGTTAGGGGAAATGATCATGCCAAATACACCATATTTAAATGAAAAGTGGTGGGAGCAATATGGTTGAAATTTAAGAATGAGAAAATGTTCATAATCAAATAGTTTAATTGATTTGCTTCATCCTTGAATTTCCATTTATTACCATTACCTTTGCTCCATGTCTGTAAATACAACCAATCCTCAAAATATATCTGTCAAAACAATCTTGCAAAAGCTCGGAATTTCTGAGCTAAACGAAATGCAAGAAGAAGCATCCTTAGCCATTGGTGCTGCTTCTGAAGTCATTATATTATCACCAACAGGAACTGGTAAAACTTTAGCATTTTTATTGCCTGTGATGGCTGCTTTAAAAAAAGAGATACATGGGGTACAAGTTTTGATCTTAGCACCATCGAGGGAATTGGCCATGCAGATAGAACAGGTAGCCAGAGCAATGGGTACCGGATATAAAATCAATTGTGTATATGGTGGTAAATCTTTTTCAAAAGATAAAATAGAACTTAAAGTAGCGCCAAGTTTATTGATAGGAACTCCTGGAAGAATAGCAGACCATTTAAGAAGAGGAACCATCAGTGCCACAAACATTCACACCGTCGTTATTGATGAATATGACAAATCACTTGAAATTGGCTTCGAAGGTGAGATGTCGGAAATTTTAGAAATTCTACCTTCCAAAATTAAGAAAATTCTCACTTCTGCAACCAAAGGTAACGTGCAACCGCACTTTTTACATCTTGACAAACCGCAGGTAATCAACTACTTAGACGATGGTTTACCGAAATTGACTGTGAAAAGCATTATCTCTCCAGAAAAGGATAAACTCAACACTTTATTGAAGGCCATCTGTCATTTTGGCGATCAATCAGGTATTATATTTTGTAACTTTAAGGAATCTATCGAGCGTGTAAGTGATTTTTTGAAGCAAAATGGAGTCGATCATGGAGTTTATTATGGAGGAATGGAGCAAATTGATAGGGAACAAGAATTGGTTAAGTTTAGAAATGGAAGTCACAGAATTTTAGTTTCGACAGACTTAGCGTCTAGAGGTTTGGATATTCCTGAGTTAGATTATATTTTGCATTACCACTTGCCCTTAAAATACCATGAATTTACCCATCGAAATGGTCGAACTGCGAGGATGCACAAAGGAGGAACAGCATACGTTTTACATTGGGTAGATGAGGAATTACCAGATTTTATAGGGAATGTAAAAGAGGAAGTTCTTACAGCTCAAGGCCAGCTACAGAAGTCAGAATGGTCCACAATTTTAATCTCAGGTGGACGTCGGGACAAAATTTCAAAAGGAGACATCGTAGGTTTCTTTGTAAAACAAGGCCATATTGAAGCTGACGATATTGGTCAGATTGAAATTCACCATGATTGGTCCTTTGTAGCCATAAAAAATTATCAAGTTGATCACGCCATTGAACAACTGAACAAAGAGAAATTAAAAACTAAAAAAGTAAAATTGAAGGTTGTATAAAAGCCTATAGATGGCTTCTCAGCGTTTTATTTTTATATGAATAATCACCTTTTTTTTAAGACTCAGTTTGTGTTTTTCATGTAACCAATCATCCTGAAAAAGATGTTTTTTTAGTGGCTTCGATCAAAATGCAATAGAAAGGCGCTAATATGTTAAGCGATAAACAACCATATTTTTATAATTTATTTTTAGTTTTGTCCCATAATCAAATGTAGGTATGCAACCTAGGAAAATAATATTTTTGTCTTTTTGCCTTTTGCTTTTTGCTTGTAAGGAAGAAAAACCAGTCTGTGATGTCACTGGTAAATGGTTTTTTAATACAGTGATCCGCAACGATAGAATCACCAACACTTTACAAGATGGCTATTTTGAATTTAAACCTGATCAAACCTTTTCCTCCAATCTGTTTGATGAAAGTCAGAAATTGAATTATACACTCAATAATGGTATCATTAAGATTAATACAGAGGAAGAATTTTCACTTGAAATAAAACTTTGTAGTCCTGATACATTGCTTCTTGTAGGGCCGATGTCCTTATTTGACATGCAATTTCTATTGACAAAAGTTAAAAAAGTTGATTCATTAGATTTGAGGAGTATCAATCCGTTGGGCGTTCCTGAAGCTGAAGATGACCAGTTGTATTAAATTAAAACCATACTAAATTGATGTTATGCTAAGAAAGCAATTATTGGCTGCTATTTTGATTTGTATTACTTGTGTGGCCTTTTCTCAATCCATCATCAGAGGAAAGGTATTTGACAAACAAACGGGAGAGCCAATTGCTTTTGCGGACGTGTTTATTGAAAGCCTTTCGTTGGGCACCACAACCAATATGGATGGTTTTTTTACGCTAAATGGCGTTACTCAAGGTACTGTAATCATTAAAGTGAGTTATCTTGGATTTGAGACACAAGAAATTTCAAAAGAGGTTAGTGGGGATAACATCATTACTCAGAATTTTTTGATGGCCCAGTCAGGTATTACACTTGATGCAGTTGATGTGAGCGCTAAAAGAAGTGCAGCCAAGTCAGAAATTCAGGTTTCCAAACTCACAGTTACTCAAAAGCAAATCACAGCTTTACCTTCTTTGGGTGGAGAACCAGACATCGCACAATATTTACAAGTTATTCCCGGTGTAGTTTCAACAGGAGATCAAGGAGGCCAACTTTTTATCAGAGGAGGGTCACCATTTCAAAACAAAATTCTACTAGACGGTTTAAATATTTACAATCCATTCCATTCACTTGGACTGTTTTCTGCTTTTGAAACAGACGTTATACGCAACGTAGATGTTTATACAGCAGGTTTTGATGCTTCCTATGGAGGAAGAACTTCGGCAGTTGTGGACATCAAAACCAGAGAAGGTAATAAAAAAAGAATCGCTGGTTTTGCTTCCGTTAGTCCTTTTGCAGGCAAAGTTTTGATTGAGACGCCCCTTAAAAAGTTTAATGACGAAGGTGCGAGTATTTCTATGATCCTCACAGGTAAAAAATCACTGATCAATCAGTTTGACAATAATATTTACAAATATGCATCGGTTGGAGATAGCGTAGGATTGCCGTTTGATTTTACTGATTTGTATGGTAAAATTTCAGTCGCATCTAGTGGAGGTAGTAAATTCAATTTTTTTGGATTTAATTTCAAAGACCAATATTCCAATCCTTTCATAGCCCAAATTGGTTGGGATAACACTGGTTTTGGAGGAGATTTTCTTTTGATACCAGAGTCAAGCAGTTTGATCATCGATGGTGTAGTAGGATATTCAGATTATAATACTTCCATCATAGAAGGAGACAATGCGCCAAGAAAAAGTGCTGTTCAGGAAATTGGAGGTAATATCAACTTTAGTTATTATGGGAATAAAAGTGAAGTAAAATATGGATTTGATTTCAGAGCCATCCGTACAGATTTTGAGTTTACCAACCCATTTAATATCAGACTGGGACAAAATCAAAACACAGCTGAACTTGGTACATTTGTCAAATACAAATATGCTACGGAAAGAATTGTCATAGAACCTTCCTTTAGAGCAATGTATTATGCTTCTCAAAGAAGGTTTTCACCAGAACCTAGAATTGGTTTGAAAGCAAATTTAGCAGATAGGTTGAGATTCAAAGCAGCAGCAGGTATCTACTCACAAAACATTCTCTCTACAAGCAATGATAATGATATAGTGAACTTATTCAATGGTTTTCTCACTGGCCCAGAAGAACCAGTGCGAGGATTGGATGGTGAGTCTATTTCCAATAAGCTCATCAAAGCGAGTCACCTAGTTTCAGGCTTTGAAGTAGATTTAGGCAGCAGCCTTACTTTAAATTTGGAAGGATATTATAAAAACTTTTCACAAGTTTTAGTGATCAACAGGAATAAATTGTCTGCGCAGGATTCAGACTATGCGGTAGAAAGAGGGTGGGCTTATGGCTCAGACATTAGCTTGCAGTTAACAAAGAAAAAGTACGATATCTGGGCTACCTACTCTTTGGCGTGGGCAAATAGAGATGATGGAAAGCAAGAATTTCCTACCGTTTTTGATAGGAGGCATAATGTGAATTTCGTAGCAAACTATTATTTTGATAGTAAGAAAAATACAAGTTTCGGTCTTAGATGGAACTTGGGTACTGGATTTCCTTTTACCCAGACCAGAGGTTTTTACAATTATCAACCGCTGTCAAATGCGACATCAGATTACCTTACTTCCAATCCTGATTTGATTGGCATCATCTATTCGTCAACTAGAAATGGAGGAAGGCTGCCTACTTACCACCGTCTTGACATCTCACTGAGTCATAAAATTAACTTTACAAAAAATACTGGATTGGAATTGAATGTGAGCGTTGTGAATACTTATAATCGCGAAAACATCTTTTATTTTGACCGATTAAGATATTCAAGAGTGAATCAATTGCCTATCATGCCGGCACTCGCTGCCAAATTTTTCTTCTAAAATTGGAAATATTCCAAATATTATGATTACTTTTGCGGCCGTTAAAAACCAGAGTAGTTTGTGAGCAAAGTAGTCTGGTTTGAAATATTAATCAAATTTAAATTTTAACACAACATGGCAGTTAAATTAAGACTAGCTAGAAGAGGTAGAAAGCAAAAGCCTTTTTACCACATCGTTGCAGCTGATGCAAGATCACCAAGAGATGGAAAATTCATCGAAAAAGTAGGTACTTACAACCCACTTACAGTTCCAGCAACAATTGAAGTAGATTTCGAAAAAGCATTTGCTTGGGTTATGAAAGGTGCAGAACCTACAGATACTGTAAATGCAATTTTGAGATTCAAAGGTGTACTTTATAAGAAACACCTTCAAATGGGTGTAAACAAAGGCGCCATTTCACAAGAAGTTGCTGACGAAAAATTAGCAGCTTGGCTTGGTGCAAAAGAAGAAAAAGTTGCGGCAAGAAAGCAAAAAGTAGCGAGTGAAAAAGCAGAGTTCAAAACTTTAGTTTCTGGAGCTCCTAAAGCACCAGCAATTATAGCAGCAACTGATGAAGATAGAAATGCTTTTGCAGCAACTGAAGGTGGAAACGAAGAAGAATAACTTTATTTAAGTTATTTATATTAGTTTCTTAAAAAAGCACGTTATTTACACTGAATTATTCTCTATTGATTAAGCAATTATTTAAGCTTTAAATCAAACAACTTTTTTACAAAAGGGAGAAACAAATTTAGATTAGTATATTTAGGAAATATTTTTAGAACCTGGTAAAGGCTTAGTATCTTTACCAGGTTTTCATTTATAAAAAATAATCGTTATGATTGCTTTAGATAAGAAATATGCAGATGTTCTGGAAAGTATCAAAACATCGATCCAGGGATCAGAATCTCTGAGCCAATACCTAGAAGAAGAGGAAGAAACTTACTACAAAGAATTGCAGGATGAAGTTGAACCGCAGATTGAGCAACTATATAATGAAGTAGCCAACCATAGCCCTTTGCAACTAGAAGCTTTTGAAACTCATTTGTTGGAAGACGGTTTTGAAGGGTTGTTTCTCCCAAGAATATTGGGTTACAATGTTTTAAGAGGGGAAATTGATGATAATTATAAATATAGAAAACCTCAGGATCACTTCAAAAAGATTCTTTTAGCCATATGTAATTCTGCCAATTTTGAAGTGCTTCGTAAAAGAATAGGTCAGACCATTCAAGTTGGTTTTGCATTGAGTTCTGATATCTGGATTACCAATATCATTGACTCAATTCCCAACAAAAAGATAAGGGCATACTTGATGGGCATGAAGCAAGAAAAATTTAGAGATGCTAAAGCCAGAATGCAAGCCTACGATAACTACAGAATGCAATTTGAACACGCAAATTTTAAATCTGTAGAATTTCCAAAAAATATATTTGAACTCAAGAGCACTTTTTATGCATTGAGAACATTCATCATTCACAGATCAGATGATACAATGGATAATGAAAGTTTGATGAGACACTTATCAAACTTCATCGGCAATGAAGCTTTGTATGAAAGTGATCAGTTTTTGGAATTACTCATCATTTTTGGTTTGAAATATAAATTGGATGATGCGACCAAAAAAGCTTACAACAAAGCCATCAACACTATTGCACAAAAACACACCAATTTTTCTAAATCTTTCTTCGCTATTTATGACAACCTATTCACAGGTAAGGAAGTAAAGATTACTCCAGAAAATGAACACAATATTGGTAAATTATTGGTCGACATCAAGGATTCGCAAATCATTGAATATTTCAAAACCACCAACGAATTGCACAGTAAAGGTTTTGTAAATGTAGATGCTATTGAAGCAGTCAGGAAGTATTATGAAAAACATCCTGGTATGTCTCTAGAAAATGAGTGTTTGAGGTCTTCAGTTCATTCTTATATTTCCAAATTCTTAAGTAATATAGGGCCTGAGCACTATGGTGATTATTTCGAGATCAATAAAATCATTACAGCCTACATTGGAATTTTCAATAATGAGAGATTCAATCAAGAAGTGAAAAATGAAAGTATGGCCTTTATTGATAAGTGTATTAAACTCTACACAGATAAGAGAGGAAAAGATTATCAAGACATCAAAAAGTATGTATCAGCAACTTTCGTTGACCTTGGATTTTTAAAGGATAAAGAAGTTTCTGAACTCTTCAAAACAAGAAGGAAGAAAACGGCATAGTTTTTTATTCAAAATGAAATAAAAAGGGGATCTCATTGACTTGAGTTCCCCTTTTTTATATTTATCACATCATATTGAAATAACTAAATATTTACTACATTTACAGTCAACCAAATGCAATAAGAAATGATTACTTCAAAACCAAAAGGTACTTACCTATTTCTGAGTTTAATTTTATTTACTTCCTTCATAATAGCCTGTAAAGAGGAAGAAAAAGTGGTTGTTCCAATGGAATATACCATAGAGCAACTTTATAATACAGTGGACATTTTCGGAGCTGATTTTAATGCGGATGAAACCAAAGTTTTGATTGGTACCAACAAATCAGGAATTTACAATGTCGGAGAATTGTCCCTGAGTGATACTTCCATTACAATGCTCACGCAATCAGATAAGGACTCTTATTGGGCTTCAGGGTACGTCCCGGGAACGAATCAATTTATATACGATGCGGATCAAGGAGGCGACGAGAATGCACACTTGTATGTGCAAACTATAGGAGATACCGTTGCAAAAGACATTACCCCATGGCCTGGTAGCGCCAACAGTTTTTATGGTTGGAGCTTAGATGAGCAATCAGCCTACATCAGCAGTAACAAAAGAGATGCGAGATTTTTCGATTTGTATAAGTTGAATATGGCAACTTATGAAAATGAGTTGATTTATCAGAATGATTCTAGTTTGGACGTGAGTGGATTGAGTCATTCAGAAAGATACTTGGCATTGTCAAAAACCATCACAACAGATAAAAATGAGTTGTATTTATACGATCGACAATCAAAATCCACAACGCGATTGAGCAATGACAACGAAGCAAGTTGGCAAGCCATGGAATTTGAAAAAAATGACAGTATTCTGTATTATACCACCAATGATGGCGGGGAATTTAATTACTTAGTCAAATACAATATAAATTCTGGCGCTGCAGAAAAAATCCTGGAAGACAAGTGGGATATTGTCGGAATGAGCTTGAGCCGAAATGAAAATTATCACACAGTATTCATAAACGAAGATGGCAAAAATAAAGTGTTGTTGTTTGACCACAAGACAAATAAACCCATAGACTTCCCAGAAATCAAAGATGCTGATGTTTTGAGTGTACAGATTTCAAAGAGTGAAAAAAATATGCTTTTGAGCGTAGGGAGTAGTACGAGTCCAAGAAATCTTTATAGCTACAATTTTGAAACAAAAGCCTTGAAAAAATTGACTAATTCGCTCAATGCAGAAGTCAATGAAAATGACCTGGTAAGTGCTGAAGTGGTAAGATTTAAGTCTTTTGATGGATTGGAAATTCCAGCAATTTATTATAAGCCCAAACAAGCCAGTAAGAAAAATCAGGTTGGAGCATTGGTGTATGTTCACGGCGGTCCTGGTGGTCAAACGAGAATAGGTTATAGCAATAGCATTCAATATTTGGTAAATCATGGTTATGCTGTGTTGGCCGTAAATAACAGGGGTAGTAGTGGGTACGGAAAAACATTCTACAAGCTCGATAACAAGGATCACAGCAATGGTGACCTCAAAGATTGTATTTGGGGGAAGAAATGGCTACAGGAACAGGAATACATTGATAGCTCGGCAATTGGTATTTACGGTGGAAGTTATGGTGGCTGCATGGTTTTGGGAGCGCTCGCTTTTCATCCAGAAGAATTTAAAGTAGGCGTAAATCTTTTTGGTGTAGCTAACTGGTTGCGGACATTGAAGAGTATTCCACCATATTGGGAATCATTCAGAAAGGCATTATATGATGAACTAGGTGATCCTTACACGAGCGATAGTATCAGGCTTAGAGCTATATCTCCTTTGTTCAACTACGAGAAGATCAACAAACCCCTGATAGTTTTCCAAGGAGCGAATGATGTGCGAGTACTTCAGGCCGAAAGTGATGAAATTGTGGAAGGTGTTAAGAAAAATGGGGTGCCTGTTGAATATGTACTTTATCCAGATGAAGGTCATGGATTTGTAAAGAAGGAAAATCAAATCACTACAGCTAAAAAGACATTAGAATTTTTGGACAAATATTTGAAGCCTAAAGAGGAACACAAGGGCTAAGAATAATCTCTTAAGCAGATAATACAGTAAAAGCATGATTTATAATCTGGTATAAATCATGCTTTTATTTTTGATTGTTATGTCGATTTTGGGCATAATAAAAGGTTAAGTGAGACAGATGAAAGTTATGGAAATAGAATTTTTAACTGAATTCATGGAAATGTAACTTCAAATAATTACATTGAGCTTACTAAAAATTTGAATCATGAAAAAAGGTATGGTGATAGGTCTTTTTTATGGCCTCGTATTATTGATGGGCACAATGAATTATATGTCCTGTGCTAAAAAAATAACCCAAGAGGCATCACCAATTACAGCATCACCTCCTGCACCTCCATCAACTCCAAACCCACCAACAGCACCTGCTACGGCAACTGCGCCAAGCCCGCCTCCACAAGAACCACCTTTTGTGGCGGCAATCAAAGAAAAAATTAAAGGCAAAGAAGACTTGCCTGCAGAAGAGGTATTTGAAAATATAAAAGTCATGAAGGGAGTTAAAGCTGGTAATATTCTGCCCATTATGATGGAAGGTTTCAATAAATCTTTGGGTGTCAGATGCAGCCATTGTCATGCTCGGGGCAATTGGGCAAGTGATGATAATCCCAAAAAACAAGTTGCGAGAGAAATGTGGGAAATGACAGGTAAAATCAATAAAGAATTATTAATGAGCATCAAAAACCTAGAAAGCGCTCAACCTGCAATCGCATGTGCAACGTGTCACAGAGGCAAAGCTATTCCCAAAGTAGAGTAGAGGGTAGAGTTCATAAAGTATAAAGTTCATAAAGTGAAATTTTGCAGAGACGCAAGGCCTTGCGTCTGTACGGGGTATTTTGAAATATTGAGAGACTCAAGGCCTTGCGTCTGTACTCGCGATTTATTATATGGGGTTAAACGAATAAACAAATAAACGCATACACCCACTCGTGGTTTGTGCCGGATTCTGTCTTCTGAAAATGCAATGATTGTATCCAGAAATTCAGTTTTGTCCACTTCATGGGTCATTACTTTATCTAACTTTTTGATTTTCAATAAAATTTTGAGCGAATTCATTCATATTTAAAAAGAAAGTTTTACTTTTGCGGCTCGAAATTTATTTTTTAACACCTCTTACCTCAAAGTTGGTAAGATACAAATCTGATAATCAAAATGTTGGATGAAAATGAAATCATTCCTACAGGGAATGAAGAAGTGATCGAAGATGATTCTTTAGACGGGATTGATCTTGGTTTAGACCAAGGTGATGTAAGTACTGCTCATGATGACTTCGATTGGTCAATTGGTAAAAGAAATACCATCGCTTATTCTAGCGAACAAAAATCAACTTATTTAGACAAGTACGAATCAACGCTCAAAAATGTTGAGGAGTTTGAAGTAGTGAAGGCTAGAGTTTCTGGTATTCATGCAGGTGATGTAATCCTTGATATCGATTATAAATCTGACGGTCTTATCTCTCTTTCTGAATTCAGAGATTTCCCTGATTTGAAAGTTGGAGATTATGTTGATGTGTATGTTGAGAACAAAGAAGACATCAATGGTCAATTAGTACTTTCAAGAAGGAAGGCAAAATTGATCAAAGCATGGGATAACTTGGTTGACTCATACAAAAATGGCACTATCATCAAAGGTAGCGTAATTAGCAAAACTAAAGGTGGATTGATCGTTGAGTGCAGTGGTTTGGAAACATTCCTTCCTGGATCTCAAATCGATGTAAAACCTATCGTAGATTATGATGCATACGTTGGTAAAACAATGGAATTCAAGGTTGTGAAAATCAACGAAGCAATCAAAAATGCCGTTGTATCTCACAAAGCATTGATAGAAAGCGACCTTGCTGAGCAAAGAGAAGCAATCATTTCTGGATTGGAGAAAGGACAAGTATTGGAAGGTGTTGTCAAAAACATCACAGACTTCGGTGCATTTATGGACCTTGGAGGTGTGGATGGTTTGTTGTACATCACAGACATTTCTTGGGGAAGAATCAACCATCCAAACGAAGTGCTTGAACTCAACCAAAAACTCAACGTTGTTGTACTTGATTTTGATGAGGATAAGAAAAGAATCTCTTTGGGTCTTAAGCAATTATTGCCACACCCATGGGAAGTTTTGGAAGCCAATATCGCTGAAGGTAGCGTAGTGAAAGGAAGAATCGTAAACATTGAAGATTATGGTGCTTTCTTAGAAATTATCCCTGGTGTTGAAGGTTTGATCCACGTTTCTGAAGTTTCATGGAGCAATCAACCAGTTAATGCAAGAGAATATTTCAAATTGAACCAAGAGTTTGAAGCTAAAGTGGTAACACTTGATAGAGACGAAAGAAAAATGTCTTTGAGCTTGAAACAATTGAGTCAAGATCCTTGGTCACAAGTTGCTGAAAAGTACTCTGTTGGAACAAGACACCAAGGTGAAGTTAAGAATCTTACTCCATACGGTGTTTTTGTTGAACTGCAAGAAGGTATTGGTGGTATGATCCACATTTCTGACTTGTCATGGACTAAGAGATACGCACACCCGAGTGAATTTACTAAGGTTGGTGAAATGATGGACGTTCAAGTTATCGAATTGGATTCAGATAACAGAAAACTTTCATTGGGTCACAAACAATTGGAAGAAAACCCATGGGATACATTTGAAAACGTATTCCCTATTGGTTCATTCCATGAGGCAACAGTGGTGAGAAAAGACGAAAGAGGTGCAACTGTACAACTTCCGTATGGACTTGAAGCTTATGCTCCAATCAAACACTTGAGAAAAGAAGATGGCTCAACAGCTGAAGTTGATGAAACATTGACTGTAAAAGTGATTGA
Source organism: Bacteroidota bacterium (assembly GCA_029567325.1). Lineage (GTDB taxonomy): Bacteria > Bacteroidota > Bacteroidia > Chitinophagales > Saprospiraceae > JADKBO01. Next base: position 142 of record JAKQLF010000183.1, on the reverse strand, counting down.
ATTCAATAGAGATGATAAGAAAATCATGGTTTCTCACTCAAGATATGTAGAAGATATCAAGAGAGAAGCAGATGATATGGTGAAGCAAGAAGTTGAGAAAGAAAGAAACGATACCAGAAAGAATATACAAAGCACTAATGCT
>JAKQLF010000166.1 GCA_029567325.1 Bacteroidota bacterium | reverse complement strand
TTCCAAATTGGCTAAATTCAATGACAAATGGTTTTCCCCATTTGTTACTGACCAATTTTGGTGTAGCACTCTCAATACCTGTCCCGCCGTATTTTGCAACACAACATCTACTTTCGTTCGATCGGGGCTACTCAATTCCAGGGTTACATTAGCCTTTCCTGGATTGGGGTATACTTTCATCACCATTTGTTCTTGCAAAGCAGAAATGGATACCACTGGTGTACTTAACTTTGTCATTAATGAATCTAGGTAAGGCAAAGAAATGGCTAAGCGATCCAGCAATTTATCTCCGTGGCCTCCATTATAATTTTGGTAGGTAAATTTCAAGTTTGACTTCAGCAAAGAGTCCCTAAATCCATTGTTGAAATACAAAAAGCCCAATTCGTCCTGTAGGCCACAATCGAAGAAGATGCCAATGTTTTGTTTGGGTGGTGATTTGCGGATAATACTAGCTGTACTAAGATTCAACCACTTACTGAAAACACTATCAATTTGTTTACCTTTTGAATCTATCGGGAAATCGACAAAATAAGGAGCGTTCTTCAAATTTGGTGACGCTGCTCCTCCAACCCTAAAAAGTGCAGCAGTAGCAAAACCATCTAGTGGGGTATATTCATAGGGAATAGAATCTTTTTGTTGTTCTTGTTCTTGGATGACAAAAGCAAAGAACAATTGAGCAAAGCTGAGGTCTAGGGAGCCGCTGTGTGATGCAAATCCACAAAATACATCTGGATAAAGAATGCTGTAGCGTGCAGCTCCATCTGCACCCATGGAATGTCCCATTACCGCCCTGGAGCTGCGACTGGACACTGTTCTGTATTTTTGATCTACGTGTCCTACCAAGTCTTTGACAATAAAATCCTCCACCTTACCATACAAGGGGGAATTGGCAAACATACTTCCTCCATAATTCCCTTGGTTGCCATTGGGTTTGACTACGATCATTGGCTTGATTCTTTTGCTTGCGATAAGATTGTCCAAAACGTCTTTGATGAATCCATAGCCTTCATGATCAGAAAGTGCACCATGCAGAAAGTAAATTACTGGGTAGCGCTGGTTACTATTTGGGGTATAGCCATCGGGTAGGTAAATTTGGTATCTTTCAGTTTTTCCTAGAGCTGGGCTGTACAAAGAATCAGTACTTAGCGTACTTTGGGCAAATAAAGGGGCCATAAACAAGTACATAACCCCGCATAATAAAATTTTCATGGCTGATAAGTTTTGGTTCAGAAAATTGGCTTATTTTTACTTTATACAATTGAGCGTGTGTGAGATGTAAAATGGATTGCCCAATAACATCAACTCAACAATTCATTTTTGGCAAAAATATCCTGAGAGGAACAACTCCCCCAAAAAGCGTTTGGAAAAAGGGTGGAAAAGCCTGGAAAAACTAGAGAAAAACTGGTTTGCTGCTTAAAATCAATACTTTATGATTAAACCAGATGAATCGAAAACTGAATTTGAGTACTATAAATTGCTGATCGAAAAAGTCTGGACATGTGCCAAAAAAGACCTTCCATTCTCGAGTACGCTCAGCCAAGGTGATGCAAAAAATATCGTAAACTTGATTAAACTGCAAACTGATCGTGACATCAATGAAAGAACCCTTAGAAATGCCTTTAAAAAACTAACAGAAGATGATGCCCGCCTTCCATCTCCATATACTCTGGAAACATTAGCTCAATTTGTACTCGGGGAAAAGAAACCAGAAACGGAAGCTTCTCTGACCTGGTGGAAATTTATGGATCTTGAAAGCCAGCAACTTAGTCGGGCAAAAAATAGTACTCAAAACCAATCACTAGACCAAAGGGAAGTACCCAAAGAGGATAAAAGAAAACGCAAAAAACTGCTTTACCTATGGCTTATTTTGCCAATCATCGGCCTAATTTTCCTTGCTCAACCATTCCAATCAAAACCTGAAAATTTTACGGAAGACTTTAATAGCGCTGATTTAAGTTACCTCAAAGCAAATGGGTGGAAAATCCTTTACCCCAATTATGAATGGCTCAAGCGCCAGCCGTCCATCGATAGTGGCTTTTTTACACTCTGGACACTTCCTGGAGACAATTGGATCAAGCCGGGGGAAGAGCGCAAGATTACCAATTTACTTATCCATAAAGTAGAGAACAATAATTTTGAAATTGTTTTGAAAATATGCGACTTCGCTCCAAATCAAGGATATAGCCAACAAATAGGCTTATTCCTCCTTGATGAAAATCACAACCTTGCAACCTGCATCAGACAGAGTTTTCTATTCACTCCAACAGAAACAGAGAAATATAGGGTTTTAAATGTTGAACTTTTAAAATTTGAGAATGGTGAATTGGTCTTTTTTACATATAAACATTTTTCGGAACTAAGTACTGAATCAAAAGAAATGTTCAAAAAGATGATAATCAGGATTGTTTTAAATAACAATAGGGTTCATTCAGATTCCAAATTTGGAGGAGAATGGAATTTATGGCACAAAGCTCCAGATTCAACGAGAATTAATTTCAAAGTGGCTTATGTTGGTATTGCAGCTTTTCAAGGCTGGACATTAAATGATGGAACCCCTAAAAACGCAGACACCATCCCTGCAAAACTTGATTACCTAAAAATTATTTACCACTAGGGTAGTCACATCCATCATCTTGACCTGCTGGACATTTATGAAAAAAATCCTTATTTTTAAGCTAGCAACGAGCGTTAATTAGTAATAACCGAGTTCTGGGTGGCGAAAAAAAGCCATAATCAGCTCTGTATTAATGCTGATTTGGTTTAGGGCCCACTCGACTCTAGGTTTTAGTTCTTTGACATCTTGATTACACATGTT
>JAKQLF010000109.1 GCA_029567325.1 Bacteroidota bacterium | reverse complement strand
TACATTTGCAATCATTAATATTTTACTTACAAATCACTTGATATGATGTTGCGTACATTTTGCATGTTTATCTGTATATGTTTGACGTTATCTGTAACTAGTCAAAACACTTTACAGACCCCATTACAGTATTTTTCTCATTATGGAAAACAACATACATTCCACCACCAAGTATTGGAATATGTCAAACATATAGATGAAAAAAGTGAGATGGTGATGATGAAAAAATTTGGCGAAACATATCAAGGTCGACCACTTAATCTTATATTTGTATCTAGCCCAGAAAACATCAAAAACTTAGAAGATATACGTCTTACAAATCTGTACAACTCAGGAGTAACAACTACCAAACCAAGCAATATTAATGAAAAAGCACTCGTTTGGTGTAGTTTTGGTGTACATGGCAATGAGGCAGGCACGACTGAGACAGTACCCAACTTTATTTATCAATTAATCGCAAGCAAAGATCAAAATACCAAAGATTGGCTCAAAAATGCCGTGGTAATCATTGACCCAAGTCTAAATCCTGATGGTTATGATAGATATGTTCATTTTCTAAAAAGTGTGTCCGGTGTGAATGAAAATCCTAACCTGTCACATAGAGAACACATGGAACCTTGGCCTACAGGAAGGTACAATCATTATATGTTTGACATGAATAGAGACTGGGCTTGGCAGACACAAAAAGAATCAAGAGATAGAATATCAGCGTACAACCAATGGCTACCACATATCCATGCTGACTTTCATGAGATGGGTGCTAATGCAAATTATTATTTCGCTCCCGCTGCGCAACCATACCACAAATTTATGTCCCCTTTCCAGAAAGATTTCCAAGTAGAAATCGGTAAAAACCATGCATTTTACTTCGATAAAAATGGATGGTTGTATTGGACAAGAGAAGTATTTGATCTTTTCTATCCAAGTTATGGTGATACTTATCCGACATATAGCGGTGCCATAGGTATGACCTACGAACAAGCAGGAAATAGCTCTTCAGGTAGAACCATTCAACTAGAAAATGGAGATACCCTTACCATTCAGGAAAAAATTGACCACAATACTGTAGTAGCACTGTCTACAGTAGAAATATCAGCAAAAAACGC
>JAKQLF010000078.1 GCA_029567325.1 Bacteroidota bacterium | reverse complement strand
AAGTCAAAGGAGTTGTACATGCAGATGCATAATGAAGACATTCAAGAATATTTTGAGTGGATTCGTGAAGAAGAATGGCAGCACTATGTCAGTCAGATGGAAGATGAATACCATAAGAAGTATGGTTATGCTTTGATGTTTCGTATGAAGTGGGCAGAGTTTAAAACTAAAAATGGTATGGCATGATAAAGAATAATGAAAATTTTAACAGCAATTTACCAACAGGATTTGATGGTAAATTTGATTGGGATTTCTTATTGCCTATATTTAATGGTAGTAAGATAGCACCAACAGATATTGACTTTATGTTGGAAAGAAATGATTTCTTTTTAGTAATTGAAACAAAAAGCAATCTGGCTGATATACCAATGGGACAGAGAATATTGCTTCGTGCATTGCACAGGCGTGGTGGTATAACCATTATGAATGTTTTCTATAAAGGCAATGAAAAGAATCCAGAGGATATTGAGATTGTGCAGATACTTAAACCAGAAAAAACTGAATATGAATCATATTCATTTCCAAATGGTGGTGGTGATAAATTCATATATGAGTTTGTAAGTCAGTGGTGGAATTATGTAAACAATAATGAATACTTCTTATGATTGAGAAAACTAATGAATATGGACACACTGAATACTGGTACACTGCAACAGAGGTTGCACAGATAGTTGGCATGCGTGATGGTAATGGCAAGATAATTGGCAGAAACAAATTCATTGCCATGCTTCGCCAGAATAATGTGCTGAAAGAAAACAACATGCCATACCAGTATTATGTAAACCTTGGCTTTGTACAGATGTATGCAGTGCAGAAATGGCATCAGCATTACATACCTATCTTTTCACAGACATTTATTGAGTATGTCAGAAAGAAAGTGGATAATGGTACATTCAAATATGTACATGAAAAACAGCCACTGGTCAAAATTTTTAAAGATGCTGGTGAAGTATTCTGAAAAATGATTATATTTGTGACTAATTTAAAATTAAACGCAAAATGGCACATAAACCACAAGATTTTGGCTTTAATTCATGGATTCAAATGTACAAGCATCTTATGCAAGTATCTGAGCCATCACAAACAAAGACACTGGTATTCCAGAGGTATGAATCTCCAAAGGATTATGTTGATGGCAAAATAACCACAAGGAAAATAACTCTGGCAACCATTGAAAGAAACTGCTGGAAAGAAGTCAAAGACTGTCTGCTTAATGAT
>JAKQLF010000068.1 GCA_029567325.1 Bacteroidota bacterium | reverse complement strand
GGTTTTGAGAATCATCAATGAGCCAACCGCAGCTGCACTTGCATACGGTATGGACAAAAAAGACAAGGACATCACAGTGGCAGTTTATGACTTAGGTGGTGGTACTTTTGATATTTCTATCCTAGAGTTAGGAGATGGTGTATTTGAAGTGAAATCAACCAACGGGGATACTCACTTAGGTGGTGATGATTTTGACCAAGTGATCATTGACTTTTTGGCTGATAGTTTTAAATCTCAAGAAAATATAGATCTTAGAAAAGATCCAATGGCGCTTCAAAGGTTGAAAGAAGCAGCAGAAAAAGCAAAAATCGAATTATCTGCATCTGCTGAAACTGAAATCAACTTGCCTTATATAACTGCTGTAGATGGTGTTCCAAAACACTTAGTTTTAAAACTTTCTAGATCAAAGTTTGAGCAACTATCTGATGATTTGGTAAAACGTACTTTGAAACCTTGTGAAGATGCTTTGAGAGATGCAGGTTTAAGTAAATCTGACATTGATGAAATCATTTTGGTTGGAGGCTCTACTAGAATTCCACGTATCCAACAAGCGGTAGAGGATTTCTTTGGCAAGAAACCAAACAAAGGAGTCAATCCTGATGAAGTTGTTGCTGTGGGTGCTGCCATTCAAGGTGGTGTACTTAGTGGCGATGTAAAAGATGTATTGTTACTTGACGTCACTCCACTATCAATGGGTATTGAAGTAATGGGAGGTATGTATGACGTTGTAATTGAGGCAAATGCCACGATTCCAACTAAAAAATCTAAAGTTTATAGTACAGCTGCCGACAACCAACCAAGTGTAGAAATTCATATTCTTCAAGGAGAAAGGCCAATGGCTAGAGACAACAGACCAATTGGTAGGTTTATATTAGACGGTATACCACCATCACCAAGAGGTGTTCCACAAATCGAAGTAACATTTGACATGGACGCTAACGGTATATTAAGCGTTTCTGCGAAAGACAAAGGAACTGGCAAAGAACAAAACATCAGAATTGAAGCATCTACTGGTTTATCCAAAGATGAAATTGCTAAAATGAAAGCGGAAGCAGCAGCAAATGCTGAGACTGACAAGAAAGCAAGAGAAAACGCTGAGAAAATCAATGGTGCAGACAGTTTAATATTCCAAACTGAAAAGCAGTTGAGTGAATTTGGTGATAAAATTCCTTCTGATAAACGCACAGTAATTGATGCAGCTTTGAATGAACTCAAAGAAGCCCACAAGGCACAACACTTAGAGTCTATTGATTCAGCAACTGAAAAATTAACACAAGCATGGTCTGCTGCAAGTCAAGACATTTATGCAGCACAACAAGCAGCTGGTGGAAATAGTGATGCTGGTGCATCAGCTTCAGGAGGAGCCAAAGACAACGCAGGAGATGTTACTGATGTAGAATTTGAAGAAGTAGAAGACAAGACTATTTAAGTAGCTGCTTTATAATTAAGCTTAATATAAGGCGACAGTGTGTTATCATGCTGTCGCCTTTTTATATTTTAAAACAAACAATTTACACTATCAAATTGCTTATTATTGAAAAATTTATAATTATATATTTAGACATCATAACTTGTTTTGCGCAACAAAGCAGAATACTCAAAAATTATTAAAAAAGTTAATGTACACTTCAAAGTATCAAAAAAACGTAAAGAAGTTGTACATTAGACAATAGTATCAATAATTTAAACATACCCCAATGCATATTTACAACGGTAAAGAATCAAAATTATGGGATGAATTCACGCTAACAGACCAAGGTCTATTTAGTTGGGATCTCATGGAAAGAGCCTCAAAAAAATTGACAGAAAAAATTCTGGATATTTATCCTGACATGGATTTACATTTTTATGTAATAGTCGGACCAGGAAACAATGGAGGCGATGGTTTGGCTATTGCAAGAATGCTCAGTGAGCAATTCAGAAGCGTTTGTGTGATTTTACTTCAAACAAAAGGAAGTCCAGAATATGAGCAAAATCTTTCGCTCATCAAGTCAAAAAGTAGCATCAAAATTTGTAATTTTAAGGAGTTTGAGAATTCAAGCCTTAAAAAAGGAATTTTGATCGATGCCATATTTGGCAATGGCCTAAACCGAAAACCAGAAGGTAAAAATGAAAAAGCCATCGAGTATATCAATACATTAGATTACCCAATAATTTCTATTGATTTACCGAGTGGCATGATCCCTGATGTTTTACCCGATTGGGAAATTGTAAAAGCGACGCACACCATTATGATCCAAAGTGTGAAACTTTCTGCATTATTCGAGGAATGCGGTCAGTTTTATGGGAATTGTCACATTGTAGATATTGGTTTGTCAAGATCCTTTTTGAAAAATCACCCATCAGATAAAGTTTATATCACCCAAACCACCATCAATCCTTTTTTAAAAACGAGAACTGTATTCAGTCATAAGGGAGCATATGGGCATGCTGCATTGGCTTGTGGGAGTGAAAGTATGATTGGTGCTGCCATTCTAAGCACCAAAGCCTGCCTTAGGTCCGGAGCTGGTTTAGTTACCTGCTATGTTCCAGAATGTGGTTATGAAATAATGCAGATGTCCTGTCCAGAAAGTATGTGTATTTCAGACATCAACGACCGTCATTTAAAAAGTGTAGATATCAAAGATTCGTTTGATGCAATTGGTATTGGTTGTGGCATAGGAAACAATCCAGATATACGAGATTGGTTGATTGGGGTTTTCAAAAAATTGAAAGGTCCAGGCATGGTCTTAGATGCTGATGCGCTTAATATCATATCACAGTACAAAATAAAAATTCCTGAAGGAGCTATTATTACACCCCATCCAAAGGAATTTGATCGCCTCTTTGGGCCTAGTAATTCAGGTTATGAAAGATACTTACTACAAGTAAAAATGGCTAAATTACATAAAATAAATATTGTATTAAAAGGCCATTATACCAGTTTTGTAAATGATGAAGGAGATACTTGGTTTAACAGTACAGGCAATCCTGGCATGGCATGCGGAGGCAGTGGAGACGTACTCACAGGTTTAATTACAGGAATTCTTGCCCAAGATTACACCATAGATGAAGCTGTGATTTTAGCCCTTTATATTCATGGTTTAGCTGGAGATATTGCTGCTGCAAGTCTTTCCCAAGAAGCAATGACTTCAATGGATATCATAAATCATTTAGGATCAGCGTGGAAAGAATGTCATGCTTTAAAAAATTCTGGCACAAATATTGAAAAGTAATCATATGAATCATGTAATTACTTTCTATTGCTAAGCATTATTCTTCTATCTTACAACAGTGGTGAACGCCTCATAGCGGTACACCAACAAGTGAAAACACATCTTGAATTTGAGTCAATTCCTTATGAGTTGATCATCATGGATGATGGTTCTACAGATCAATCTTTCAACATTGCTAAAAACCTTGAAAACCAATTTCCAGAAGTAAGAGCCTATCGATTGAGCAAGAATTTTACAAGTCCTTATAGTCAGTTTGCGGGGATGAGTGTAGCAAAAGGTGATTGCATTTCACCAATGGCTGATGATTTCCAAAAACCTATAGAGGTTATTGTAGCAATGTACAGAAAATGGCAAGAAGGCGCAAAAATTGTGATTTGTCATCGCACCAAACGCAATGATGGCTTGCTAACCAACTTGTTTGCCAATAGCTATTATTGGATGATGAATCATTTTTCGAGTGTCAATTTCCCAATTGGAGGCTCTGATGGCATGTTGGTAGATAGAGAGGTTGCTGATATTTTGATACATCAAATCAAACAAAATTCTTCGTCGCCCATCATGGAGGTGCTCAAACTTGGCTTCGACCCTGTTCTAGTGCCATTTGAGAGGCCAGCTTCAAAAACGAAATCAAGGTGGACATTTAGAAAAAAAATAAAACTGGCAGCAGATACTTTTTTTTCTTCGTCATCAGTGCCAATCAGACTCATTACTGTTCTAGGCTTTTCAATATTTTTCTTGTCACTGTGTCTGATAGTACTGATCATCGGTCTCAAAATATTCAGCAATAATCAACTATTTGGCTTACCTATACAAGGATGGACTACCCTTGTGATATTACTATGTCTATTCAATGGATTAATTTTATTTTCCTTAGGAATAGTAGCAGAATACATTTGGAGGATCTATGAAATTGCCAAAGGCAACCCTCCTTTCATTATCCGTAAGGATGACAATGAAAAAAATAATGGCAACAACAACTAATTTTCATGAAGGTTGAATTAGTGATCTCGCCAAGTTGTAATTTTCCAAGCATCGCTCATATGGCATATTTATGCAATGCTGAAAAAGTGAAGATTGAGACAAATGAAAACTATCAAAAAAGATCTTGTAGAAATAGATATGGCATTGTTGATCATTATGGGACAAAAACGCTTTCAATTCCGCTAAAAAAAGGCAAAAATGAACAACTACCCATCTCCAAAGTGCAGATATCTCATGATGAAAATTGGCAAATCCAACACCTCCGCACAATAAAAACAGCATATGGCAAAGCACCATATTTTGAATATTATTTTGATCACCTCAGTGACTTATTTCATAAAAACCATCCTACCCTTTTGGAATTTAATAACGATTGCCTGAATTTCTTCTACAAGCACGCTCAAATGCAAATAAACCTAGAATTCACTTCAGCTTATTTGAGGAACTATGAAAATGGTTTGGATTTAAGAACGAAAATTCCAATACTCGACACCCTCCCCTACTATGCACAAGTATTTGAAGATCGACTTCAATTTATTCCAAATGCTTCAGTTTTAGATTTATTGTTTTGTTGTGGACCGGCAGCTGGCTCATATTTAAGATCTATAAAGATTATGAAGTAGCTTAGTACACACTAAACATTCCTATGCTATTCTTGTTTATTTAAGGGGAAACGAATTTCTTATTTGCTTATTTCCTGACAAATCATTCGTTTTAAATCTAAAAAAGCAGGTTTTTCTTGCATTAAATGACTTTTTATGTACGTTGGTTAGCAATTCAAAAGGAAAAAATAATTTCTAGGCAATAACTTATTTAAATTGATATTTTCTGCTACTTTTACATAAATAATATACTATCAATCGTTTTGTCAGAAAAAGAATCACCACAAGTAGCCTTTTTTAAACACCTGAAAGAAAATACAGAAGGCAGGTTGGTTGACACTATATCAAAAATCCTTGAGATTTCACCAAGTGGTGCCTACAGCAAGATGAATGGCACAAATGGACTCTCTTATAATGAGTTGATCCAGATAGCCAAACATTTTAATGTCTCTATAGATTATTTTGTTTTTGATCAAATAGAAGATAAAACACCATACGCTTTCTATTCTGATTCTTTAAAATTCCCCCACTCTTCTTTCTCCAACTATTTGGAAAATTCCCTGAATCACTTACTGAAAATCGGCCAATTGCCAGATGTCCATTTGACTTATTTAACAGCGGAAATTCCATTACCCTATATCATGCAGCACAATTACTTGGCAGCATTCAAAATGTATGTTTGGAATTCTACCAACTGGATGATACCTCACCAAAGCGATGAAGGCGTTATTGAACTCTTGACAAATAGTAAAGACATTTTCAAACTCAGAAATAAGTTTGCCCTCACTTATTGTCAATACGAAACTACCGAATTTTGGAATTACAATATGTTTAACCAAACTTATAGACAGCTGATCTACTTCATTCAAATTGGTAAAATAACAGGCCATCTCATTCCAACAAAAATTTTGGAAGAAATCAAAGAATTGATCGATACACTTGAAGTGATTGCAACCACAGGAAAAAAGAAATTTACCTTCAAAAAAGAAAGTAAAGAAGCAAACTCTTTAATTTATTTGAATGAAATTATGAATACGCATGAGATGATTTATGCAAAATCAAGCTCATTCAGGATCCACTATTCCCACTTTGATGCACCAAATTATGTTAGATCTTTTGACGATAGGGTCTGCAATCACACAGAACTGATCATCGACAGACAAAAAAAATTCAGTTCATTGCTCAGCAGCCAACATGCTCAAAGTGAACGATTGAAGTTTTTCACCAGACTTCGCAATGAGTTACAATTATTTACGCGAATCATTCAAACCCAACTAGAAAGTAATCAAAATCATTGATCAGGTTTATCAGATGCCATAACTTCAAATTGGCTAAGTAAAGTCATACCATTATTTTTAACAAACCATATTTTTCTACTTTTTTTACTTGAAACAGCAAATATCAGATTGCGGCAAGGCAAATTCCTCGTAGAAATCCCAACAAAATGTTAAAAGTTATCTGATCCAAAAGATTCTACGTCGATATAGTTTCTTTGCGATTGGTATATATATGATTGAGTAGTATATTTGTATTATAATAATCAATAATGCGAAAAAAATCATTTCTAGTTCTTGCCTTACTATCTATTTTTTCAACAGTTTTTGCTCAAAAAAAAATTGTTTGGTTTGATGCTGGTCTTAAAGGACAAGTAGGAAATTCTTCATTATTCAACCAAGCAGTATTTGATGCAAAGTCTGTAAATTATGAACTAGGCTTATCTTCTGGATACAGTATTGGTGGCAAACTAAGCATGAATTTTAGTTATTCTGGTTTAGCTATTGATGTCATGTATGCTAAAGGTAAAAATACTTTCACCGAATCAGGTCAACCCAACAACAACATTGACCACAATTGGTCTGCCATTGATGTTTATCCATTATTTAGAAACGCAAGAAATTTAGGTTACTTCGAAATAGGACCTAAAATTTCTTTTTTAGGAAATATGGATAGAACGGATGCGCAAGGAACTGTCGATGTAAGTTCTGAATTCAATAAAATTAATTACGGGGCCGTCTTAGGCTTTGGAGTAAACCTCATTGGAAGTGATGGCGCCTTCAGTGGTATCCTAGGTTTGAGATTGGAATATGGGATCAACGACATGGTGAGTTCTGCTGGAAAAACCAATTTCGCACCGACTAATTTGGGCAATATTTACGACGAAGGTTATAAATCTACACACCCTGTTTTTGCTGGCATCGTTGCTGAACTCAACTGGGGAATAGGCTACTTTGCACGAGCGAAGTGTGGTGCTAGATCAAAATTCATCATGTTTTAATGAATGAAAAGACAGCTTTTATTACTGGAACCTCTTCAGGGATAGGTGCAGCTACTGCAGATTTTCTTTGTGCCAGTGGCTGGAAAGTGTACGGAACTGTCCGTAATTTGGATGATTCAAAAGACCTTACTTCAAAATATTCAAATCAATTTCAAGCGATAGTTTATGATGTAAGGGATGTAGATACATTGTCAACACTCTCTAAAAAGATTATTGATCAATTGGGAGATCACGGTTTAGACCTTTTGGTAAATAATGCGGGTATAGCCGTTGCTGGTCCACTAGAAGAAATATCAAATGAAGATTTTGAAATGCAATTAGATGTCAACGTCAAATCTGTATTTCGTATTACCAACGCTTTTCTTCCTGCCTTGATAAAAAATGGTCAATCAAATATTATAAATATTGGTTCCATTTCTGGACTGTTTACATCGCCCTTCCTAGGTGCATATGCTATTTCTAAATATGCTTTAGAATCAATGAGCGACGCTTATAGGCGTGAATTATTGCCATTTGGTGTTGATGTCTTTTGTTTGGAACCTGGTCCAATCAAAACTCCTATTTGGAAAAAAACAGCAAATGCTTTTGACAAATTTTCTAATTCAAGATATGCACCATATGTTACTAAAATAGCCAATTTGAGTCTGAAGTCCATCAAAAAGGCAAAACCTGTTGAAGAAGTAGTTGTAGTCATCGACCAAATCATTCAAAAAAAAGCGCTTAAGCCAAGATACGTCATTGCAGCAAATAAACTTTTTTACAACTTTTTCAGGTATATACTTTCAGACAGATTCATAGATCGTCAGATCAAAAAGAAGATTTATTCCTAAACTCCGTCTACATCGAATAAAGCACTAAAAAATGGAATTAATCAATCTCAACGGATCACAAATACACAAACTAAAGCCCGCAATTGATAAAGCAGGAGGCAGGTTTTCATTGGCAGAAAAAATAAAACTAAAGGGTGTCGGAATTTCTGGTTTACATTACTTTTCTGGTTTACCCAATTTGGAAAGAGAAAACTACCAAAAACAAAAATTGCAAGTTACTTTGGAATTGTATCGGCAAGGAATTGGATTTTATCTCAGAAACCATGAAATAAATTTTGCAACAGTGCTTCCTTATAAGGATATAAGTAAAATAAGCATCAGTAAGAAAGAGGATATCATTTTGAAAGGTGAGAGTATTTTTTACAAAACAGCCCAAAAATTCACATCCGATTACCTGGTTGCTAGAAATTTTCTCCTAGAGACAGAAAAATTGGATTTTCATCCTATTTTGTGTGAGTTTCAATGTCACTTTACGGATAATTTATGTTTTGAAATAAGTGCACTAAGACCACAAAAAGTGATCGATTTTTTCAAAAAAATGGAGAACTTGCAGATTGAAATTGACATCAAAAATCACAAAATCTCAAATGGATAATATCGCCGGGAAGATCATAGGAATTGGAGGAATATTTTTTAAAACCTCCGATACTGAAAATACTAAAAAGTGGTATAACGAACACTTGGGAGTAAAAGTAGATGATTGGGGGGCACCATTTGTGCAAAAAAAAGTGAGCAACCCGGATGAGTTTAGTTTTTTACAGTGGTCACCAATGCCATCCCATACCCAATATTTCTTCAATGATGATCAGCAATTCATGATAAATTATCGAGTAGAAAATATAGAGGCGCTTATAAACCAGCTAATAGGTGCAGGTTGCGAAATATTGGATGAATTACAATCGTTTGATTATGGAAAATTTATTCATATTCGTGACATTGACGGAAGAGCTATTGAGTTATGGGAACCAATAGATGCTGTATTTGTTGAAATGTATAATGGTATTGATAAAGTCAATTTCGAATGATTAAAAAAACAACGATTCTTTTATTGCTTTTTGCTTTATGTTCGTTTACCACTGGTAGTGCTCAAAAGATACCCAGTTTTGGCATTTCCAAAGAAGATACCTTAAAAATTTATTACAACCTCAATCAAAATCTCAAAGTCAAAGTCAATGACGCTGATCCAACACTTATAAAAATAAGATGTTCTGAATCTCGGGGAGTAAGCATTTCGCAAGCAGATACCAATTTCTATATTTTTGTCAACAATCCTGTTGCTGAAATTAAACTCAAATTATATTACAAAAATTTACCAGTTGATATAGTCAATGCAAAAATAGAAAGGTTACCAGCCAGTGATCTAAAGTTGGAGATAGCGCAAAATGGTGAAATTTCTAAGAGAAAACTGGCAGAGGTCAAAAAATTGATGGCCGAAATTCCCAATAATTATAAAAACGATCTAAATCTGGCCATATATTCTTATAATATAAATATCATCAGAAAGAATGGATCAGTAGAAATAATCTCCTGTTTTAACAACACCCTTACTGATCAAGCCATTAAAAAACTACTGGCTTTACCGGATGATAGCCAAATAGCAATCAGTAATGTAAGACTAAAAACGCCAGAAAATAATGTGATTGAGCTCGAAGGTGAAGGGCTCAAATATTTTATCAAATACTAAAATTCAAAAAGCTAATACATATGATGGAAGGAACTCAAAAGTATATCAAGGAAAATAAAGATCAATTCCTCAACGAACTCATTGATTTATTAAAAATACCATCAGTTAGTGCAGATGCAAAATACAAAGATGATGTACGGAAAACCGCAGAAGCCATAAAAGTATATTTAGATAAAGCTGGCTGTCAAAAATCTACAGTGTATGAAACCAAAGGTCACCCTATTGTTTACGGTGAGTTTTTGAAAGATAAAAAATTACCCACTGTTTTAGTTTATGGTCATTACGATGTACAACCAGCCGATCCATTGGAACTTTGGGAAAGCCCTCCATTTGAACCGGTAATCAAAAAAACCAAAAACCATCCAAAGGGTGCCATTTTTGCTCGTGGTTCATGCGACGACAAAGGTCAAATGTTTATGCATATCAAAGCATTTGAAGCCATGGTGGCTGCCAATGAATTGCCTTGCAATGTAAAATTCATGATCGAAGGTGAAGAAGAAGTTGGATCACCAAATTTGGGTATCTTTTGTAAAAAGAATAAAAAATTACTCGCTTGCGATGTCATCGTAATTTCAGACACCGCCATTATAGCAAACGATGTGCCTTCAGTTACAGTAGGTTTGAGAGGTCTGAGTTATATTGAAGTTGAAGTAGTTGGCGCTAATAGAGATCTGCATTCCGGTGTTTATGGTGGTGCTGTGCCCAATCCTATCAATATTTTGTGCGAAATGATTGCCTCTATGAAGGACAAAAAAGGAAAAATTACCATTCCTGGATTTTACGATGATGTAGCAAAGTTATCTGCTAAGGAAAGAAAGGCTATGAATGAAGCCCCCTTTGACCTTGCTGCATATAAAAAAGATTTAAAAATTGGTGATGTGCAGGGCGAGGAAGGTTATACTGTCATTGAACAAACTTCAATCAGACCAACCTTGGATGTCAACGGAATTTGGGGAGGATACATTGGTGAAGGAGCCAAAACTGTACTACCTTCTAAAGCTTTTGCCAAAATATCCATGAGATTAGTACCCAATCAAAACAGCGACAAAATCACCGAAATTTTTAAAAATCATTTTGAAAAAATTGCACCTGCTTCTGTAAAAGTTGCAGTGAGACCACATCATGGTGGTGAGCCAGCCGTCACTCCTTCAGACACTCCAGAATATAAGGCCGCAGCTGCTGCAATGCTCAAAACATTTGGTAAAGAACCTATTCCCGTCCGAGGAGGCGGTAGTATTCCCATCGTAGCTTTATTTGAGGAAGTATTGGAAGTAAAATCTGTGTTAATGGGTTTTGGTCTCGACTCCGATGATATCCATTCCCCCAACGAACATTATGGTTTATTCAATTATTACAAAGGAATTGAGACAATCCCATATTTTATGAAATATTATGCAGAAATGCGAAGCTAAATTACTGAAATTCAAATTGTTAGATATCTGTTTTATTATTTTAAAAGAATTGTATGAAAGGCCACTTTATCACATTTAATCTAGTATTATTATTATTTGTTTCCTTAGGTGCTCAAAGACACAACATTATACCAGCACCAGTAAGTTATGTACAAACGGACGCCGTTTTTTTATTGGATGGGCCCATAATGCTCAATGCTGCACCTGAGATAAAACAGACAGTTTCACTTATGAGACACAAGTTAGCAGCACATGGTGTTTATATTTCAGAAGATCAAAAAGCAAAAAAATCACTTAATATAGAAATTGTAAAAAAAGAAGCTCTAGGCGTTGAAGGCTATCAGCTCAAAGTGGACAACAAAAATATTTCCATCATTGCGAATGAATTTGGAGGTGTTTTCAATGGTTTACAAACTTTGCTTCAACTTACTTCGGGATCAACAGTGGGTGGTAATATTCAAGGTTGTGAAATAACCGATTATCCAAGATTTAAGTGGCGTGGCCTTATGTTGGACGTAAGTAGGCATTTTTTCACGGTGGATGAAGTCAAACAGTACATTGATAAAATGTCAGAATATAAATTCAATACCTTCCACTGGCACCTCACTGATGATGAAGGTTGGAGAGTGGAAATCAAATCCTTGCCCAAGTTGACCGAAGTTGGCGCATGGAGAGTAGAAAGAGCAGGAAAATTTGGCGAAGACAGGGCGTATCCCTTGCCAGGAGAGAAAGCAACTTATGGTGGTTTTTATACTCAAGAACAAATCAAAGACGTAGTTGCCTACGCCGCTGCCAGGAATATTACAATTGTTCCAGAAGTTGATGTACCAGGACACAGTATGGCTGCATTGGCTGCCTACCCGGAATTATCAACAAAAAGAGAACCAAAATTTGTCAATCCAGGCTCAAAGTTTGCAGAATGGTATGGAGACGGTAAGTTTAAAATGTTGATCGAGAACACTTTAAATCCTGCTGACGAAAAGGTTTATGAATTTATGGATAAAGTCATGGGTGAGTTAGCCATGCTTTTCCCTGGTAAATATATCCACATGGGAGGTGATGAATCATATAAAGGATATTGGGAAGAGAGCAAACAAGTCCAAGCTTTCATGAAAAAGAACAACATAAAGGATTCGCATGAATTACAATCCTATTTTGTGAAACGAGTAGAAAAAATTGTGAGCAGCAAGGGTAAAACTTTGATTGGTTGGGATGAAATTCTGGAAGGTGGTCTTGCCGAAGGTGCTGCCGTTATGAGTTGGCGTGGATTGAAAGGCGGAATAGAAGCTGCTAAAATGGGCCATGAAGTAGTCATGTCTCCTACTACTTACGCATACATTGATTATACACAAGGTGACCCTAGCGTAGAAAATCCAATCTATGCCAGTCTTAGCCTAGAAAAAACATACGAATTTGAACCTGTACCAGAAGGCATAGACCCCAAATATATACTAGGGGGTCAAGCTAATCTTTGGACAGAAATGATTCCAAGTTTACCCTTTGCCTTTTACATGACTTATCCACGAGCCATGGCTATATCAGAAGCTGTTTGGAGTCAGAAAAAAGACCGAGAATGGAATTCTTTCGTACGAAGAGTAATGTTTCATTTTGATGAGTTTGATGATGCCAACATTGCCATTTCCAAAGCCGTTTATGATCCAATCATTTCTGTATATAAAGAAGATCTAAATCTGATGGTCAAACTAGAAAACAACATTCCAGATTCTGAAATCAGATATACCATAGACAACACCTATCCTGTCTCTTATGGCAATACATATTCTGGACCATTCAAAGTACCAGAAGGTTTATTGAGCTTGCGAACTCAAACCTTTTTAAATGGAAAGGCCATTGGTAGGACATTGATTATACCAAGGTCAGAATTGGTAAAAAGAGTGGCTTCCAAGAAATAAAATGCACCTTTTAGAGCTATAAATACTGTTTTTATTCTGTGTTAAATTATGTGATTCTTTCTGTAAGATTGTTAGAATACTACACATAGTGCAGAATAAATAGAATTTGTATTCATAAAAAATACCATATTTGCAGAATTATTTATCAGTAAAATACAAAAAGAGATGCCTGTACATTCTAGAAGAGGAGAAACCCTAAGCCACTCACCCATAAGAGTTTTGATGCCTTATGCGAGAGCGGCGAAAGCGGCGGGTACTCATGTATATCATCTCAATATAGGTCAGCCAGATATTCCTACCCCACCTGAGGCACTGGATGCGATCAGGAAAAATGCTGAAACCATTATTCCTTATGGCCCTTCGGAAGGATTGCCTACTTTGAGGGAAAAGGTTGCTCAATACTATGAGAAATTCGCTGGTTCGATTTCTCCAAATGACGTTTTTGTCACAACTGGTGCTTCAGAGGCTATTTTATTTGCCTTGTTTTCTTGTTGCGATGAATTTGATGAAGTCATCATTCCAGAACCCTTCTATGCCAATTATTTGGGCTTTGGCCACACTAGTTCCATCAGAATCGTCCCTATACCGAGTTCTATAGAAACAGAATTTCAATTGCCCGGTGTTGAGAAATTTGAAGAACTCATTACGCCTACAACCAAAGCAATTTTTCTTTGTAATCCTGGAAATCCTACCGGTTGCTTATACAGTAAAGAAGAACTTGCTCAATTGATGAAGCTGGTTATAAAATATGATCTTTTTCTGATTGTAGATGAAGTGTATCGCGAATTTTGTTACGATGAAAAATTTACTTCAGTATTATCCTTTGCCGATACACACGAACATGTCATTGTCATTGACTCTATTTCAAAAGTTTTTAGTTCTTGTGGCGCTCGTGTAGGCTTTTTGGTTACTAGAAATAAGGCTATTCAAAAGGTTGTCGAAAAATATGCACAGTTGAGATTGTGTCCACCTTATTATGGTCAAAAATTGGCTGAGGTATGCTATGATTATGCTGAAGATTATATCAGAGAGGCCAAGGCTGAGTACACTAAGAGGAGATCTGTTTTGTATGATAGTTTAAAACAAATCGAAGGTGTAAAATGCTATTTGCCCAAGGCAGCTTTTTATAATATGACTCAATTACCAGTTACTGATGCTAATGATTTTTGTAAATGGCTTTTGACAGATTTTGTACATCATGGAAGTACTGTCATGCTTGCTCCTGGTTCTGGTTTTTACCTTCACAAAGCTTACGGTCTCAATCAAGTTCGCATTGCGTACATACTCAATGAACATGACCTACGAGAGTCTGTGGAATGCCTTAAAATAGCATTAGATAGATACAATAATAGAGGAAAGGAAGGTATTATAAATCATTATGTGAGTGAGGCACCTGTAAAACGTGTCCTGGCTCCTTCCAACGATATGTAATTTTTGTAATATCAGATTTTGCAAACTACATTGTTGGTTGCAAAATAAATTTGAAACCTTTTTAGCTATTCGCCTTTTTTCAAAAATCAATGACGTTTAAAGTTATTGCATTTTGCAACTAGGTGGATTACAGTTGGCTATGCAACATAATTGTTGATCTAATAATTTAACTCTTTCTAAACTTTGGGACTAAATTAATTCCCATCAATAGGGCATTTCCCATCTATATTAGAGGATTTTATTGTTCTATTGTTTGATAAATTTCAAGGAAACCGGTTTAGTTTGCTCATCAACCAAGGTGATAAAATAAACACCTTCAAACAAAGACCTCACATCCAGGAATTCTGAATTCATGACACCTTTTTGAACTACTTGACCAATATTATTATAAATCTGATAATTTCCCTTAGCACTTGTTATTTTCAAAAAATCTGAAGTGGGATTTGGAGAAATTTTTACAACATCAAAAACAGATTCTTCATTTGAAGTTGAAAATTTTTGAACAACTTCAATTTTGAAATTGTCGATATACATGCCGTCAAAATTATTAAGATCATCTGCAACTAAAGCAAATCTCACTGAAACATTTTTAAATCCTACATAATCCGAAATGTCAATATCTTCTTGAATCCATTCAGTCTGAAATCCATCATAAACAACCTCATTGATATTGTTTGTTCTTGTAAATTTTCCACAAAGTGGTAAGAAATTTACACCATCTGTAGAAACCTGTATTTGAGCATAATCAAAATCCTTTTCTATTGCCCACCTTGCATTAAACTTGATTTTTGCTTTGTGAACATTACTCAAATCCAAAGATTGTGCAAGCGTCGCATATTGCCTAGAACCTGATTTGTAAAGTGCACTTGGTGAATCCGTCAACGAATATGTGCCATCATATTTCAAGATATTGGTTCGGCCCCAATCTCCGGTTACTTTCCAAAACCAATCGTTTTCAAAATTATCATCAAAAGCAGCGCTTGTTGAAGATCGGAAATATTTTAAAACTAAATCATTCGTTTCTCCAAATTCATCATAATAAACAGTGTATTTGAAGGTCACGTTTTCGCCGTCCAATAAATCATTATTCAACTCAAAATTAAAATAAACAGTATCTTTTTGACCAGTTGCCAAATTTACATTCATTTCAACTTGTCTATTGCCTGTATTTAGAGCCACTCCTTTATCAAGCTGTAAAACGATTCTCACAGGATCATTTCTGAAACCCAACTTAGTAACCTCAAATGCTAGCCTCCTTGTCTCTTTAGTGAGCCCAATTGGTAATGCAATCGGCGTTGCTTCACTGTAATTCCTGGCGACCTTAGGCATTTTCAGATTCATATCCATGACAGATTTATTGAGGTAAATAATGTCATCTTTGATAGGATAAAAAGATTTACCTACTTCTGGGGTAAAACTAAAAACTCTATTTTTGGTAGTAGTTTCACCATACATCCAGTCATCGCTATCGCCATTTGTCCGATATCCAACAGTTTCCTCACCAGTACCACTCAAAAAACAATTTTCTCTAGTCAGCAATTTGCCAAAAGCCCTAAACTTGTTAGCGTCCGGATTAGGATCTGAGGTATATCCCCATGGATGTACTAAATAGTTTCCATGTGTATGATAATTTAAGTTTACGGTGAAATTGTGAGCAGATATAAACTCACTCATTGCACGTGTCTCTGGCTCAGAAAAAGCCTCCGGACCTCTATATACTTCCGAAGCAGGATTGGGTGACGAACCTTCATCATCATTTCCCCAATTAAAACCATAGTTGCGGTTTAAATCTACACCCACTAAATTACCACTACTATTCTTTCTTTTATTTTTTCTCCACATTCCGCCACCATTTGGGCTATTGGTATTGTTGTGTATATAACCATCTGGATTGACGCAAGGCATAAAATACAACTCAGTATTATTGATAATAGAAGTCACTTCACCATCTCTGTCATAATTTTCGAGTAAGTGCCACATAAAAAAGATCATTTGTGACAAACTATTGGGTTCTCGAGCATGGTGCAAAGCGCTGTATAAAACTTCTGGTTTATTTTGTTTGGTGTCAGGATTGTTACTTATTCTCACAAACAAGATGTTATTTCCTTCGTGGGTTTTGAGGTTAGAAATTGGTTTTTTAATACTGATCAAATGGGGATACTTTGATTGCATTTCATCCAGAATATTGAGCATTTCACCATAAGTGTAAAACCCGCCCATAGATCCAAATTTATAATTTTGTGGTGTATTGTATTTTATGAAGGCATCACATTCAAAATCCTTGCAAGAAAAAGATCTACTGTAGATGTCATTGATTTCACTTGGTCGATTCTCTTTTTGATAATAGGCTTCCAAATCGTCTACTAATACCTTAAACTTCCAATGATTGTCTTTGAGTAACTTCACGCTACTTTGATCAAGCTCTAGATCTACGTATCTACCTTCATATGGATGTGCGTGATCATAATCAATGCCCATCTGCATCAAGGAGTTAAAGCTTCTTTCACTGAGATCTATCCTAACCTTCTGGTAAGTTGATTGACTTTGTAAATTTGTAAAAAGGGGACACAGAAGTAATAGGAGGATTAGTTTACACCAATGCATGAGATCTTTCGTTTGGTCGCAAAAATAGCAACCTATGATTAATTTTTATAATAAATGGTGAAATTATTATAAAATATTGTATATAATATCTTTATAAATGACAAATACTTATAATCTGTCCCTTTCCTTACAAAGAATGAGACAGATTATAAATTAAGATAATCTAATATATGAAAAAGAAGTAACTATTTAGGTGGGTGCTTTCTTTTCAAATAATCAGGCAATTTTTCGGCAAACGAGGCTCAAATGAGAAGCAATAGGAGCCCTGTTGCGACAAAAACAGCCGAAGAGTCACGAAAAATTGACATCTTTGGCATGAACTTGACTTCACCTATAGAGTTACAAAAAAATACCTCAATTCCGAGGTTTCATTTTAATGATGGGACAAATCATTTCTTCCATAGAAATACCACCATGTTGGAACGTATCATAGTAGTAGTTATTGAAATGATTGTAATTATTTGGATAAAGGAAATATAAATCCTCTTTTGCAAAAATGAAGGAAGAACTTACATTGGGTTTTGGAAGTCCTACCTCAAATGGATCTCTGATTTCTAAGACATCTTTTCTGTCATATTGCAAATTTTTACCAACTTTATATCTCAAATTAGCCGTAGTTTCTCTATCACCCAAAACCTTTGAGGGTTGTTTCACCCTTATGGTACCGTGATCTGTGGTAATGACCACATTCACATCTTTTTCTGCGAGCTTTTGCATAGCTCCCCAAAGTGGAGAATTGAGAAACCAAGATTTAGTCACTGATCTATAGGCTTTTTCATCTGGTGCAAGTTGCTTTATGATGTCCAATTCTGTTCTGGAATGTGACAACATATCGATAAAATTGTACACAATAGCCGTGAAATTATTATTCAACACATTCAAGATGTTTTCTTGAAGGTTTTTTGCGGCATTCAAATTCGTGATTTTGATATAATCAGTTTTTAATTCTCTTTTTACACTTCTTTTGAGGAACGAATTGAGCAACTCCCCTTCCTTCATATTTTTTCCACCTTCTTCATTATCATTCAACCACCAATCTGGATAAGCTTTTTCGATTTCTCTCGGCATAAGACCTGAAAAAATGGCATTTCTAGAATACTGAGTAGCGGTTGGTAAAATAGAATAGAAATAATCTTCGCTTTCGATTTTATACAATTCAGATATGATGGGTTCCAAAACTTTCCACTGATCATATCTCAAATTATCTAGAAGAAAAAATACAGTTGGTTGCGTTTCAGTGATAGAACCAATCACAAAATGCCTCAATAAATTATTACTTCTCACCGGACCCTTGTCATTCTTGACCCAATTTTGATAATTGTTGATCACGTATTTCGAAAACTCCTTATTGGCTTCCTTTTTCTGCATATCCAAAATTTCTGTCATCTGGGTATTATTAGAATCATCCAATTTTATATCCCAGTTCATCAATTTCTTATAGATACCAACCCATGCCTCATAATCAGGGTTTGAATTGATGTCCATGGCTATTGTTCTGAATTCTTGTTGATAATCAATAGCTGTCTTTTCAGAAACCAACCTTTTATTATCGATCAACTTTTTGAGCGTCAGTAAAATCTGATTTGGATTTACAGGTTTGATGAGATAGTCATCAATCTTTGAGCCAATGGCTTGTTCCATCAGATTCTCTGCTTCATTTTTAGTTATCATGACAACAGGAATATTGTTGTTATCATTTTTTATCCTTGCCAATGTGTCAAGACCAGAAAGTCCTGGCATAGATTCATCTAGAAAAATAACGTCGATATCCTTGTCTTCTTGTAAAACATCTAATGCATCGTGTCCATTGGTCACTGTGATTACTTCATATCCCTTTTTTTCTAGGAAAAACAATTGGGGCTTCAACATATCAATTTCGTCATCTGCCCAGAGTATTCTTATTTTATCAGCCATACACCTTTTTGCTAATTTGAATTATAACTACGCTGCCTTAACGAGTTGCAAGAATCTATTATTTCACACCTGCTGAATGGAATTGCGTTGACCGCATATTTTGTGTTTAAGAACAGCTACTTCATACTCAATTAAGGGATAAATTTAACTGTTGCAAAGATAGGCCAGGACTTCACACCACCAAGTAAACCTAGATCATATTGGTTTTTGAATGGACAAATGAAAAATAACAAATGACTATGAAAATTGGTATTTAAAAAAAGTGAATTACTTATGAATCGTTACATGGTGGAAGTGGTCTATCACTTTTTTAAACTTTGAAGTTAAAAAAAGTGATTAAAACAGGTATCCATTAGAAAAAATCATATTTAATCAAGAATGCCTGAATTATTAATTCAATTATACCTAATTTTGCAGTTTCATAAAACACCATAATACAAACTGAGCATGGATAATATTGTATTTGACCTCATCCAAAAAGAACTTGATAGACAACGCCACGGAATTGAACTAATCGCTTCCGAAAACTTCACAAGTGAGGCTGTTATTAAAGCAATGGGAAGTTGTCTGACCAATAAATACGCTGAAGGTTATCCTGGCAAACGTTATTATGGTGGTTGCGAAGTGGTTGACCAAATAGAAGAATTAGCCATCGAGCGTTTGTGCAAAATTTTTGGTGCTGAATATGCTAATGTACAGCCTCACAGTGGCGCTCAAGCAAATGCAGCTGTTTTCCTCGCATGTTTACAACCTGGAGATGATATTTTGGGCTTTGACCTTTCTCATGGTGGCCACCTTTCACATGGAAGTGCGGTAAATTATTCAGGTCTGGTTTACAATGCCCATTTTTATGGTGTTGAACAAGAAACTGGCACCATAGACATGGATAAAGTAGAGCAAAAAGCATTGGCTGTAAAACCAAAGTTGATCATCTGTGGCGCATCTGCTTATAGTAGAGATTGGGATTACGCAAGGTTTAGAGCTATTGCAGACAAAGTAGGTGCATTATTATTAGCAGATATTGCACATCCTGCTGGTCTCATTGCCGCTAAAGAACTCAACGATCCAATGCCTCATTGCCACATCGTTTCTTCTACGACCCACAAAACTTTGAGAGGACCAAGAGGTGGTATCATCATGTTGGGTAAAGATTTTGAAAATCCTTGGGGTCGTAAAACAAAAAAAGGAGATGCCATTATGATGTCTACGATTTTGAATTCAGGAGTTTTTCCTGGTATGCAAGGTGGACCTCTTGAGCATGTAATTGCGGCAAAGGCCGTTGCTTTTGGTGAAATTTTGGATCCTTCATTCAAAACATATGCCATCCAAGTTAAGAAAAATGCACAAGCTATGGCCAATGCTTTTGTCAATAAAGGTTATGGCATCATTTCTGGCGGGACAGATAATCACCTCATGCTGATTGACTTACGCACAAAGTTTCCTGACCTCAATGGTAGGCAGGCAGAAGATGCATTGATCAAAGCTGACATTACCATCAACAAAAACATGGTTCCATTTGACAGCAGAAGTGCTTTCGTGACTTCAGGTATCAGAGTTGGCGCTGCAGCTATTACTACGAGAGGATTTGTGGAAAGTGATTGCGTTCAAGTAGTTGATTGGATGGATGAAATTCTCAATAACTTTGATAATGACCACAAACTTTCAGGAATAAGGTCTGAAGTAAACAAATTTATGCAAGATTTTCCTTTGTACGAGCAAATGGAAGTCACTGTATAAAAAAAGCAAACAATCTTGTTAGCAAATTTAAACTTTCACAGTGTTAAAGTGAACCGTACTTACTTTGGGTGAGTCGTCCTATAACATCCTATAAAGTTTAGATGTATCTTTCAATAGTTAGGAATAAAAAGGCATTTACTTATAACCATAGGTGCGAAAGAAAGTGGCTTTTGAAGTCCTCCATAGATATCAGAAAAGTTTGGGAGTGACGCTTAGTTTAGAAAGAATTTCAAGTCGATATGGTTTGGCATCTTTTATTAAACTTTCGTCTTTCATCCCTCGTCACTTGTCTAGAGAATATTTTCAATAACTCCCGAAACATTGTATTTAATATTGGATCGTATAACCAGGAGACATTTTGCTTTTGAAAAGCTTGATGATAGGCATGATGATTTCGACTGTGTTGTCGTCATTAATTTTGTACTCTACGTCTCCTTTTACACTTTTCACTTTTGAAGGTAGATGATATTTTACCCGGATATCCTGCATGCCAAACATGGCTAAGGTTTGGGTAAGTTCTTCTTCAGGCATTTCAGTAAAAGCTGACATATCACCCGCAAAAGCTGGATCATCCTCCATGGAATAGGTTTCTACGGTGATGAGTCTTGCTTTGGCATCTATTTTAAGGTGATCCATGGTTTCTAAAGTACTTCCGAGCGAAGCAATGTCAGCTGTGTCTTTTGTTTCCAAATATTGTGCTTGTGACAATTCATACATTGTTTCCTTGAGTTCTGCTATTTTTTTGAAAGTAAAACCAAATTCAATGGCTGCCTTTTCTTCCACTTTATTGGCCAAAACCCCCAATTGTACATTCTTTAATAATTCTGGACGTTTCAATTTTGCAAGCACCGTGTCGGGGACCATTTCATAAGCTGTAATGACTGTATCTATGTTTTCTGATTCCATCAATTCCATCATTTTGATTTGCATGGCAGTTTTTGGTGGTTCTACAAATTGATTCTCCGATTCACTTTCAGAACTGAAAGAATATTCGCCGCCCGCTGTTATGATGTCGCTCTCTTCACTCAAACTATCAATACCGTAAAGTGAATCTAGTTCTGCATTGCTTGCATAGGTGAAACTGGAATCAACAACTTCATCATAGACATCCATTTCTGCTTCTACCATTGCGGCATTGGCAGTGTCTTGGTCAAAATTATCAAAAGTGGTTTTAAATTGAGACATCATCTCACTCATGTCCAATTTCAGATGGTATGCACCAGATCCATCGTCATTGATAAATATGTCTGTTTTTAGACCTGAACAACCAATCATGGCCGTTATAGAAAGGAGAGTCACAAGGTAGTAGCCTGGTTTCATGCAAGTTATTTTATTCCTTTATTACAATTTATGATTATCCACAATACTGCACTAGTCAGCAAGTAGAATAAAATTACAAATATTTGATAATAAAGTAGATTTCTCTTAAATAAAATACTGATAATTCGCTATGCCTGAGCATTGGCAATCATGCTTTTTAAGGAACAACATGTAAACCTGAGTAGCTTGATTACTGCATCAATCCACTTCTGCAACTGTATGATTATCACATTTAAATACCCTTGCAGGGAATTTATCAATGATTCTATAGTCGTGTGTTGCAAATATGACCGCCGTTTTGTGGTCTCTGGAAACCTTGTTGAGCAAGTACAATATTTCATCGCTTGTGTCTGGATCCAAATTACCAGTTGGTTCATCGGCGATGATCAAAGAAGGTCTATTCAATATTGATCTGGCTATGGCCAAACGTTGTTGTTCACCTCCCGATAATTGAAAGACTTTTTGATTGAAATACTTGATCAACCCTACCTCATTCAATACCTCCTCTACTCGTTGTTTGATCAAAGTTTTATCCCTCCAATCTGTGGCTGTGAGTACAAAAGAAAGGTTGTTGGCAACGGTCCAATGTTTGAAAAGTTGAAAGTCTTGAAAAACCATGCCCATCCTCCTGCGAAGATCAGGAATTTTTGACCTTTTCATATTTCTAAGGTCATAGTCCAGAAATCTGGCACTGCCCGAAGTGATTTGGGCTTCACCATATATGGCTTTCAAAAGACTAGACTTACCACTACCTGATTTCCCAATGAGGTAAACAGACTCTGCTTCCGCAAGGTTGAAATCCAAATTTCTCAAAACAGAAATCTTGGATTGCTCTATGGTAACGTCCTTAAGTTCAATAATAAGTTGGGTATCCAAAATATTTAGCTTGATTGTAATACAAATTAAAGAAAAATAAAATGTATACCCAATCTTACGCTATTCTTTTTCAAAAGTTTTGGCAACAAACATACCTTGGTAGGCCATTTGCATGACATAAATCCCTTTCTCAAGAGATCCGGTTTTGATTTTCACTAAAGATTCATAAACATCTTTCATGTATTCCAATTTCAAAACCTTGCCTTCAAGACTTGAAATCGTAAATTCTAATTCAGAAAAAAATAGATTTGGCAATTTAATCAGCAATACGTCCCTTACCTTTTCATTAAGAATAACTGTCCCGTTCAATTGGCTATTAGCGATCATTTTTCCTGTTTTTAAAAAGATTTGAAAGTACTTTTACTATGGTTAATTACAATTATAAAACTGTAATGTTTGCCCTATATTGCAAAACAAATGTTAAAAATTTTAATTTGTCTTCATCCAAAAAACTAGTCGTCTGATTATAATGTGGTTGCAAAAAAATAAATGTATAAAAATATTTTTAAACAATATAAATTTTAACATTTCAAAAACAAACATACATCATACTAAAATAGTCACCTTATTACAAATTATATTTTACAGTCCTAAAATCATCAATATGGGAAAGTTCTTTGCAATCATTGGCGTTCTCTTGTTTCCATTGTGCGTTCTGGGGGCTATTTCTGGAGCATATCAAACAAATGACCGCCGCATACAAATGGACATTATAGTGCGTGGTAACAAACTTTATGTTTACGACAAAAATTATGGAGAAAAATATCAATATCACCGCATCAATCATAAAAGTTATAGGACCCATGATGGCGATTTGATCAAATGGGTATCTGACGAAACCATTTTATTTACACCAGCTTTTGGATCAACTGTATACACCCTTAACAGAAAACGACATACGCAACCTTCCCGTAATGGAAAAGACTACCAGAACGATTTAGACAACAACATTGATCCCAAAAACGAACAATACGGTTCCAGCGGAGCCACCGATTTAAATAAACCAATTGACCCCAACTTTAAGGATAATGGCTCTCTGGAAGGAACTTGGCGATCAACAAACCCAACAAAAAGCGTGGTCATTTTATTGACAAGAGATGGTTTGAAAGCAAAATTTAGCGGTACCACCAATTGGATAAGCTATACGCAACAAGATTCGTCCAAAACTTATATTGACAAAAATGGAAATCACTATGATTTTCATTCAGCAGGAGTGGGAAATTGGATTCATTCAAACGGAGTGCACAAAGTAAACATTGTAAAATTTACCAATGATCTTTTATTTTGATGGGATCATCCTCTCCAAATCAAAAATCCAGTATACATGATATAACAGGTGATCAGCACCACACCATGCCATCTCTTGAGCATGCTTTTTCTGCTTATGGCCATCAACATTAGCAATAAAACAGAAGAAAGAACTACCACTAAAATATCTTGATTTGAAGCATCTTGTATTGGAATGGGCAAGACTACTGAACTAAGTCCTAGTATAAATAGGATATTAAGGATATTTGAACCTATGACATTACCAATAGCTACATCTGCATTTCCTTTCCTAGCTGCAACTACAGAGGTTATTAATTCAGGTAATGAAGTACCCACTGCAATGATTGTCAGAGAAATAAATGATTCTGACATATTGAAAAACTTGGCTAAAGCAATTGCTCCATCTACCACAAATTTTCCACCTAGAAAAAGCAGAACGCAACCTCCGAGAATAAAAACGATTGCCTTCCATACTGGAAGGTGGCCGATTTCAATACCACTTGATTCCGTATCAAGGTTTACCTTATCTTCGATTACAAGTGATACTATATATATTGAGAATGTTACAAAAAACAGAATGATCAAACCACCCTCCATTCTATCTATTTGAAGAACATCAGAATGGGCTGTAAAAATATGAGTATTAGCAACAAATCCTACCAACAAAGCAGCAATGATAGAAAATGGAATCTCTGAAAAAACAGTTGTTTTCTGTACATTTATAGGTATAAACATTACCGTTATCCCCAAAATCAATAAAATATTAGCAATATTACTTCCTAAAATATTACCCACACCTACTTCTGCATTTCCTTGAAAAGTAGCCATCATAGTAACTATTAGTTCAGGCATGGATGTCCCCAATGACACAATAGTCAAACCAACGACCAAGTCCGAAATGCCAAACCGCTTGGCCAGACTTGAAGCACCTTCCACTAAAATATCTGCACCCTTGATCAATGCAACAAAACCAAATAACATCAGTATGTAGATCACAGCTTAAAATTTAAAATGTTTTGACTAAATTCTGAAGCGTAAATATGGCCAAATTCTTTCACATGTCACTACCCTATTCTTTATAACTTTCCTACGATTAAAAAATAGCTATTCTGATGTAGATTCTACCTGAAAATTTTTAACTTGTCTATGAAAATGGTAACTTTGAAAGCATCATAAGCTAATTCTGATTGATCATTTATAGAACAAATATTGAGAAAGTCTTGAGACACACTTATTCCTTCATCAATAAAATTTAACCCAAAATGTTGCTTAAAATACTTATTCTTTCCTGTTTGATTTTAGCTAATATCCACATCTCCCTGGCACAAGACTCTCAATTTGGAGCACTCGCAAATGCACAATCTGCTCGGGATGAACTCTCAATAGCAATCTCTGGTGACATGAAAAACGCCTATACTTTTGGGAATAAATATAAAGGAATACTAGGCAGTCCATTTTTAAACCAAGACTGGCAAAAAGCAATCATCTGTCTGAAAAGAGATTCTTTGATCATTGACCGAGCTGACGTGAAAGTCAAATTTGACGTTTATTCCAATGAACTTTGGATCATGCACAAAAGAGATTCATCTATCATCAATTCCAATGATATTCATTGGTTTGAAATTGGAGACCCAATATCCGGTACTTACAAAAAATTTCCAAGTGTAAATTCTGGAAAACCCAATCTTTTTTATCAGGAAATTTTCAATGTTAATGGCGTGAAATTGATCAAACAAATCAGTAAAAAATTGATCAAAGCTGATTTTGTGGACAAAGGAATGTATACCATTGGTCAGCCTTACGATCGTTTTGAGGAAAAGACAGAATATTTCTTTTCGAATGCAACCAATGAGTTCCAGGAGCTAAAACTAAACACTAAAGATTTTGAGAAATTTGTAGAAAAGCCTTATAAAAAATCTTTTTCAGAGTTCCTTCAACAACAAAATCTGAAGGGGAAAATAACAGAAAAAGAGGCTGTCTTGATCCTAAGTTACGTGAGTAGGTAATTGAATTTCAATAAATCAACTGTAGAGATGCAAGATTTTGAGTCCTCAACAAAGTGGTTTCAATAAACCAACAGTATAGACGCAAAATTTTGCGTCCTCAAAGATGTATGGTTTCAATAAACCAAGAGTAGAGATGCAAGATTTTGCGTTCATACGGATGTGATTTCATTCCCCTCCAGCAGCAGGGACACGTGAGATTTCAAATTTAAATATTCATTTCATAATAAAAATAATATGAAGAAAAAGAGGCCCAATTTTACTTTCAAAACTGAGCCTCCAAAATGTGTGTACTATTATTTCTTTGTAAGAGTTACAGTAGCCTTATCGCCATAACCATTCTCCCACGAATAGGTAATTACTCCAACATCCGGGCTTGAAAAACCCGAAATTTTCATTGGTTCTGCAAAAGGTTCTACCCAGGCTCCACTGATTTTATCACACGCATCCAAAATATCACCTCGTAGCTTATTTTTGGTTTTGTCTGTGTTGGATGTATAACTACCGTCTATTCCATAAATTTCATACCAGTATTGGTACAATCCTGCAGAAAAATCAGAAATTTCATATTTACCTGAGCCTAGTGACGTGATGGTCACTTCACCGGTAACTGTAGACTCTGTAGGGCAACAATCGTCGGTAGAAGTTCCTGTGGTAGTCGAAGTATATGTCCCTGCTATATTGGAAACACAGATGACACCAAAATTCAAGGAGCAATTAGATCCAACAGTTTCACTGCAAATACCTTGTGACCAAGTATCAAAATATCTGCCATCGTCAGCTTTAAAGGCCCACGTGAGTGTGAATTTGTCATTGGACGTAAAATACTTTTTATCTGATCGATCCTTATCTTTTGGATTTCCAAAAACTGATCTCACACCCACAGTATCTCCGTAATCAAATTTTACATCCTTAAATATACTATAAACTTCAGCTGCTGTAAAAGACCATGATTTTGCTTCTCTTTGATTACCAACATCTGTGGAATTTTTGAGCTTCTTCTTTCCATGATTAGCTGTTTTTGGCAAACCATCTTTATCTAGATAAGATTCAGTCCAAGTGATGTAATAATCTGTCTCAACAACTTTGACTTTCCCGTCAGTGGTGATCCATTGAAGGTCTCCTTCCAATTTTGAAGCATTGTTACCAAACAAAAAACTCGTAGGTGTTCCACTTTTGAATTTGGCAAGTGAATGAGGCACGGTTTCAAATTCAGGGTATGGATTATATGCATCTTCACAACCTGCTACCATGATCATCAAAGCAGACAAAAGTGTGATTTTAAGCAAATTATTTATTTTCATATTTTTGATATTTAATTGAGTGAATTATTTATCCCAAAAAATAGGCACTACATCAAAAGCAACTTCTTTGTAAGAAGCGGCATTCGGATTGAGTGTCAATTCTCCTTGTGGATAAGGTACTCTTAACGGAAATCCTCTGAGTGTACCATCAATATGCTCTTGAATATTGGATGGTAGACCAGTCCTCCTGAATGTATTGTATATTTCATATCCACTGCCCACACTAGAATACCAAAGTTGCTTCATTGCAACATTTAGTTTTGATTGATTGGAAGTGGCAGCGTCAAATCTTCCTAACCAAAGATTTACATATTTGGTTACTGCTTCTGTTGTTGGCCTGATGGAGTTAGCATCTGTTGCTACACCAAAATCTACAACTCTTTGGATATGACCTCTAATTGCTTTTTCAAATTCAGCTTTTGCATCTCCAGGAGCACCCATATCTAAAATAGCTTCGATGATGTAATAGCTGGTATTAACTCCTGTGATGAATGGGAAAATACCTCCTCCAGGGGCACTGTTTGCTGACGGCAATGCCGCTTTTGTCACGTCATAAAATCCACCTGCTGGGTAAACTCCAGGAATAGTTCTGAGTGCACCATCTGCTGGTAAACCATCTGCATCTCCTCGATCCCTTCCAAATACTCCTGCAAGAAATGTCTTTTCTGCTGCACCAAAAGTCAATCCTTTGTCGGTATATAATCTTTTTATGACATTGGCGTTGTTGACCACGTATCCATAAACACAAGCTCCGCCACCAGAACATGGTTGTGTATTGAACTGAGTCGGGTCATTGGAGTCCAGGATAGTAGAAGTTTGTCTTCTGAATGTGAATGGCCATCTTGGGTCTTCTTCGATTAAAGACTCCACCATCAATTCATTTGAAAAATAAGTATAATCAAACTCACCTCCTGTATAAGCACCCGTATAATATGGATGCCTGGTAGAAGTAGGGTCTTTACTAAAAGTGAATTTAAAATCTTCAGCTGCTGTAGAAATTAAGCCGCCTGCTGCAATCATACTTTTTATTTCAGCTTCCGCACTTGGCACACCTTTTCTAGCAGTCATCAACATCCTCAATTTGATGGTTTTTGCAGCTTTTGTCCACCTAGTAATATCCCCTGCATAAATCAAATCGCCATCCACTTTCACACCACTGGGTTTTGCAAAATTTGCAATGGCTTCATCAATGAGTTTCAAGCAATTGGCATAGATCTCAGCATCTTTGTCAAAAACAGGATTGATGATTTTATCATTTGCATCTCCTTTCCCAGCTTCACTATAAGGCAAATCACCCCAGAAATCAAACAATGATGCATAAGATAAGGCCTTAAGCGTTTGAGCAACAGCAAGGTAGTGTGGGCTTTCTTGAGAGGATGCAATGAGACCTTCCAAATCTTTGAGCGGACCTCTATACATGTTATCCCAAAAACCA
>JAKQLF010000048.1 GCA_029567325.1 Bacteroidota bacterium | reverse complement strand
TAAATACATATTAGGAGACTTGATAGAAGGAGTTTACACCATTTATTATCAAGCAGAAGATTGCTGTGGTAACGTGGGAATTGATTCTATCAAAATAACTGTGATAGATGACAATCCTCCAGTTGCAATTACTAAACAATTTATAGTTGTAAGTCTGACCAATAATCCGGATAGCATCCAGGATGGAGTAGCTAAGTTGTATACAACTGCATTTGACAACGGCTCTTATGACAACTGTAATGAAATATATTTGGAAGTAAGAAGAGAGGATGATGCGCCAATTTGCAGAAATGAAGGAGATCTTTGGGATCATGATCGCAATGGTGCAACTCCAATGGTGCCTTGGAATAATAATACGACTTACAATGGCAGAATAAACGGTTTGGATCAAAATGTAAGTCTGCACGAGCATGACAGAATTTTGGATACAGATAAAGGTCAATACGTAAAATTCTGTTGTGAAGACATTGGCAAAGAAATCAAAGTTTGGCTCAGGGTTTGGGATGATGCCAACATGTCTGGAATTTTTGGAGATACGATCAATGGACTAGGTGACAAATACAATGAAAATTGGTCAATTGTCAAGGTCGAAGATAAAACTCCTCCAGTTCTTGTACCTCCAACTGATATGACTGTAAGCTGTAAATATCCTTGGTTGGAAGAAGATCTAGGGGCGTACTTTGGTAGAGTATACACAGACAAAACTACAAAAGACCCTATTTATGGTTTTGAACCAATATGTTCTGACCAAGATGGTTTCAATAAAAATGATCCATTCAGAAGATATGAGACATTTATTGGTTGGAGCGGATACGCTACTGATGCCTGCGATATGACATTGGATGAAAAATATACCATTGACAGGAAGTGTGAAAGAGTTTTGATCACCAGATATTTTACAGCAACTGATGCACAAGGTCTAGTAACTAAGGCAACACAGACGATCACTATCATTCCTTGTGTAAGATTCTTTGTAACGGATAAGGATAGTACCAATGCCAACAAAAATGATGGTGTAATATGGCCAAGTGATAAAGAGATTAAATCTTGTGAAGCGAATACCGATACATCTGTAACAGGTGTGCCGATCATCAATCCAGAATTTTGTGAGCCTGTAGGAATCTTCTATTCAGACTGGGTTTGGGGTTCTAAAAAAGACGGTTGTTACAAAATTGAAAGAGTTTGGAGGTTGATGACGCTTTGTGGCGAAAACAAAATATGGGAGTACAGTCAATGGATCAAAGTTGAAAATGGAGATCAACCAACCATCTTAAATTGTCAGGATGTTGAAGTTTGTGCTGACGATAATTTATGTACAGGATCATTCCAATATACTATCAACGCAATTGATGATTGCACTGACTCGCTCAGAATCAATTATTCTTACAAGTTTGATATGTTTAATGATGGCACAATCCAAGAAGAAAGAGAAAGTAGAACTTTCAACAAATCTTCAATGCCAATCGGAAAGCACAAGATTACTTGGGTTGTAAAAGATTTGTGTGGAAATGTCACTGAATGTTTCCAAATTATAACTATAAAGGATTGTAAAAAACCAGTTCCTTACTGTTATGAGGAATTATCGACTACAATCAATAAGGATGGTTATGATACTTGGTTATGGTCTTCAGATTTTGACAAAGGAAGTTTTGATAATTGCGGGCAACCAGTAGAACTTTCTTTCTCAAAAGACAATGTCAATGATGATTCACTCAGAATCAACTGCGATATGATGATTACCTATCCGGAATCAGTGATTAGAATTGATTTGTATGTGACAGATAAAGCTGGAAATGTGGATTTCTGCCCAGTAAAACTACATATCCTTGATAGCTCAAATAGATGTGCTGAAAATCAAGGTAAGGCAATTGTAAGTGGTGAAGTAACTACAAGCAATAACTACCCTGTAAACAAATATGACATTTCAATCAGTTCTGAAAAAATGAATAAGTCATACAAAACTGAGGATATGAAGTTTGCTTTTGATGGATTACCGATGTATGAAAATTATCAGGTTAGTCCTCTCAAAACAGATAATTCAAGACAAGGTGTAAATACGCTTGACTTACTACATATCCAAAGACACATTTTGAAGATTAAGAATCTTGAGAATCCTTATAAATTGATTGCTGCAGATGCAAACTTTGATCAAAAGATTACTGTAAGTGACTTGGTAGACATCAGGAAAGTTGTTTTGGAAGTTACCAATAATTTCCCATCCAATCATTCATGGAGGTTTGTAAGAAAAGGATTTACCTTCTCGGATCCTACAAGTCCTTGGCCATTTGAAGAAGTTGTTGCATTAGACAATCTTTCTAAAAATGAAAAGGTGAATTACGTGGGTATAAAAATTGGTGATGTCAATGACTCATATGCTGATTTTGGAAATGAAAGCCTAACTGGTAGAAACCAAAGTATAGGAATGAGACAAGTAATTGAAACATCTTCAGAAAACAAATCCATCTTGAAATTGTATCTGGACGAAGCTGTTGATGTATCTGGTTACCAATTTGCACTCAAGGTTGATCCTTCACTGAGTATTAAACATGTGCCATCTTTGATAGTGAAAAACGAAAACGTCAATATAAAAGATGGGGAAGTATTGGTTTCATGGACTACTGAGAACTCTAAAAAGTTTGATGTAAAAGATGAGATTTTGACTCTAGAATTTGAACAGAATAGTTCATCGAGGGAAAAAGTCATTACCGGATTGAGCAACAAGTTGGAAGCTGAGATTTATGAAGCTTCACTCGATGTAAGACAATTGAAATTGAGCAATGTCAAGGAAGTATTAAAGTCTAGTGTAGATCAAGTATCTCCAAACCCATTCATCGATCAAACGTCATTCAAAATGTTTGTGGCAAGAAATGCGGACGTGAAATTGAAAATATTTGACGCAACGGGCCAATTGATTTTGTCTAAGACAAGTAAATATGAAGCAGGTGAACACCAAGTGATTATCAACGGTAATTCACTTCCGGAAGGTGCTTACATATATAGAGTTGAAATTGGTGATGAAGAAACATTCTCTCATCGATTTATAAAAATTAGGTAAATGTTTTAGTTATAATATTCCAAAAGTGGAATCCGAAAAACGGGATCAGACCAATGGTTTGATCCCGTTTTTGTATTTATTTACCTAGGAAAGTCTTGCTATTTTGCCTACTTTTCTTGAAATGTATTTTCAACACTTGATTTATAATATTTATATAAGTAGTTATGGTTAATGGCTAAACATATGATTGTATTTTATATGTATGAAACAAGCCCTTGAATGACCTTACTTTTTTCTCGACAAGATAATTTTCATTACCTTTGTGGCATAAAACCAGTGCCTTAGATGAGAGAAAAGATTTATTTCCTCCTGGAGAAGTTTGTAGACATTGAAGATGACTATTCAAACTTCAAAAAAGAAGTAATCCACGATTACATCACCGCCGTGGTGAGTAGGGAAGTAAGTCTGATGGCCAGAAAAGAAGTATTGAGTGGTAAGGCCAAATTTGGAATCACTGGTGATGGTAAAGAATTACCTCAGCTAGCCCTTGCTAAGGCATTTCAAAAAGGAGATTGGAAAGCAGGATATTACAGGGACCAGACTTTTATGTTGTCAAAAGGTTTGATGACTGTAGAAGAATATTTTTCCCAACTTTACGCTGATTGTGACAATGACCCTTTTTCTGGTGGCAGGCAAATGAACAATCATTTTGCAACAGACACCTATGATTCTGAAGGGAATTGGTTGGATTTAAGAGATCTTTTAAATATATCATCAGACATTTCCTGTACAGGTGGCCAAGTAGCAAGAGCTGTGGGGCACGCATTTGCATCCAAAGTTTTTAGATCATTAGATGAACCAACACTCAATCATCTTTCAAACAATGGAAACGAAGTTTGCTTTTTGACAATTGGAGAAGGATCCACTTCAGAAGGGGCATTCTGGGAAATGATGAATGCTGCAGGAGTTTTGGATATTCCTTTGGTAGCTGTTGTTTATGATGATGGATTTAGCATCTCTGTGCCAGTAGAATTGCAAACAACAAAATCGAGCATAAGTAAAGCCATGGAAGGTTTGCTAATCGATGAAAATGGCAAGGGTATACATATCTACGTTGCAAAAGCTTGGGATTATCAAGAGCTGTGTATGGTTTTTCAAAAAGCTGCCGATATTGCGAGACGAGATCACAAGGCAGTCTTGATCCATGTGCAGGAATGCACCCAACCACAAGGGCATAGTACTTCTGGTTCTCATGAAAGGTACAAGACAGAATCAAGACTGGAGTGGGAAAACGAGTTTGATTGCATTTTAAAAATGGAGGAATGGATCATGGCCAATGCCATTCTTACCCAAGAAGAAATAGAAGAAATTGGGGCCAGTGCCAAACAAATTGTGAAAGAAGGTATCAAACATGCTTGGGCAATTTATGAAAATCCTATTAAGGATCAATGGGTCAAATTGGGTTCTATATTAGATGGTCTACCAGATCAACTCAAAAGTCTGGACAACATCAAAGAAGCTATTTTAGAAATCAAAAAACTTCACAATCCTTTTTACTCTGACCTTCACTCCATAGGTAGAAGAGTATTACATTTTTTAAGGACAAAAGGTTTGCAAAATCAAGAATTAGCCGATTTTGTTATGGAAAGATCCATTAAGGCCGATTTAGCTTATCACAGCAAATTACACAGTGAAACGCCAAAAGCTGCCCTCAATCAAATACCTGTAAATCCAATTTATGATGAAAAATCAGCGCTCAAAACTGGCTATCAAATCATCAATGCATTTTTCGACCATGCCTTTGAGGAAAGAAAAGACCTCATTGCTTTTGGAGAGGATTTGGGCTTAATTGGGGATGTCAATCAAGGCTTTACAGGACTTCAAGAAAAATATGGCAATAAAAGAATCATGGATACAGGGATCAGAGAATGGACCATCGTTGGTCAAGCTTTGGGTGCATCCATGAGAGGAATAAAACCTATAGTAGAAATACAATATTTAGATTATCTCGGATATGCTTTTTCACCCCTATCTGACGACGTTGCGACGTTGAGATATCGAACTGATGGACTACAACGTGCCCCAATGATCGTAAGGACAAGAGGGCACAGATTAGAAGGCATTTGGCATGCGGGGTCTCCTATGGGTATGATTATCAACGGCATGCGAGGCATTTATCTTTGTGTACCACACAATTTTGTTCAAGCGGCTGGAATGTACAACACACTGCTAGATTCTGACGATCCTGGAATTGTGGTTGAATGTCTTAATGCATATAGACTCAAGGAGAGAGTGCCAAATAATTTATCAGAAATCAAACTTCCTTTGGGTGTCCCGAATGTGTTATTAGAAGGTAATGATGTGACTGTTGTGACCTATGGAGCATGTGTAAGGGTAGTTCAAAAAGCAGCCGAGATGCTGCAAAAATTCAATATTTCAATCGAAATCATTGATGCCCAAACTTTGATGCCATTTGACATAGAGCATAGAATAGTGGAATCGTTGAAAAAAACGAATAAACTGATTTGTGTTGATGAAGATTTACCAGGAGGAGCAAGCGCTTACATGATGAGAGAAATTTTGGAAACACAAAATGGGTACAATTATTTGGATAGTAAACCGGTTTGCCTATCTGCCAAAGACCACAGAACACCATATGGAAGTGACGGAGATTATTATACCAAGCCAAATCCCGACACCGTTTTTGAAGCAATCTATAAAATGATGCATGAATCAAATCCAGGTTTATACCCGTAGCGAATTAAAGATTTAATATTAAATAAGTATTAAATTACATTTTTATATAATGTAATTTTCATTTTGACCTTCAAAAGTCTATTTTTGAAGCTCAAATAAGCATAGATCATTATGTCAACAAAATCGTTGATCATTATTCCTACTTACAACGAATCTGAAAACGTGCTAGACATCATAGCCGCAGTACTAGAGTTGGATAATAGATTTCACGTTTTGATTGTTGATGACAATTCCCCCGATGGTACTGCCTCACTTGTAACAGAAGCTCAAAAAACAGAAAACAGAATACATTTGCTCAAAAGGGCAGGAAAGCTCGGTTTGGGTACAGCTTACCTGGAGGGATTTTCCTACGGGCTGGAAAATGGTTTTGAATACCTGTTTGAAATGGATGCAGATTTTAGCCACAATCCCAAAGATCTCTTGAGATTACATGAGGCATGTGAAATCAACCACGCAGACTTGGCAATTGGCAGTCGATATGTTTCTGGTGGAGGACTAAAAGATTGGACCTTTGATAGAATTTTATTGTCACGAATGGCTTCATTATACGTAAGAGCTATCACGGGAATGCCAATTAAGGACTCTACCGCAGGTTTTAAATGTTACGCCGCATCATTGCTTTCAAAATTCGATTTCAATAAAATTACCTGCAAGGGCTATGCTTTTCAGATAGAAATGAAGTATGCAGCATTCCTAAATGGCGCCAAAATAGTTGAAGTTCCTATCATATTCAAAGATAGAGAAAAAGGTCAATCAAAGATGAATGGAAGCATCATCACAGAAGCCATCAAAGCAGTGATTGACATGAAGCGCAAGTCCATGCGAAGCTATTATAAATTCTCCTAATATGGAATATGTAAATATCTGACATACAGACGATTACAACCCATTCTTTTCACTCAATTTCTGAACTTTTTAGTTGATTTTATGGGTATTAATGCTTATATTTGCAACTTTGTTCTTAAACAATATATTAAAAATATATAAATGTCAGATAATCAAAGGATTGTGCCGATAAACATTGAAGATGAGATGAAGTCGGCTTATATCGATTATTCAATGTCCGTCATTGTATCCAGGGCATTGCCAGATGTAAGAGATGGTTTAAAACCAGTACATAGAAGGGTATTATACGGTATGCACGAATTAGGTGTTACCTACAACAAAGCGCATAAAAAGTCTGCGAGAATTGTTGGAGAAGTTTTGGGTAAATACCACCCCCATGGCGATTCATCTGTTTATGACGCAATGGTAAGGATGGCTCAAACTTGGTCACTCAGATATAAATTGGTAGATGGCCAAGGTAACTTTGGAAGTATGGACGGAGATAGTCCTGCGGCTATGAGGTATACTGAGGTGAGGATGGACAAAATTACAGATGAAGTATTGGCAGATCTTGAAAAAGAAACTGTTGATTTCTCATTGAATTTTGACGACACATTGACTGAACCTACAGTCATGCCTTCAAGGATTCCAAATTTATTGGTAAATGGAGCTTCTGGTATTGCGGTTGGTATGGCAACCAATATGCTCCCTCATAACCTCACTGAAGTTATTGATGGTATAAAGGCAACAATTGATGATCCAGAAATTACCATTGAGCAATTGATGCAATACGTGAAAGCTCCTGACTTTCCAACAGGTGGAACCATATTTGGATATGCCGGCGTAAAGGAAGCTTTTGAAACAGGAAGAGGTCGAGTTGTAGTAAGAGGAAAAGCCATCATTGAAACAGCCAACAATGGACGTGAAACCATCATCATCAATGAAATACCATATCAAGTAAATAAGGCAAGTCTCGTAGAGAAAATTGCAGAATTGATGTCTGAAGGTAAAATTGAAGGTATTTCCGACATCAGAGACGAATCAGATAGAACTGGTCTACGCGTTGTAGTTGAAATCCGAAAGGACGCAATGGGTAGCGTTGTTTTAAGCAAATTATACAA
The DNA here is from genome assembly GCA_029567325.1 of Bacteroidota bacterium. Classification (GTDB taxonomy): domain Bacteria; phylum Bacteroidota; class Bacteroidia; order Chitinophagales; family Saprospiraceae; genus JADKBO01. The sequence continues at coordinate 14,304 of JAKQLF010000048.1, read as the reverse complement.
ATATACTCCACTGCAATCTTCATATGGAGTAAATAATATTGCATTGGTAAATGGTAGACCTCGATTACTCAACTTGAAGCAATTGATGGTAGAATTCATCAAATTTAGAATAGAAGTTGTTGTAAGGCGCACACGATTTGACCTCAGGAAAGCTCAAGAAAGAGCGCATATCTTAGAAGGTCTTTTAATCGCTTTGGCACATATTGATGAAGTAATTGCAATCATCAGGAATTCTGCAACCGTTGATGAAGCCAAAGAAAAGTTGGTGGCTACATTCGAATTATCAGAAATTCAGGCGAAAGCCATTTTGGAAATGAGATTGTCACGATTGGTAAGTTTGGAAGTTGACAAAATCAAAGCCGAATACGATGAACTGCAAAAAACCATTCAATATTTACAATCAGTTTTGGATAGTGAAGATTTGCAGAAAGAAATTGTAAAGACAGAGTTAGATGAAGTCAAGGAGAAATTTGGTGACGCAAGAATGACAGACATTCACTATGCAGATGACGAAATTTCGATTGAGGACCTTATTCCAAACGAACAAGTTGCCATTACAATTTCACATCAAGGTTATATCAAGAGAACAAAACTTACGGAGTACAAGCAACAATCCAGAGGAGGAAGGGGGTCTAGAGGTAGTAAAACCAAAGATGAAGATTACATAGAACATTTATTTGTGGCTACCAACCATAATTATATTTTACTCTTCACAGAACTAGGAAGATGTTTCTGGTTGAGAGCTTTTGAAATTCCTGAAGCACAAAAAACTTCAATGGGTAAAGCCATTCAAAACTTAGTTCAAATTCCTAAGGAAGATAAAGTAAGAGCTTATATCATGATAGAAGATCTTACGGATGAAGCATACATCAACAGTCATTACTTGGTATTCTGTACTAAAAAAGGTGTCATCAAGAAGACCATTGTAGAGGCATTCTCAAGACCTCGTATCAATGGTATCAATGCCATCACGATTCACGAAGGTGATCAATTGTTGGAGGTAAAACTTACCAATGGTCAAAGTGAGGTTTTACTTGCGAACAAAAATGGTAGGGCCATCAGATTTAATGAAACAAAAGTAAGGGCCATGGGTAGGTCTGCAGCTGGTGTATCGGGTATGAAACTTGATGACGAAAATGATGAAATCATAGGATTAGTGACCGTTGATCCGACAGATCCTACAACAACCATTTTAGTCATTTCAGCCAAAGGTAATGGTAAGCGAAGTAGTTTGGAAGATTACCGCGTAACTAATAGAAGTGGTAAAGGTGTGAAAACACTTCAGATATCTGAGAAAACTGGAAATACTGTGGCAATGAAGTCAGTAAATGATGACGATGACCTTTTGATAACAACTTCAGATGGTATTATCATCAGAATGAATGTAAGTGATATCAGGGTCAGTGGCAGGGCTACACAAGGAGTGAAAGTGATCAGATTGGATGGAAATGACTCTATCGCAGATGTGGAGGTAATGAAGAGGGCAGAGGAAGAAGAAATGATAGAAGACGCGGAAATAATTGTTGATGAGCAAGTTGTCAAAGACAGTGATATTATTGTGGTACCAGATTCCTCTGGCGAAGAAGAATAATTTAAGATTGTATTAGTTAATTTTAACAAGAAATAAACATTTTTTAAACATAGTCTTCGTCAAAAGGATATAAAATCTTTATTTTGAACTTAATTATTAAAAGAGAAAAAATTTCTATTCAAATGAAAAAACTCACATTTCTATTTTTGTCATTTGTGATGGCATTTTCCTTAAATGCACAAGATGGTAAAAAGAAACTCAAAGAAGCCAATAAAGAATTGGCAACATACAAGCAGAATGTTGCTGCTAACGGTGCTAACTTAGAAAATGCAATCAAACTGCTGGATGAGGCATTCACTGATCCATTGGTTTCTGCAGATCCTGAAGCACTCAATGTCAAAGGAGAATTATACAATTCTGTTATTGATGCCAACTTTGTGGAAGGTCTGAAAAATCCAAACCACAAAAATGCAATGCCTCAAGCTGCTATTTTGGCTGCTGACGCATATGAAATGGCGCTTGCTAAGGCAGTAAAAAAGGGTCAAACCAAAGATGCACTTAAGGGATTGGGGATTGTAGAAACAAACCTATACAACACAGGTGCAACTGAGTATGATGCCAAAGAGTATGCAAGTGCATTCCGCAATTTTGAAAAAGCAATCAAAATCGCTGATGTATTGAAGGCTGCTGGTGAAAAGTCAAGATTGGACGATAAAATGCTCAAAGATGAATTATATTACTTTACCGTAATCGCTGGTAGTCTTGGAGAAATGACTAAAGAAACAAAGCCATACGCTATGTATCTTTATGACAATGACACAGATAAGCCTTATATCTATCAATTATTACATGAGATGAATGCTGCTGAAGGTGGTGATGAAGCAGCTGCAGAAAAATTCTTGTTAGAAGGTAGAAAGAAATTTGCAGGTGATTCAGGTTTATTGTTTGCAGAAATCAACTACGCTTTGAAGAAAGGAAGACTTTCAGAATTAATTGATAAATTGAAAGAGGCTTCAACACTAGAGCCTGATAACTTGGGAATTGTCAATACATTGGGAAGTGTAAATGAGCAATTAGCTAAAAAAAGCCTAGAAGCAGGAGATACAGTAAAAGCAGCAGAATACAATGCTGAAGCATTAAAGTATTATGAAATGGTTATGGCGAAAGACCCAACTAATTTCGACGCTCCTTACAACATCGGTGCTTTCTATTATAACTCTGCTGCTAAAATGGCAGATAAAGTAAATGGTTTCGCACAGGATTATTCAGCTGCTGGAACTAAAAAGTACAATGCCGCTAAAGCTGAAATGGCTGCTATGTTTGAAAAAGCTTTACCATATTTCTTGAAAAGTGAGTCAATCAATCCAAAGGATCCAAATACTTTGATTGCCTTAAAAGAAATATATGTTAGAATTGGTCAAATGGACAAATCCAAAGAATTCCAAACTAGATACGAAGCTTTGGGCAAAAACTAAAACTTACTTTTTATAGATAAAACAAAAGCTCATTCTCAATAGGGGATGGGCTTTTGTCATTTATAGGTGACATAAACCAAAGTTATTGGTGAAATTTACAACAAGTTGAAAGACAATTTTATTTACTATTCGCGTATATAGCTTGCAAAACCGTACTTTTGTTGGGAATTTTTAAAATCTAAACAAAATCTTGATTATATGAATTTTGACCTAATAGTAATAGGTAGTGGACCAGGTGGATACGTTGCAGCCATAAGAGCGGCACAGTTGGGCATGAATGTAGCAATTGTCGAAAGAGAAAGTCTGGGAGGTATTTGTTTGAACTGGGGTTGCATTCCAACCAAAGCACTTTTGAAAAGTGCCCAAGTATTTAATTATATCCAGCATTCGGAAGATTATGGTATAAAAGTTTCTGATTCTAAAGCTGATTTTGGAGCAATGGTTTCCAGATCAAGAGGTGTAGCAGATGGAATGAGCAAGGGTGTTACTTTTTTGATGAAGAAAAATAAAATCAATGTCATCAATGGAAATGCTACGCTAGCTAGAGGTAAGAAAGTAGTTGTGACAGATGCAGAAGGAAAGAAAAAAGAATATTCAGCAGACCATATCATTATTGCAACAGGTGGAAGGGCAAAAGAACTTCCAAACTTGCCAATAGACGGAAAGAAAATCATTGGTTACAGAGAAGCAATGACCTTGGCAACACAACCTAAAAAACTAATTGTTGTAGGTGCAGGTGCCATTGGTGTTGAATTTGCATATTTCTACCATTCGATAGGTACTGAAGTTACGATTGTAGAATTCATGGATCAAGGTCTTTTGCCAAGAGAGGACGCTGATGTATCAAAAGAACTTACTAAAATTTATACTAAATCAGGAATCGTAACCAAAGCTGGGTGGGCCGTTGAAAAAGTGGATACTTCCGGTGAAGGCTGTAAAGTTTACATCAAAGCAAAGAAAGATGGCAAGGAGGAAGTAATTGATTGTGATGTTGTTTTGTCTGCTGCAGGGGTTACTCCCAATACCGAAAATATTGGATTGGAATTGCTTGGTATTGAGACAGATAGAGGTATGATCAAAGTTGATGAATACTATAGAACCAATGTTTCTGGAATTTATGCCATTGGTGATATAATACCTACACAAGCTTTGGCTCACGTTGCAAGCGCAGAGGGAATTACTTGTGTTGAAAAAATAAAAGGTCTACATGCCGAACCAATTGACTACGGAAATATTCCTTCATGCACCTATTGCTGGCCAGAAGTTGCAAGCGTTGGACTTACCGAAGTCGCTGCAAAAGAAGCAGGTTATGAATTGAAAGTAGGTAAATTCCCATTTTCCGCTTCAGGTAAAGCTAGTGCAGCAGGTTCTAAAGAAGGATTTGTGAAGGTTATATTTGATGCTAAATATGGAGAATTACTAGGTGTGCATATGATTGGAGCCAATGTTACCGAATTGATTGCTGAATGCGTTACTGCTAAAAAATTGGAGACTACTGGACATGAAATAATCAAGTCCATTCACCCTCACCCGACAATGAGTGAGGCCATAATGGAGGCGGCTGCAGCAGCATATGATGAGGTGATTCACCTCTAGTAATTGTTAACAGAATTTTAATGATGGATAAAGAAACGTATTGGCACAATTTTCGTCTTATATTTGTTTAGCAAATGAGTTGATTATTCATTGTAAATTTTTTATATTTGTTTAAAAATAATTCCATACAGATGAGAAAAGTACTTTTTTTAAGTGTGTTGTTCACATTTTTGGGTTTGGGTCTTAATGCACAAGCAATAGAAGATGTAGCCGCACCACCGCCATCAAAAGCAAAAATGATTTTTGGCGAAGGCGAATCTGATGCAACATTGGATTACGGTGTTATTGAGAAAGGAGCTGATCCTTTGAGACTTGTAACGTTTAAAAATGACGGTATCGAGCCATTAGTAATCAATAATGCAAGAGGTTCTTGCGGATGTACTGTCCCTGTTTGGCCAAAAGATCCAATTCTTCCTGGACAAACAAGTAATATCGAAGTAAGATATGACACTAACAGAATTGGAAAGTTTACCAAAACTGTAACCATTACAACAAATGAAGGTAAAGAACACTACATCAGAGTTCAAGGCGAAGTTCTTGATAAAAAAACTGATGAGGCTGTTCCTGCAAGCGCTCCTAATGTAATAAAAGGAGGAAAATAGTTTGCAGTATTGCAAGATATTTTAAGCCCTGACTTTCAACCAAAGTCGGGGCTTTTTATTTATAAGATAGACGAAACAAAAAACATCATCCATGCTCATTTTATTATCTCCTTCAAAGTCTTTAAACTTTGAAAGTTCTACTTTGGATTACCCAACGACCTTGCCAATGTTCAGGACAAAATCATTGGAGCTTATAAAAATAATGAAAACAAAATCTGCGAAAGATCTCATGGAAATGATGGAAATTTCGGAGAGTATAGCCGTAGAAAATGTTCGTCGATATAAAAATTATAAAGCACGCTTTCCTGATCAACAATCAAAAGCTGCAATTTTTGCATTTGATGGGGACGTTTATACAGGTCTAGATGCTTATACCATGTCAGAGGAAAATATTTATTATGCCAATGAACATGTAAGAATTCTTTCAGGTTTGTACGGAGTTTTAAAACCTTTGGATAAAATGCAAGCATATCGCCTGGAAATGGGTAGAAAGCTAGCCACAGCTCAGGGAAGTAATTTGTACCATTTTTGGGGTGATGACATCGCAAAGTCATTAAAGAAGGATTTGAAAAATTCAGGACAAGAACCATTTATTTTAAACCTTGCATCTGATGAATATTTCAAAGCAGTAAATGAGAAAATTTTAAAAGCAGACATTTTAAATATCAACTTTAAGGAAGATAGAAATGGTAAGCTCCAATTCATTTCTTACAATGCCAAAAAAAGTAGGGGTCAGATGGCTAGGTTTGTCATAGATCATAAAATTGAAAGGAAAGAAGACCTTAAATCCTTCGACATAGATGGGTATAGGTTTATCCCAGAGGCTTCCACAAAAACTGAATGGTTATTTGTAAAGTGATCAAAAATCAAATAACCCTATCGAATGAAAATATAATGCCAGTGGTCTACTGTCTTCAATTAAAATAAAATACATTCATTAAACAAATAGGTCTTTGATTCCTATCTTTGTTGTAGACAGTTCCCACTTTATTATGGTTAGAAACATTTCGTTATTTGTCCTATTTACAACCTTAGCATTGCTATTAGGATTATTTTTTAATGGGAATATTACAATTCCAAATGTTCCTTTACCAGCATTGGGTAAGTTTTTAAATCCATCTACGGGAGTTTGGAACAATGCCAGAAAAGAATCAAGCACTGACTTGAAGAATTTCAAAGTTTCTGATGAAATTGAAATTATTTTTGATGAAAGAGCCATTCCACACATCTTTACAAAAAACCACTTGGATGCACTATTTGCTGAGGGCTATTTAGAAGCATCAAATAGACTTTTTCAAATGGATTTCATATCAAGAGCAACTATGTCCAGATTGTCGGAGGTGCTTGGACCAAGTGCTTTACCCATGGATCAAGAAAGATTGCGTAAAGGCACTGCAATTGCAGCCGATATAGCAGTTGCTCAATTAGCCAAACAAGCAGAGTCGTTAAAAGCTGTTGAAGCATATGTTGCAGGCGTAAATGCATATATTCTTAATTTAAAGCCCAAAGATTATCCTATAGAATACAAGTTATTAGGATTTAAACCAGAACCTTGGTCTGTCCATAAAGTTGCTGAAGTAACAGCGTTTATGACAGATGTGCTTACAGGAACATTTGATGTAAAACAGACCAATGCAAAAGGATTGATGGGCGAAAAATTATACAACGATATTTTTACCGATTATCCTGAGGGCGATATTCCAGTCATTCAAAATGGCTATCAGCCCAAAGAATTTGTTGACAGGTCCGTTTATGACCCTGCTACAGAAGGACTCACTATCAAATCAGCTTACTTACATAATAAGCCACATGGCATTGGATCGAATAACTGGGCGATTACAAGGGATAAAAGTGCAACTGGAAAAGCCATATTATGTAGTGATCCCCATTTGATGCTCAGTCTACCTGCAATTTGGTATGAAATGCACATCATTACCCCGTCGTATAATACATACGGAGTTTCTGTGCCAGGCATTCCAGGAATATTTATAGGGTTTAATGAAAATATTACTTGGTCAGAGACAAACGTGGGTTCGGATGTTTTGGATTTATATAAAATCACCTGGAAAGATAGTGGCAGGAATGAATATTTGGTTGATGGAAAATACAAACCAGTTAAGAGGAGTATCAAAGAAATAAAAATAAAAGGCGGTGAATCTGTATTTGATACTACACATATAACAGATTTTGGCCATATAAGATTTTATTCTGAAGATGCAAAGAATGACCTTGCAGCGCATTGGGTAGGTACAGATAGTTCATTTACTTTTGACATCTCCCTTTTCACAAGAATGATGAAAGCCACAACGATTGACGAATGCAACATCATCTTGGAGGATTATTCGGCCCCGGCACTCAATTTTTTGATGGCAGATAAAAATGGTAACATTGCATTGAGGGTCACAGGTAAACTTCCTGCAAGATCAGAAGGTGATGGCAAAACCATTGAAGATGGAACCAATAGCAATAATCTTTGGAAAAATTACATACCATATGAGCAAATGCCATATGATGAAAATCCAGCTCAAAACTATTTAACTTCTTCCAATCAACGTTCTATCAGCCCTGATTATGGCTATTATTTTAGTGGAAGGTTTGAATTGTTTAGAAATCAGCAAATTCATGAAATACTTCGTAATACTGAAAAGGCTACGGTAAAAGACATGAAAAGTATGCAAGGAAATGGCGTATCTGCCAAGGCCAGAGCCATGACGCCTATTTTTCTTAAATTAGCTAAATCAGAAAACAAAAAATTTCTTGAACCACTGGAAAATTGGGATTATGATTTTGCCAAAAATGAATTAGCACCCGCCTTGTTTGATACATTATACGAATTAGTTTTTGAAAATACTTTTGAAGAAGTATTCAAGCATAAAGCATATGACTTGCCTAAACCAAATGAGCAAAGATTCATTGAACTTGCAAAAACTAATGGCGACCATGAGATTTTTGATATGGAATCGACAAAAGATAAAAAGGAATCTTTTACAGATGTTTTAAACTATTCTATTGCTCAACTAAGAAAAAAAGATCAAATTTATGATCCAAAGCCTTGGGGTAAGTCAAGAGATGTGAGCATCCAACACATTACCAAGTTGCCAGCATTCTCTGCTATGCATCTGGATATTGACGGACAAATTGACTGTATCAATGCGCAACAAGCAGGGTGGGGACCTAGTTGGAGAATGGTGGTAAGTTTGGATGACAAGGTAGAAGCTTGGGGTGTTTATCCCGGTGGGCAAAGTGGTGATCCAGCAAGCAAACATTATCGCAATTTTTTAGATAAGTGGGCAAGGAAAGAGCACTACAAATTATACTTTGTGAAAACGAAAGCGGAATTATTGGAAAATACTGTAGCTACCTGGACGATAAAACCAAGCTCAGAAAAAACTAAAATATGAAAGGTACAAGACTGTCTGTTTCGATCTTGCTGATAGCCATCACCATTTATTTTGGGGAGGAAAAATATGGTTGGTGGATAAGCGCTGTCACCTGTTTTGTTTGTGGCATTTTTTTAATTAAAAAGGGATACACTTCTTTTATCCTATCTTTTGTTACTTGTTTTATGGCCTGGACCTTTATTGCCTATTTCAAAGATTATGGCGCAGAAGTAAGTATCGCAGTTTTGGTCTCTGAAATATTTGGGGGTATAGGCGTACTTCCGATATATTTAATCACTGGTCTGATAATTGGGCTAGTTGGGGGATTTTCTGGGATAAGTGGAAATTATTTTTCGAAAATTGGGGTTGATTTGATTGAAAAAGGATTTATAAAGATATGAGAAAGAAAATGAGCAATCTACCATTACCAGCTAAGCAGGAATTGTTTTTGACGATATTAAAATCATTTTTTAATATGGCCATTTTGTTTTACATCAACATCAAATTTAGTCCAGGTTTTATGTGGTGTATTTTTCCCATATTTTTTATGACTTTAAAGCTGGTGAGGAAAGTAATGTATTTGAAGTCTCAGCACCCTACAAAAGAAGAATATTTTGATGAACAAATGGACTTGAAAGAAATTCATCGGGAAGAGATGCGCACTGGTAAAGGCTGGAAGGAATCAGATTTGGTGTAATCTTTAATTGGTAGTTCAGTTATAGACACTTCCTGTAGAAGGGAGTTGTTGTCTATAAATATTTTCGCGATACAACCACATTCCAAAAGTTACCAACAACTACCATGGATTTATCAACACATATAATATTTTGTAATATACTACAGATTAGTATTTATCATTATGCGTGATAATTCTAGAAAGCCTTCACATCAACTATGAAAAACTAGGTAATTAGTCGTCAGCTATTTTGTTTCTTTGCAATACATTTTGGCCAATTTATTTCGAGGGAAGGCCCTTTTGGGACGTAAGCCAAGATGAAAAAGTAAGAACTTATGCCTTATTTTCAACATTTAGAACCAAACTTTATCAAGGATGAATCTGAGGATTCATTGATTTTAAAGAAAAATGCAGAACCGTTTATAGCTAGCCATACTTTGGCTTTGTATGAGAGTGCTGGTGGTGAAAAGTATTCAAATCAATTGATGGTGAGAGCCAATCAAATTGTACATAAGAATACACTTAATTCAGACTTAAACGCAGGATTGATAGAAGTACCTGCACATGTTGTAGAGCCAATCATTAAAAATCAAGATTTTATGACAAGAGAAGAAGCATTGGCAGACTGGGTTGAGGAAAGTGTTTCTCAAGAGGATGTGGATAAAATCAAATCATTTGAATTTCAACCAAAGGTAGTTTCTGATGTTGAAAAGAAACAAGAAGTAAAGGAAACCAAAGAAACTGAGGCGACTTATGTGGTTTTAAATCCTATCCATGAAAACAAAGACGACATCAAGAAGGCCAAAATAAAAAAGAAGCTTAAGAAAAAAGATTTGAAATTCATTGTTCAGGCTGATGAAACCATCTCAGAATTCAATAGTTGGCTCAACAATTTCAAACCCTTGAAGGGAGGACACCTACATACTTTATCCAAGATTGAGAAAAAAATAGATTCCAAAAGCAGTGTTGTGCTGTCTGCCGAGCAGTCTGTAAAGAAGAGTAATCAAATGGTTTCTGAGCCTTTGGCCAAATTACTTGCTAGTCAGGGACATAATGATCAAGCAATTGAAATGTATAATAGATTAATTTTGAAATTTCCGGAAAAAAGTGTTTACTTTGCAACCCAAATAGAAAAACTTAAAAATAAAGGTTAGAAACAATGGTAAACTTTCTTACAATAATAATTGCAATCAACTGTATCTTGTTAATGGGTGTTGTTTTAATTCAAAACCCTAAAGGAGGTGGAGTAGACTCTACATTTGGTGGTGGTACCGCTAATAATCTATTTGGTGCGAGTAAATCAACAGATCTGATAGAGAAAATCACGTGGGGCTTAGCGATTGCTCTATTTGTACTTTGTATCATCACTGCAATCATTGTAAGTGGTGGTTCTGCTGAAATTCCACTACAATCACAACAATAAGTAGTACTTAAGACATAATATAAAGGGGATGTGTGAAAACGCATCCCCTTTTTTTGTGCTAATCTCATAAAGGACAGTATCTTTTCCTACCAATCTCAATTATGATTTCAGGACAATCATACTGAAAACAAAAAAGGTGGCACAAAGTACCACCTTACAATTTTTCGATATTTTGTACCGAAGTCGGAAATAAATGAATTGCGTTTTATTATTTCAACTTAAAGTTGCCCTTACCAACTATAAAGCCGTTGTTATAAATTTCCACATCATACATACCTTTTGTAATTGCTTGAGCCAATGTCCAATCAATACAAGCATTTGTATCTGTATTATTGTATTCTACATCACCAGAAGTAGAATATCTGATTTGGGTGTTGTCCAATTTGTTGGTCAATACACCAGAACCTGAATCCTCAACTGCAACTGTTTCACCAGTTGGGCTGATTACTCTCACATAGAATTTCTTCTTTCCAGCTGGAGTCACCAAATTGGTTTCTGTTTTGATGCAGAATCTCAAAAGATCAACATTTTTTGCTTTTGACTCTTTATCCAACTTGCCATTACCTTTTACTTCAAAACCAGTAACTTCCATGAAATTTACTTTAATAGCATTTGCCATATCAACTTTGCTGGAAAGTGTTTCATTAGTTTTGCTTAAACCTTCTTTTTCTGAAGCCAAAATAGCTCTAGCCTGTGCAATTTCTTCTTTCGCGATTCTTTCAGATTCTAGGTCTGTTGCTAAGGTCTGATTTTGCGTTGACAAATTGGTATTCTCTGAACTCAAGAATTGATTTTCTTCAGTGAGTTTATTGATTTGTGCAACATATTGCTCAGCTTGTGCTTTCAATACCTTCATTTCTTCTTTCGCCTTACCCAACTCTCTCTTAGACCAAATCAAATCGCTGATTTTAGCCTTCTGAGTCTCTAGTTCGTTCTTTTGACTATCAATCAATTCATTGAGCTCCTTATTGTCACCTCTCAACTGCTCTAAACTTTCCAAAGCCGCTTGATAGTCTTGATCCAATTCTGCTTGTGCTTTCGTCAAATCCTCAACTTGTGTAAGTTGTGCCACGTTTTGTGTTTTCAATTGACTATTTGAAAACCACTGATAAGCATTCAAACCTAGTAAACCGATGATAGCTACTATTGCCCATGCTGTAAAATTCTGCTTTGATTTAATTGACTCCATATTAATTTGTATTATTTTAGTGCTTAAACGACACAAATATTACGAATTATTTTCTCAATTTTATAGTTTTTGAAAGATTCAATGTTTACCACGAAGTAAAAAGGTACGGGAAAACCCTTAAAAATGGCATATTCAACTAAAAACTTGACCTCTACGCTGTTTCTTGATATAGAAACGGTTTCAGAATTTCCAGATTATAATAGTCTACCAGATGTTTTTAAAGAACTTTGGGACAAAAAAGCTATCAGAATCAGTCCTGATTCTGCAAATGATTTAACCTTGCGTGAAAAAATTTACAAAAGCAATGCAGCAATCTATGCTGAATTTGGCAAAATCATTTGTATTTCAGTTGGTTATATCAACTCAGATAAACAAATCAGAGCCAAAAGTTTTGCAGGGCATGATGAAAAGCAGATATTAGAAGACTTTACTGCTTTAATATCTCAACATTTTGATGATCCCAAATCCTATTTCTTCTGTGGCCATAATATCAAGGAGTTTGATATACCTTATATTTGTAGGAGGATGGTGAAGCATGGAGTCACGATGCCGCATATGCTAGACATTGCAGGTAAAAAGCCATGGCAAACAGAGCAATTATTGGACACTCTTGATTTATGGAGATTCGGTGATATAAAAGGCTATACAAGTTTGAATTTGATTTGTGCTGTCTTGGGAATAGAAAGCCCAAAAACAGATATGGACGGAAGTAAAGTTGGTCCTGTTTACTACGAGGAGGGTGATTTGGAAAGAATATCATCATATTGTGTAGAAGATGTAATTGCTACCATTAAAGTCATGTTTAAGTTTTTGAACATGCCAATGATAGAAGCAGAAAATATTCAAATCATTCCCTGGAAAGATACAGAAAGCGAATAAGTTATATTTTTAAATAATCGATTAGTTCTGTGATCACTGTTGGATTTGCTTCAACAATACGTGGATGGGAATCCCTTACATAGTCTATCAAACTTTGTCTCATTTCTGGGTTTAGAACGTCAAAGGATTTATCATAATAGCCTTTGATTTTTCTTTGCCTACTGGCCTCGAATAAACTTACCGCACTTGCCACAGACACATTGAGACTTTGCACCATGCCAAAAGTAGGAATCATGAGGTTATGATGAGCGACCTTCAGTGCTTCCTCGGTTACGCCATCTTTTTCATTTCCAAAAATTATGGCACATTTTTGTGCGAGATCGGTTTCATACAAAGACTTAGCTTCAACTCCCAAATGCGTAGCGAAGATGGTATATCCTTCATTTTTGAGCTTGTCAATACAAGCTATTACATCATCATAAAAATGAATATTGACCCATCTCTTGGCTCCGCGCGAAGCTTTTTTACCTATATATTGGACTATAGAATTTTTGCTAGGTTCTGTATAAACAACATGTACATTGAGCACACCGACGGCTTCACAACTCCTGATAATCGCTCCAACATTGTGAGGATCATGCACATTCTCCAAAATAACGGTGAGGTCATATTGTCTATTGGCAACCAATGCCTTTATTTTCTTGATTCTCTCTTCCGTAAAAAGCATGAGGTTATAACCTTACGAATTTGTTGCCCCTGAATTCTATGATGTTTAGATGTTTATTTTCGTAGAACTGGATTTTGGAAAAGGAATCATCGCCTTCTTCATAGACAGGTCTCACATCATAGGAAGTTTGCAGTAAATATTCCTTTTCTTTGCTAAGGCTTGGCGAGAAATTTTTTCCATATTTAGTAAGCGCACGGCCCAAATAAGTCATGACATCGTAGCCCTCAAATGCATCTGCTGCTGGAATGGTTTTAAATTCTTGATAAAAATTACGCGTAAATTCCTTTACATTTTCATCGTCTTTTTCGACAAAGTCAGGTACAACTAGCCTCATTTTGAGACCACTGTAAAACTGAAAACCAATTTTTTCGCTGTCAAGTATCAGTGGCATGCCATAAACTGTGACAGGTTTATTGTTTCTCTCCCCAAGAAGTTTTGTCATCGCAGCAACAAGATAATTTTCATCATTGTAAGAATAATTGGGGAAGATAAATACTGTTTTCCCAGCGTCAATTTTACTTTTGAAAACTTCAGACTTCTCAACTAAAGCAGACTCTTTTACCAAAATTTCAGTAAATGGTCTTTCTCCTTTTTTGGGTAAGTAAGCTTTGGCAATTTGTTGGAAATAGTCAAACCATTTGATGTCTGATCCATTATCTCTTCCTACCAGAACCACTTGATCTGATAAACCAGATTGGACCACGTGCTCAATGATGCTATTGTAATGCTCTCTGATATTTGGTTTTAATTGGATGTAGTATGGATTAGCTTCACTTGCTTTACTCGTGGAATACCAAGGAGAAACAAAAGGTATTTGGTTTTCTTTTCCAAAATTCATCACAGTCTGCAGATCATTTTTTGAAGACTCTGATGATGCTGAGGCATA
>JAKQLF010000046.1 GCA_029567325.1 Bacteroidota bacterium | reverse complement strand
TTTGTAATTCTTAGTCCATAAATTAATCAAAAAACCACAGAATCCGCGAGCTATCCATTGATTGATGATTTAACATATTCAATCAATCACTCATACCAACTCAGATTTAAAGATCGAATATGCAACACATTCGATCTTTGCAATTCTTAGTCCAAAAATTGATCAAAAAATCTCCGGAATATCGGTGGAAATCAGCTAAATCTGAGAGCAATTAAATCTATGTAATATGCTCTATAGCAACCAAAAAAATAAAGCCCAACTTTATCTTTTTAGCATATTGCTATAAAAATAAAGCTGGGCTTTTAGGTAATTAATTTGTAACTAATTCTTTATTCAAAAACGATAGACCGGATAGATACACCCGGTGCTTCCGTCAATATTTCTGTAGGTTTATAAACAAAGAAAACTTTGTGATCTTTACCATCAGTTGTAGGCTTTAGGGAAACGAAGATATCTCCCCTATTAGTTTCATTTTTGACTTTGACCATTTTTCCCGTTCCTAAAAGTGGTCCATCTACTGCATCCAATCTTGCTTCTACAGCCATCGCAATTTTAGGTTCGTTTCTGTAAAAAGTAGATAAATGAATCCGCTTTATACCAGTAAGGTCGATCATTTCTGTCGCAAAATAACCTTCCTTGATTGGAAACACCATCATAGAGGTTCCTCTCATATTGGCCATTGTAAACTCACTTTTATCTTCTTTACCTGTAAGCTTCAATTCATTACCTGGTAAATACATAGTGGTCTTTCCAGTCATCGGTTTGATGCCTTCTCCGCCTCTATCGGTATAAACTGCAGACATGATCATTGTCGCATTGGACTTTGTTTCTTTTGGTGGAACTACCTTCCCTGATTGCGGTAATAAAGCCAAATCTTTACCATCTGCTGCCAAAGACAAGATATACTTTGCAATGGCCGCAGCATCGTCTGGATCAAGTGATGGATGCGCCGGCATTTGGGCCTCTCCCCAAGATCCTTGACTTCCGTTGATGATGCTTTTTGCAATAGATCCATCCGCTTTGGGCTGACCATCGTATTTTTTAGAAATATCCAAATAACTAGGTCCTATTGATTTTTCCTCTGCTTTATGGCAACTTTTGCAATCCAACCTTTCAGTAAGACTTTTTCCTTTGCCACCAGTGGTTCCTTGGAAGTGTCCCTGCCCTACTGCAGCAAGATCAAATCCTTCCATATAGTTGACGGTAACCTTCAAGTTTTCGGGATCAATTTGAGTTGCGCCTTCTGTGTCGTTTACAGATACAGCATAACTCAATGGTTGTCCAGGAACAAAAAATGTTCTATTACCACCAGTCAATGCAATCTTTAATTCTGGGCTAGCATTTCCGGCATATACTGCTATATTTTCAGAAAGTGTTCCCGCGCCAGACTTATCTTTGACTGTAACATTGATATTATAATCACCAATTTTGTCATAAGTATGGCTCATAGAATCTGACTTGGACTCTATTTCTTTTCCATCACCAAAATCCCAAACATAAGTAATCTCATCACCATCTTTATCCTCTGCTTTTACTTTTGCTGTTACTGTAAAAGGCAATACCCCACTTGTTTTATCTGTCGTCAATTCATTGATAGCCGGTGGTCTATTTCCTGTATTAAAATCAATTCTAGAAAGACCAGAGTTGTCATTTTTCAAAAACCAACCTGACCCATATTCCAAAAGATAAAGTTTACCATCTGGTCCCATTTCCATATCGATACAGTTATTGAGTTTTATGCCATCAAAAAGTGGCTCCATCTTCTCAAAGTTTCCATCCTTATCTAGTGTCACTGCTTTGATCCAGTTTCTTACCCATTCATAAATGATGACTTTGTTGTCATAATAATCTGGAAGCCTGGTCTCTTTAGGATACATGTCTTTGTAATAAATCGGTCCCGCCATCGGATTTTTACCACCAGTGCCCAATTGTGGGAATTCATGAGATTTGTCATAAGAATACCACATAAATGCTGGCTGAGCAGCAGGTAATTCAACCAATCCTGTATTATTTTTAGATTCGTTCATCGGTTTTGCTGGATCAAACATATCACCAGAAATACCAGTAGCATAATCATATTTCCTGTAAGCAACGTTTGGCCCTGCGAATAATGGCCATCCATAGTTTCCAGCTTTTCTTGCCTGATTGATTTCATCATATCCTTTCGGTCCTCTTGTTTCCAAACTGTCTTTTGCAGCATCTGGGCCTATATCACCCCAGTATAAGTAGCCATTTTTTTGGTCAACCGAAATTCTGTAAGGATTTCTATGTCCCATGGTGTAAATTTCAGGCCTTGTCTTAGCAGTTCCTTTAGGAAATAAATTGCCTTCTGGAATATCATAAGTAGCGTCATCCTTGATTTTAATTCTCAATATTTTACCCCTCAGGTCATTGGTATTGGCAGATGATCTTCTAGCATCATATTGATCCTTACCTGGCAAATCATTTAATGGCGCAAAACCGCTGTTTACAAATGGCGCTCCTCTTTCATTGAATGGTGTTGAATTATCACCCGTAGACAAATAAAGTAATCCATCAGGACCAAATGCGATAGAACCTCCTGTGTGACAACAAATTTGTCTTTGCACATAAAACTCCAAAATTGTTTTTTCTGAGGCTAAGTCAATGGTGTCTTTTTCGAATGTGAATCTAGAAAGACGATTGAGGGTTGTATCTTTTGGACTGTAATACATATAAACCCAATGGTTTTTCTCAAAGTTTGGATCCTTTGCAATACCGAGTAAACCATCTTCAGCATTTACTCCTGGAACAGAAGATTCAAAATACACGTTTAAGAAACCTACTTGTTTGAGCTTTTTGGTTTCTTGACTATAATGCATGATTTCACCTCTTCTTTGTGTAATCAAAATGTCCAAGTTTGGTAAAATGGTCATTTCTGTCGGTTCATAAAAACCACCATAAGATAGTATGGTTTTAGAAAATCGATCTTGTTCTGGTGGATATTGGGTTTTTGCTTTGCTGTAATTTAATACTTCATTATCACCAATGGCATACTTGATACCACCTAAAAGGTGCTTCAGAAAGTTCTCCTCAACATAAGACTCTTTTGTATGACCTAACCCAGTATAAAATGCCCTACCTCCATCATAATCATGATACCAGGCAATTGGATGGTTTTCACCGTTCTCTCCTCCTTTATAACTTTTTTCATCTAGGGCTAACACAACCTTAAGATCAGGTTGTATTTTCTTGTAATTGTACAGTTCATCAGTTCTTTTCCAAACATCTTCGGTCAAAAAAGAAGTTGCTTCAAATTTTTTATCCAATACTTTGAAGTCGGCTTCTTGAATTTCTGGATGGCTCTGAAAATAAGCACCTACCAATTCTCCATACCATTTCCAATCATACTCTGCATCAGCAGCCGCATGAACTCCCACAAAACCACCTCCAGCTTGAATGTATCGCTCCAAAGCAGGTCCTTGTCTGAAATCCAATATATCTCCCGTTGTATTCAAAAAGATCAGCGCGCCATATTTCTGAAGACTGTCATCATTGAAAATGGATGCATCACTTGTCGTATCCACTTCAAATCCATTCTCGGCACCCAATTTTTGGATAGCGGCTATACCTTCGGGGATAGACTCGTGCACAAAATCTGCTGTTTTTGAAAACAACAACACTCTAGGTGTGCCTTCTTGTTTTTTTGAACATGATATCAAAAATAACGAAAGGCAAAAAAGCAATAAAAATGATTGTTTCATACGAATACTCCTGTGATTTGAAATTTTTGTAATATAAATAGCTGCCTAATGTGGAAAAATGGAGTTATTAGGTTAATTATTTAAAACAAAGCAAGTTATAAATTTCAAAAACGAAGTATGATGCAGTCTCTTTTTTTGTGAAAAGATTAACTAATATGACACTGAAAACAGTAAAGTGCCCCAATCGGAATTTTTGACAACAAGTAATTTTAGGTTGCCCTCAAGAGTTTAGAAATATATAAGTTCTCTTTGCCAATAGTTTCTCAGCAATGTTTGATTTTTCAATTGACAAATTATTTCAAACTATTGATAATCATTTCTGCTTGAGTCAATCCAGGACTTGTTGCTGTCAATTTTATTAGACCAGGACTACCATTTTTGGACTGAACAATTGCCAATGCCTTTCCACTATATGTATTCTTTGTTTTAGAAGCAAAACTTACTAGACTTGCCGGGTCGCCATTGTCTGTTGCTATAACTTCTCCACTTCCCATGGCAGAAAACGAAATTGGTACGTTAGCATTGGGTATAATCTTTCCATTGTCATCGACTATTTGGGCGGTTACAAAAGCTAAATCTTTGCCATCAGCTTGGATGTTACTACGATCAACAGTTAAGATAATCTTGGATGCTTTTCCCGTTGTTGCAACTGTTTCTTCAGCCCATTTTTTTCCTCCTTTATAACAAATGACTTTCAGTTCGCCTGGTTCGTAAATCACATTATCCCACCTCAATCGATACTCCAATTTTTGCATTTTCTTTCTGCCCATAGACTTGCCATTTAAGAATAGTTCAGCTTCATCTCCTGAGGTAAAAACATGAACAGGCGTAATTTGACCAATTCGATCTGGCCAGTTCCAATGTGGCAAAATATGAGCCATTGGTAATTCTGGCCTCCATCTGGCCTGATAAAGGAAAAATCTATCTTTTTTATAACCCGCCAAGTCAATGATTCCAGAATAGGAACTTCTGCCTAAATAATAAGGTGTAGGTTCTCCCAAATAATCCCAACCAGACCAAACAAACTCACCTGCAACAAATGGATGTTGGTCTTGAGTTGCAAAAACCTTATCTGGTGATGCCCCAAATTGTGCGGTATATAGTTCATATCCACTTACTTCCATAGATTTTGGATTTCCTCCTTTTCCATCACTTACAGGAGCTGAGATGCCAGGTTCAACTGGGAAAACATAAGTTCCCCTTGTGCTCAAAGTTGAGGCACTTTCACTACTTACAATCAACCTTTCAGGAAAAGCCTTATGAAAAGCTGGGTACAACGGAGTTGTCCTGATTCCATTGAGATGTGCATAAGCAGGAGCATCACGGATACCCTCACCTTGATAATTTAAACTCATGAAGTCCAAGACTTTTGTAAAGGGCATGTCAGGTTTTGCATAATTTTTCGACGCGGTTGCAGGTCTGGTATTGTCTTCTTCCTTGACAATGTTATACAATTTTTTAGCCAATGCTCCCCCTTCTTCACCAGTGTATTGTTCTCCGACTTCATTCCCAAAACTCCAGGCAATGACCGAAGGGTGGTTGCGATCTCTTCTGATAAATGAGCGAATATCTGCTTCATACCATTCTGGGAAAACCAAATGAAAATCATGTGGCGTTTTCTTTCTTTCCCAACTATCAAAAACCTCATCAATGACCAGAAATCCCATTTGATCCGTAAGATCAAGCAACTCTGGTGCTGGAGGGTTGTGGGACATTCTGATGGCATTACAACCCAGTTCTTGCAAAATTTCCAACTGTCGTTGGGCTGCCCTATAATTGAATGCCGCTCCCAAAGCCCCTAAATCATGATGCTGATTGACACCCTTTATTCTGATTTTCTGGCCATTTACTATCAAACCTTCATTAGGATCAAAGTGTATGTCTCTAATTCCAAAAGTGGTTTCATATTGATCCAACAGTATTCCGTCACTGGTTAAAGTGGTAACGGCCTTATATATGTTTGGTTTTTGTTCTGGCACAGGACCCCATAATTTAGGATTTTTGATGGTAAAACTTTGGTTTACCTTACTCCTTGCATTCTTTAATGTAATTGTTGAAGATGCTTGCGCAATCTCATTTCCATTAATGCCTTTTGCTGGATCCACAAAAAACAATTGAGTACTTACATTTATCTCTTTTTCTGATTTGTTTTCTTGGTCAATTTGAATAGTCAAATTGACAAGTGCTTCGTCCGTCGATACCTTTGGTGTAGTCACAAAAGTTCCCCAATGCCCAATGTGAATACGATTAACCTTTGTGATCCAAACATTTCTATATATTCCACCACCTGGATACCAGCGAGCTGAGTGGTTTGGATTATCTAGTCTGATCGCTAGTTGGTTGTTTCCTCCTTCTTTTATGTAAGGGGTAAGATTTAGTCTAAATGAATTATATCCATAAGGCCAACCTCCAATTAATTGTCCATTAAACCAAACCATCGCATAAGACATGGCACCATCAATATCCAAATAGATTTCCTTATTTTTATCTAATGAAGTAAAAGTCAATTTTTTTCGATACCAAGCAACACCATGACTTGGTAACCTTCCCATACCGCCCCCAACTATTGCATTGTTGCCTTCATAAAAAGGTTGATCAATGGCCCAATCATGGGGTAAATTGACTTCTTCCCAATTTGTATCATCAAATGCATTTTGTACAAATGGAAAATCAGCACCTGGGTTACCAGCAGGTTGTTTATAATGTTTTGTTGAATCGTTAATAAAAGCATTGGCCGTTGGTAAAATGTAATTTTTTAAAACCGGAACTTTGCTTTCTTCACGTACAGCTTCTGTCGGTCTGGAATCTGCGACTTTATTGTCATTCCTATCTTGAATGGGCGGTCTTACATCATAAATCAAACTATCTGGAGTATCACCATCCCTATACCTTCTGAATTGCCAATGATCGTTGATACTGATGCGTTCTCTACCCGTGGCTCCTATTTTGGAAATTGGCTCTACGTATGGTGACGGTTTTTGGCAAGAAGTCATTGAAAGGATGAAAATGAACAAGCCCAAGATGAGGATATTGGTGAAATGATGAGCTCTATTGAAAAAATACATATTGAATTTCTTAATTTTTTGAAAAAATAGTGGCCAAACCTGTCATATGTTTGAAAAGTATTTGGATTGCCCCCCTCTAACCAATTTAGTGGCGAAAACAATCTTAATGCTTATTAAGCAATTGAACATAAAAATAAAGTAATAAATCACTTTTCATTATGGATAATTGCTGAATGCAAAGTAGTACTAAATTTACCATGATAAAATGAATAGAATCAATCTTGCCTATTGTATATTTTATCAAACAGTTTAATAATGCTTATGAATAAATCATTTCGCCCATCTTCCAAAATAGAATTGATAGTTGTCTACAAATACTCCATCCCTATTCTTTTGTTATTATAAAACGAATAACCACCTTTGCAACATGGGAATAAAATCATTTTTTGTCAAGCCATACGCAGATTTTGTGGCCAGAGGCATTAAGCAATGGGCAGCCTCCGCGGTAAATCACCAAAACGAATGTATGCTTTCTATTGTAAAGCAAGCAGCACAAACCAAGTTTGGTATTGACCATCATTTTTCGCAAATAAATGATTATGAGAGCTTTAAAAAACATGTTCCTTTAGCTGACTATGAAGACCTCAAGCCTTACATTGATAAAATGACCAAGGGTGAAGCAGACATTCTTTGGCCAGGTAAACCAAGATACTTTGCAAAAACCAGTGGAACCACTTCGGGCATAAAATACATCCCCATCACCAAAGATAGCATGCCCAACCACATCAATGGTGCTAGATCGGCCATGCTCAACTATATTTCTGAATCTGGTGATGCTTCGATCTTTGATGGCAAAATGATTTTCCTGAGTGGATCCCCAGAATTGGATGAAAAAGGTGGCATTGCAACTGGGCGTCTTTCTGGAATTGTCAATCATGAAATACCTGCATGGATAAAAGGCAACCAATTGCCTAGTTATCAGACCAACTGCATAGATGATTGGGAAGAAAAGTTAGAGAAAGTGATCGATGAAACTTTGAGCGCAGACATGAGGCTCATCAGCGGCATTCCTCCATGGGTACAAATGTATTTCGAAAGGATCCTCGTGAGGACTGGCAAGAAAAACATCATGGAAGTGTTCCCCAACTTTTCGTTATTCATTTATGGTGGTGTGAATTATGAACCATACAGAGCCAAATTGGAAGAGCTCATTGGGAAAAAAATCAACAGTGTTGAACTCTTCCCAGCTAGCGAAGGGTTTATTGCCTTCCAGGATCAGCAAGCAGATAAAGGTATGATTCTCAACACTGCTTCTGGGATATTTTTTGAATTTGTACCCGCCGATGAAGTTTTCAATGAAAATCCTACAAGGTTGAAGTTGGATCAAGTAAGTCTAGACAAAGATTATGCATTGATCATCAACAGCAATGCTGGACTTTGGGGATACAACATTGGTGATTTGGTGAGATTTGTTTCCCTTGCTCCTTACAGAGTCATCGTTTCCGGCCGCATCAAACATTACATATCTGCTTTTGGTGAGCACGTCATTGGGAAGGAAGTAGAAGAAGCACTCAACGAAGTCGGTAAAAAACATCATACAGCTGTAGTGGAATTCACCGTAGCCCCACAAGTCAATCCAGAAAGTGGTCTACCTTATCATGAATGGTTTATAGAATTCGCTACCCCTCCATCAAATATGATGGCTTTTTGTGCTGATCTAGACCTAGCAATGATCAAACAAAACATTTATTATGAAGACCTCATCGTAGGGAATATTTTAAAACCATTGGTAGTGACTCCTATGCAAAAAGATGCTTTTAGGAATTTTATGAAAGACCAAGGAAAGTTGGGAGGTCAAAATAAAGTACCCAGATTGAGTAATGATCGTAAAATAGCTGATCTGTTGACTCCACTGAAATTAAATGATTAATAAAATATTTTAGGAGGGCTTACCCTTGAAATTGATTTGATATAATCTAGTGAAAACCACCATTTTTTAATGAACCTTATGGTAAGTTAAACATTAAAATAGATAATGTTTTATATTGTATTGAATCAGGCTTTTACAAATTTTATTAATAGAAAATATACTTATGAATTTGAAAAATTTACTTCCCATTTTCTTTTTTTGTTTATCTATTCAAGTCTTTGGTCAAACGCTAGGCAAACAATCATATGTAACAGGTTTTTCTTCCCCTGTGGATATTGCCAATGCTGGTGACGGAAGCAATAGATTATTCATAGTGGAAAAAACTGGAAGGATTAAAATCATCCTTCCGAACAAAACGGTGCTTTCGACACCGTTTTTAAACATCAGTCATAAAATCAATTCCGGTGGAGAAAGGGGATTACTAGGTTTAGCTTTTCATCCTGACTTTGAGAATAATGGTTTCTTATATGTAAATTATGTGACAAAATCTGTAGATACAACTATCATAGCTAGATATACGGTTAGTGCATCTAATCCAAATATTGTAGATACAACGACACTCAAAATTTTGTTGAAGATCAAACAACCTTATAGCAATCACAATGGCGGCTGTCTAAAATTCAGTCCAAACGATGGATATCTTTATATCGCAATGGGAGATGGAGGTGATGGAGGTGATCCGCAATGTTATGCTCAAAATCCTGCTTCTCTTTTAGGCAAAATGCTCAGACTGGATGTGGATCAGAATGTAAATACCAGCCCATATTACGGTATTCCTGCGACCAATCCTTTTGTTGGCAATGCTGCATATTTACCTGAAATTTGGGCTGTTGGTCTCAGAAATCCATGGCGTTTTTCTTTCGATCGATCTAATGGAGATTTATGGATAGCAGATGTGGGACAAGGTTTTTGGGAAGAAGTTGATCATTTGGTAGGTGGGAGTCCAAGTGGTGTAAATTTTGGGTGGAGAGTACACGAAGGCAATGCCTGTTATAATGATCCTACAGAATTATCAGATAATTGTATTGATGGTTTACCAGCTTGTGGAAATGCATTGTACAAAATGCCGGTTTTTCAATACGGGCATAATAACACAAATGGAGGGTTTTCTATAACTGGAGGATTTGTATATAGAGGCTGTGATTTCCCCAATTTAAAAGGTAAGTATATTTGTGGTGATTATTCCTCAGGTAACGCATGGGCCATTACTTCAACGTACACCAATGTAAGAACCAATGGTGTTTTGGGCGGCGTTTCTGCTTTTGGAGAAGATGAAAATGGAGAATTGTACAGCTCGAGCCTCGATGACAATAGAATTTATCGGATCATAGATCCATCTGTGGTTTTGTCAGCTAGTGTTAGCGGCGCAATTCCTGCTACACAGTTTGCCTTAGACACCTTCAAAATAACAGCTCCAATCAGTGTTACTGGAGGAGTTCTCAACGTGACTTCCAAAAACTTGGTAGTCGCCAGCAACGTAAATGTCAATAATACTTTGCAAATCAATTTGATCAAACCGGGCTGTCCGTAGAGGGAGACCGGAAACGGGAAATAGGAAACCGGAAAGCGGAAATGGGGGATCGGAAAGCGGAAAGCGGAAATGGTGAGATCGGAAATCGGAAATCAGAATGGAAATGGGTGTATTATGGTGGCGAGATTTCAGTCTCTGCCTACGGCGATGCTAATTCGAGGA
The DNA here is from genome assembly GCA_029567325.1 of Bacteroidota bacterium. Lineage (GTDB taxonomy): Bacteria > Bacteroidota > Bacteroidia > Chitinophagales > Saprospiraceae > JADKBO01. Next base: position 1,617 of record JAKQLF010000046.1, on the reverse strand, counting down.
CAAGAATGGGCAATTTGGCAATCCTTTGCAGTAAGCAGGGACACGTGGGCAATTTTAAGTCTTAACCCATTTTTTGAATGCTCAAAAAAACTTGAATCTAAAAATCATTTAAGCCAAAAAATCAAACCTACCAGTTATCCATAATAGGTTGCCACGAATTCACCAAAAAAAACTCCATTTCACGAATTTACTGTTAATTATGATCGTGGCTCTAAGCTCATGGCTCGATGAAAAATAATGGCATATCAATTAAAACTTCGCATACCACTGACCACTGAGCGCTGATAGCTGACAGCTGACCCTGACAGCTCTTCAATCACAAATGTACTTATCCACAAAATCATTGATGAGGCGCATCTCCTTCCTGCCCAAACGTTGACCAGTGCGACTAGTAAACCAAAGTACAAAAATACCACCCAATGTGAAAGGTATCAACCATAAAATATAAGCAGACATACCCAATTGATATTGCGATAAGCCGATGATTGAAATGAAGAGCGTGAGTAGGCCGCAAACAAAGTACAGAAACATAAACAACATCCACACATCTGAGCGAGGTCCATATAATCCATATAATATGGTGTTTTTCCCACTTTCATCTGTTTCCATTTGAATGGAAAGTTGAGGAGTCCAAACATGTTGTTCCTCTTTAGGAACCTTTATAACAATGAAATTTGGATTCACAACTGCCTTTATTTCTGGATAGTGCAAGAGCCCTTCCCTAACCTTATTGCCAATTTCTTCCATACTCAGCGCAAGGGTTTTTGTAAACCTAGGTCTTACCTCAAATAACTCCATATGTGATGATCGATTGAATTTGCAAGCTCAATATAATCAACTTTGCCAACCTTATTTTTCAAAATAAAATGATTTATATCACTTCACTCATAATTGATCAAAAACACCATCTTTTATACAATGCTAATTATTTACAAGAAACAGAAAATGTTCGCATAAGGAAAAGTATATTTGAATAAATAATCATAAAAACAACCACCATGACCATCAAAAACGAAACCATTTCAAAAGGATTTATTATTGCCGGATTAATGAATATGGCAGTATTGGCTTTTTCAAGATTTTTCACTAATTCCGTAATTCCAGAATCTGACCCCGATGTTATGTCCAATTTCGGACTACTCATGATTATTGTTTGGGGCTTAGCCTATATTTCAGTGGCAAATAATTTTCAAGAAGTAAAATGGTTGGTAGGCGTTTTCGTAGTTGAAAAATTAATTTATGGGCTCATTTGGATTAAATGGATGTTTGGTAATAGTGTAGCTGATGTTTTTGCGAAAGATAAAATGGCTGGTTTATTTTACGGTGTTTACGGGGTAAATGACTGGATGTTTTTCATTTTCTTTTTGTGGGTTTTTATTCGTTTGTTAAAAGTTAAAAACTGATGATCCTTTTATTGTTTTAATTTTCGTACAAGGATGTCTTCAAGATAAAGCTCATTTAAATTTAAAAAACAATGCGAGACTGTTCAATAAAGTGTGTCTACATATTTTTGCAAAATGAATAAAGAAGAAAAAGAAAAGACAGAAGCGCTGGCACTTTATGAGAGGATGAAACAGCGATTATATTCCAAGGAGCCAATGTTTGGAGATGGAAGCC